>CAZBUU010000058.1:0-19088 GCA_964495125.1 uncultured Rubrivivax sp.
AGCAGGCCGAAGAGGCCGAGATGATGTGCCGCCTGGCCGAACTGGGCTGGGGCCGGGACGATCCCAGCTTCCGCCAGTTCTTCACAACCCAGTTCATCCCCGGCGGCACACCGGCCCAGCACGCGTGGTTCAACGACCTCGAACGTATCTCCACCTCGCCGGCCAATGCGGCCGCGTTCATGCGCGAGTTCAACACCATCGACGTGGTGGCCTTGCTGCCCCGCGTCCGCTGCCCGACCCTGGTGCTGCACAGCCGCGATGACGTGCGCGTGCCCTTCGAGGAGGGCCGCCTGCTGGCCATGAACATCCCGGGCGCCACGCTCGTCACCATCGACAGCCGCAATCACCTGCTTCTGGAAGACGAGCCCGGCTGGCGGCAGGCCCGCGACGCCATCGAACAGTTCCTGCCGGCGGCCGGCGCTGCGCCGGCTGCTGGGCCCCTGGCGGCGCTGACACCCCGTGGCCGCGAGTTGCTGGAACTGATGGCCCAGGGGCGCGACAACGCCCAGATCGCGGCGGCGCTGGGCCTGTCGGAGAAGACGGTGCGCAACCAGGTCTCGATGCTCTTCGATCGCCTGGGCGTGGCCACGCGCGCCATGGCCATCGTCATGGCACGGGAGCACGGGCTGGGCCTGCAGCGGACCTGAGAGCGGCCTGCGGCCGCTCGGGACATTTGCCCCGTGCGGCGGGCGAACAGGCTCGCGAGCATGCGGACCCATGGACCCGTGCTCAAGCCACGCCGGCGCGGGCTTCCATGCCCTCTGACTTCCCATCCTGGAGAACCTTCATGAGTTTCCGCGCCCCTCTCTGCCTGGCCCTGGGCCTGGCCGCGCTCGCACCGGTCGCGCAGGCCGCCGACGTGGTGTTCGCAAGCTCGCCTTTCACGGGGTCCAACGCCGACCCCAGCGACGGCGTGCGCACCATCTTCACCGGCAACCAGCGCAGCCTGCCCAGCTTCGACCTTGCGAACGACCGCTTCGTCTTCGACCCGGCCGCCTTTCCCGTGGGCGATGCCCTCTACTTCGCCAACAGCCTGGCCGCGAACCTCGAGGTTTCGGGCCTCAACGTGATCGTCGTGCAGGACACCTCGCCCACTTTCGGCGCCGGCACCGCCGCCAACCTCATCGCCGCCACGGTGCAGGCGGACGGGCCGGGCTTCTTCGTCTACTCCAACCGGGTGCTGGGCGTGAACCGCCTGGTCTATTCGACCAACCTCAACCTCGACACCGCAGACCTCAGCGTGCTGGCGCGCATCGAGTCACCCTCCGGGCCCGACGCGCTGGCAGCCATCCCCGGCTTCGGCGCGGGCAACTTCGCTCTCGCGGCCGTCCCGGAGCCCGGCAGCTATGCGTTGATGCTGGCTGGTCTGGGGGGCATCGCCGGCGTCGCGCGCCTTCGCGGCAAACGCTGAGTGCAGATCGACCCTGAGCGCCGCCCTTGGGGCGGCACTCAGGGGTTCGGCTTCCAGGCCGCTGGTTCCCAGCGTGATCACTTTCCATCTCCACCGGCGGCAACGCCCTTCCCATCATGAATGCAAGACCTCGTACCTTTCCTTCCACCGTCCTCGCTGGCGCCGGGTTGGCGCTGGCGCTCATGGCCAGCCCTGCCCAGGCGCTGATCGTGCCCAGTACGCACTTCATCCAGGCCGACACCTCGGCCTCGACGCCCGCCTCGCGCCTTGTCCAGGCGGACCCCGATGTTCTGTTCAACGACAGCGTCAATTCGACAGGGCTGTCCGGACAGGGACTGGTGTCCTTTGCGAGCGCCGCGCAGACCTTTGCCCGCCACGACCGCAACAACGGCTTCGCGGGTTCGGCCGAGGTCGGCCTCGGCCTGTCGGGCGGCGTCAGCGGCAGTGCCCGCAGCAGCTTCCAGCAGAGCATGGTGCTGGTCGACGGCTCGTCCTTCAGCTTCGGTGGCCTGCTCGATGCCGACGGCAATGCGCTGGTTGAGGCAACCCTCAAGGTCCAGGGGTTCTCGGCCGATGGGGGCAGTCTGGTCGACCTGTTCGATCTGGCGCTGGACGAGGGCCTCAACGAGAGCATCGCCGGCGTGCTGGACGCCGGCGCCTACGTGTTCAGCTTCGCCCTGAGAGCCGCCAGCATCGATCCCGGCGAGTCCGCGTTCGGGCGCCTGGACTTCGATCTGCAGGTCAACCAGCCCGCGGTGGGCAATGGAGGCAGCGTGCCTGAGCCGCAGTCCCTGGCCCTGGTCCTCGCGGCCCTGCTGCCGGCCTTGGCGCTGCGCAAGCCGCAGCGCCACTCCTGACCCACTCGCCGGGCGGCCTGGCCGCCCGCGCTCGCCGGCACGTTCACCAAGGGGCGCAAAGAGGCGCCCAGGTGCCAACTGCCGGCGCGACCCAGTGGCGCACTGCCATCACGGACCGGACGGGCCGAATGCGGCCGCCATCCGTCGCTCGTGGTGGCCCTTCGACATCGGCGCCAGCCGTCCGCGCCTGGGGTGGGCTGGCCGCGATCAGCAATGACCCTGGCGAGTTCTCGCTGGGCCAGCGGGCCTTTGACCCGAAGGTCAACCCAGTCGCCAGCGGTGGAGGGGCGTTGCCAGAACCGCATACGTTGCCACTGGCGCTGGCCGCGTGCTTGCACGCTCTCGCGCTTCGGCGGCCCAGGAGTCCGCACACCGGGAGCCACGCAGCCTCCTGGCCTGGCAGAGCTCTTCTAGGAACCTGGGCAGCTGGCCGGCCACGTTCGCGATGGGCGCGTGGCCAGCCAAGCAGAGCGGCTTGACCTTCATCGCCGTCATGAGGGAGTCGGTGAAGACATTGGCGAACGGATGGCCAGCGGAATTCATCGACCCCAGTGGGCCGAGTTCAGGCCGCTCTCATGATTTCTTGAGCCGCCGGCGAGCGCCCGAGCCGGCACACAACGCCAACGAGAGGCCGGCCAGCGCGAGCGATGTTGGTTCGGGCACGGTGTTGCCGCCGAGGTCCTCGCTGAAGCGCAGGTTGTACTCGAATCGCGCGCTGCCGCTTTGGCCCGAGTCGTTGGCACTGATGCCATCGCGGAAGAAGAATCCGTAGGTGCCTGGTTCCATGACACCTGCGAAGTCGATCGCGGTCGTCTCTTCCAGCGAGAACAGGAAGAGGTCGTCCCCGCCGATGCGGAACAACTGCAAGACGCCCAGGGCTTCGGCGTTGCCCTGCGTCTCGAACAGCCCCGTCACGGTGAAGGTCGAGCGCACGGCCAGATCGAAGTTCGTCACGAGCGTAGCGATGGTCAGTCCGCTGACGCCCGCGCTGGTGTCGATGCGGGTGTCGCTGGTGCCCAAGGAGCCGACGCGCGAGTCGAAGACGCTGGTCTGCGACACGCTGGCCAACGAGAAGGCGCCTTGTGCATCCACTCCGGTGGACTGGAAGGCTTGGTCGAACGGCGCGCCGTCGGCCACCTCGGTGCGGAAGGTGCCGGCGGCGAGCGAGATCGAGGTCTACGCCGACATCTGGCGCTGGCCGGAGATGATGCCGGCGTCGGCCGAAGTGGCCACCGTCATGAGGGCGGCCATGCTGGCGACCAGGAAGGAAGAACGGAAGGAGTGGGAAAGCAGAGGCATCGTGTTGAAGGGTGTGAGGGTGAATCGGCTCATCGCCGCCGCGCTGGGGCTGTTGGAGAAGACCGTGTGCAACCAGGTCTCGACGCTTTTCGATCGCCTGGGCGTGGCCACGCGCGCCATGGCGATCGTTACGGCGCGGGAGCACGGGCTGGGCCGCACGGGCGGTTGAAGACTCACCGTGCCCACACCTGGGCGAGGGCTCCGGCCTTGGCCCTTCTGCGGCGGCAAGTGTGCGCCGTCAAGGCCAGCGCGGTGATGGCCAATCCCAGGGACGCAGGCTCAGGAACCGTGTTGCCGCCTTGGCCCGGCACCCCGGGCGCTTCGCCGTCGGGACTGAAGCCCGTCAGGCGGATGTCGAAGTCCGAGGTGGTGAATCGAGTTCCCTGGTTGCGGAAATCCAACCGCAAGAAACTCGCCCCCCCCAGGAAAGGGTTGCCGGCCAGGACTTCGTCGCTCGCCTGAAGGAAGTCGAGTTCGAACTCCAATGGATCTTCGCCGACGGTCCCCACCGAGAGAAAGAAAAGGAAGTTCTGAACGCCCAGGAGCGCGGGTGCATCACCGGGCGCCACGCCGTTGAAGATGTCCTTCACGATCAGGAACGCATCCGCGTCGGTCGACAGGTTCTCGCCGAGATCGCCCACTTCCCGGACTGCAGGCAAGCCATTGCTCACGCCCTGCAACAGCGCTTTGACAGTAAACGCACCCGTAGGAAGTGGCGGATTCAGGCCATTTATGCCATCGCCGGCCTGGATGGTCGCGGGGGCGGGGAAACCCAGCGCACCCACCGGACTGAGCTCGGACGCCACGCGGAGGAGCAAACGCTCGGCCTTGATCGTATTGCCGTCGGGGTGGTCTAACACGGCCGCATCGAACACGCCCGCTCCGAATGCCGCTTCCACGGCGGATACGGGGATCGAAACCTCGTAGTTGACGACGGGCGCGGCCAGCGCAGGCCCGGCAATCGCCAGGGCAAGAGGGGCCAGCAGGGTTTGCAGCAGAGTTCTCATGGCGTTGAAAGGTTTGGTCAGTGGTTGAGGTGGGAAGACCGCGCCAACTCGGGCTCGCGACGCGACAGGGACAGACTCTGATCGAGGGGTGCGGCGCAGGACAGGGACGGATGTCCCTGCCGCAGTGCCCGGCGCATCGGCGCGGGCTGGCGCCCCCTTCGCTCAGCGCGGCAAGGTGCCCTGTTCAAACGGTGTCGTGCTGGCGTCGATGCTCTTGAGGAAATTGACGATGTCACGCCGCTCGGCCTCGATGCCAAGCTTGTCGACGCCCGCGCTGCCGGCGCTGCGGTGGCGAACGTTGGCCATCACCGCATCCAGCGTCGCGGCAGAGCCGTCGTGCAGGTACGGTGCCAGCGCGCCCACGCCCAGCAGCGACGACGGCACGTAGCCCTTGATGCCGAGCGCCTGAAGGTTGCCGGCGCGCACCTCGTTGGCCTGCGTGGCGTTGAAAGTGCCCACGGGCGTGAGCGCGCCAAAGAGCTGCGCGATACCTTCGCTCGCGTCGATCTCGCCGGCCAGCGGCGGTAGGTTGGGGCCGCGCCGCGCGCTCGACCACCCCGGTCCGCCGTGGCAGGCCTGGCAGTTGGCGGCGCCGAACAAGGCCCGGCCGCGTGCGATGCTCTGGCCCAGCGCGCTGCCCGGGTTCTCGGCCGCCAGCGGGCTCTTGGGCGTGGCATTGCCGGTGGCGAGGTAAGACGCCAGCGCGTCCAGGTGCACGCTGCGGCCGGTGTTGGCCAGCGCGGGCGCTGCAGCCACGGCCTTGATGGTGCTCACGTCCTCGGGCGACCCGTCGGCCTTGATGATGAGCCCCGGCCCGCCACTGACGTTGCGGATGTTCAGTTCGAAATCCTGGACCTCGTCGTTCACACCGGAGCTGTTGAGCACCTTGATGTCGGCCGGCGAGAGCGGGCTGAAGCTGGCGTGCAGCGGCAGGCTGCGGCGCGGGCCGCTGCCGAACATCCAGACCACGCCGTCGGTCTTGCCGAAGCCGTGGCAGGCGTAGCACGAGCCCCAACCCTCGCTGGACAGGCGCTTGCCGACGACCACGCCGGGCAAGCCGGGCGACGACAGCGCCGGCAGGTTCACGCCGGTGGAGCTGTCGAACAGCGCCTTGCCGATGAGGCGGCGCGCGTCGTCGCTGCCGGGCGCCGGCAGGTCGGCCGTGGGCACGGTGGCGATGACGCGGTCGGTGGCCAGGTCGATCACCGACAGGTCACGCGAGTTCTCGTTGGCCACGTAGGCGCGCGTATCGGCACCGTTGATGGCGATGCCGCGCGGGCCCTGGCCCACCAGCACGCGCACGATGCCGGAAGGGGCACCGGCAGCGGTGGGTGCACCGAAGCTCGGCGTGCCGTCGGCGTCGAGCTGCACCTTCACCACCACGTTGGACGACAGCGAGACCACATAGCCCACGTCGGCCTTGTGCTTGAAGGCCACAGCCCAGGGCACGGCATGGAACAGGCGGCGCTCGAACACCGCCTCGTCGGCCACCTCGAACTGCACGCCGCTGTTCAGGTTGATCGACTGCGGCTTGCCGCCGGCCTGGCCCTCGGCGTCGGTGCCGGTGTCCAGCACCGTCAGGCAGGCCTGCATGTTGACGTTGAAGCGCACCGGCGCGTCGGGGCTGGCGCAGGTGTTGGGCAGGTAGGCGCGGCTGCCCTTGATGGCCACGGCCTGCAGCATGTTGGGAAAGGCGGCCGTGGTCACCTTCTCGGTGGCGGCGATGCGCTTGAGCAGCGAGCCGTCGCTCTTGAAGCCGGTGTCGGCCATCGGCGGCAGCACGGCCTGCTTCAGCAGCGTGTGGTTGGCGGTGGCGATCACGGCCACGCGGCCTTCCTTGTAGTCGTCCGAGCCGATCAGCACGCCCGGGCGGTCCACGCCCAGGAATTGCGTGACGTAGACCTTCTCGTCGGCGTCGTCGGCATCGCCATCGTTGGTGATGGCCAGGCCGCGCGGCTCGGCGCCCACGTCGTCCAGCGTCTTCACGGTGGTGTAGGTCTGGGCGTCCAACACCGTGACGGTGTGGCTGCGCGCGTTGGCCACGTAGATGTAGCGGCCGTTGGGCGTGTAGGCCACGCCGTAGGGCTCGGTGCCCACGGTCACGGTGCGCAGCACCTGGTAGCTGGCCGTGTCGATGACCGACAGCGTGTCCCCGCCGGCATTGGCCACCACGGCGCGGCGGCCGTCGGGCGACAGCGCCAGGTTGCGCGGCTGGGCTCCGACGGTGATGCTGGCCAGGCGGCGGTGGCTGTCGCCGGCCACCTCCAGCACCGTCACGGTGCCGGTCTCGGGGTTGGCGACCCAGACCGTGCGGTCGTCGGGGCTCACCTGCACCGGGCCCGAGGACTGCGGGCCACGGGCGGTGACCGCGGGATCGGTCGGGGGCTTGTCGTCGTAGCCGCCGCCACTGCAGGCGGCGATGAAGACGGATGCGACCAGGCTGGACAGCAAAGAGAGTGGCGCGGTGGGACCGCGCGGGATGACGGTGGGCATGGTGGGGGTTCCAGGATCGTGGGGGTTCAGTTCTTGGTCTTGGCTTTGAAGGCCGCGATGGCCTGCTGCAGCGCGGCCTGTTCGGCACAGGGCTGGGTGCAGACTTGGCCGAGCGTGGCCAGTCGCGCCTCAGCCCTGGCCAGGTCGCCCAGCGCCAGGTACAGCTCGCCGGAATACTCGAGCGCACCGCGGTGCCCCGGGTCGATGCGCAGGGCCTCGTCGTAGTAGCGCTCGGCGGCGGCGTGATCGGGCTTCCTGGCCTTGCGGTGGCTGTAGCCCATCAGGTTGTTCCAGTCGGCGCTGCCGCTGTCGTTCACGCGCTTGAGTTCCTCGATGGCGGCGGCCCACCTGCCGTCGGCGATGAGGGCGCGCGCCGGGGCCAGGCGGTCAGCCGGAGCGGCCGCAGCCCGGGCCGGTGGGGATTCGGTGTCGGCCGCGTGGATCGGTGTCATGGGCAGCGACAACAGGCTGGCCAACAGCGGGGCCAGGGCCAGGTTCATGCGATAGCGGTACTTGGGTGCGTTCATGTGGTTCTCTCGGTCGAGGTGGATGGCGCGGCCACTTCGGCCGCATCGGAAGTGCAGGCCCGGGGCAGCGGCGCTCGGCCCCGGATCAGGTCGGCGGCCTTTTCGGCCACCATCACGGTGGGCGCGTTGGTGTTGCCGCCGGGAATGGCCGGCATGACCGAGGCGTCCACCACGCGCAGGCCCTGAAGGCCACGCACGCGCAGTTCGGCGTCGACCACCGCCTCGTGGTCGTGGCGCGGCCCCATGCGGCAGGTGCCCACCGGGTGGTAGACGGTGTCGCTGCGCTCGCGAAGCACCGCGCGGATGTCGTCATCGCTGTGCGCGCCGGCGGTGAAGAGGTCCTTCAGCGCGTGGCGCGCCAACGCGGGCTGCGTCATCAGGTGCCGTGCGCGCTTGAACCCGAACACCATGTCGTCCAGATCGCGCGGGTCGCCGTAGAACTGCGGGTCGATGCGCGGCGCGGTCTGCATCGTCGGTCCGTCCAGTGACACGGTGCCTCGGCTCCTGGGCCGCAGCAGCACCAGGTGGCATGAGAGGCCGTGGCCCCAGTGCGGCTTGCGTGCGTGGTCGTCCAGCAGCGCGGTGACCACCATGATCTGGAACTCGGGGGCTTTGGACTGGCGCCCCTTGCGGAGGAAGCCACCCATCTCGGCGAAGTTGCTGGCCAGCTGGCCACGGCGCTGGTGACGCCAGCGCTGGATTTCCTTCAGCAGCCGCCAACCACCGGGCAGTGACAGGCCCAGCAGGTCGGTTCCGCGCATGCGCCAGCCGAAGACGAAGTCGATGTGGTCGTGCAGGTTGCGGCCCACGCCGGGCAGGGGGTGGCGCACCGCCACGCCTTGCGGGACGAGGTCGGCCGGATGGCCCACACCCGACACCATCAGCAGCTGCGGTGAGTGGAACGCGCCGGCGCACAGGAGCACCTCGGCTCGGGCCCGCACACGCAGCGTCTGCCCGCCTTGCAGCACCTCCACGCCCACCGCCTGCCGCTCGTCGAACAGCACGCACTGTGCCGCGACACCGGTCAGCACCTGCAGGTTGGGCCGCTTCAGGGCGGGCGCGAGGTAGGCACGGTAGGTGCTGCAGCGCTGACCATCCTTCTGCGTCACCTGGTTGAGGCCCATGCCTTCCTGCTCGGCGCCGTTGAAGTCAGCGTTGATCGCATGGCCCGCTTCGCGCGCGGCCTGCAGGAAGCGCTGGTGGAAGGGGTTGTCGGTGCGCAGCCGGGCCACGTTCAGCGGGCCGCCCTGGCCGTGGAATTCGTTGTCGAACTCCTCGTTGTGCTCGGCGCGCTTGAAGTACGGCAGCACGTCGTCGTAGGCCCAGCCCGCGTTGCCCGCGGCGGCCCAGCCGTCGTAGTCGCTGCGATGGCCGCGCATGTAGACCATGGCGTTGATGGCCGAGCTGCCACCCAGGGCCTTGCCACGCGGCTGGTAGCCGCAGCGCCCGTTCAGGCCCGGCTGCGGCACGGTCTTGAGCGCCCAGTTGTTCAGCGAGGTCGGCACCGTCAGCGCCAGAGCGGCCGGCGTGTCGATGAGCGGCCCGCTGCCGCTGCCGCCGGCCTCGAGCAGCAGCACGCGGCAGCTGGGGTCTTCGCTCAGCCGCGCCGCCAGCACGCAGCCGGCCGAGCCTCCGCCGACGATGACGAAGTCGGCCTCGTGGTGAAAGGGCGTGCTCATGCCACGTGCTCCGGATGCAGGTGGGCGTTTCGCGGCACCAGCCGCAGGGGCATGCGGTCGGGGGACATCGTGAACGCGTTGCGCTCGCGGACGGATGTCGGATCCACCGCATGTTCGATGCGGAAGTGGCGCATCAGCGTCGACAGCACCAGGCGGATCTCGTTGCCCGCGAGGTGGCGGCCCGGGCACACGCGCGGGCCGGCGCCGAACTGCGCCCAGGCGCGGCTTTCGTGCGCCGCAGACCCGTGCACGGGGCAGCCCGCGGCGGCGGCCAGCCAGCGTTCGGGCCGGTACTCGGCGGCGCGCCAGAAGTGGCGCTCCTCGAGCATCGGCGGCCGCAGGACGCAGATCAGGGGCGTGCCGGCCGGCAATCGAACCTCGTCGAGCACGACCTCCGCGCGCGTCTCCATGTAGAAGAGCGGCACGATGGGCTTCAGGCGCGTGGCCTCGGTGGCGCAGGCCTCGAAGGCGTCCAGCTCCGCCAGCTGCTCGAGCGTCGGGCACACGTCAGCGTCGCCCAGCACGGCGCAAGCCTTGTCGTGCAGGTGGTCCTGCCAATGCGGGTGCAAGGCCAGGTGGTGCAGCGTCCAGGCCAGCGTGTGCGCCGTGGTGTCCTCGCCCGCAAGCAGCAGCGTGATGACGTTGGCCTGCACGTCGGAGTCGGCCAGCGGGCTGTCGGGCGACGCGGCCTGCACCAGCATGGTTTCGAGCACGTTGCGAGGCGCCGTGTCGGGGTCGGCGCGCAGTCGCTGGCGTGCGCGCTCGATGAGGCCGCGCACATGCTCGTGAACGGCGGTCATCGAGGCATCGAAGCGTCGGTCGACCGGCAGGCGAACGTGGCGCCACCACGGGAAGGGCGCGTTGACGCGTCGCATGATGGTGGGGAAGACCTGCGCCAGGTGGCGCTGGATCGCGTCGCCATCGCGCTCCAAGGTATTCGGGTCTTCGCCGAAGGCCAGCGCCGTGGTCACGTCCACGGTGTAGCGCGTGAGATCGTCGGTCATCTCGACGACGCGACCGGCGGACGAAGCCTCGGCCCAGCGCTTGAGCAGGCGTCGCGTGATGGTCACCAGCGTCGGGTGGAAGCCGCGCAGCTGGGCCGGCGACAGCGCCTGCATGACGAGCCTGCGCTGCGCGTTCCATGCAGGCCCTTCGACGGAGAACACGCCGTTGGCGCCCATCTCGGCGAACACCGACTCGATCGGCGACGCGCGCCGAAACTGCTCAGGCCGGCTGCGCAATGCCGATTGCAGCGCGCCGGCATGGGCCATCACGACGACGCGGCGTGAGCCGAGGCGCATGACGAAGGGCCCGCCGAGTTCGGCGAACCAACGCTCCAGCGTGAGGTGCAGGCTCGAAGGCCGCACCTGGTGGGCGTTGCCGATCCAGGGCAGGCCGGGCGGAGAAGGCAGGTCGGCGATCTCGCGCGGCCCCGGTGCCGCCGTCGATGCCGGGCCCAGGGCGGCGGGTCGGAGGGTGGTGTCCATCGCCGCGCCTTCAGAAGCGGTAGCTCAGCATGAGGCTGAGCACGTCCGGGTCGACCTTCACGTCGACGGTGCGCTCCACGTCCCCGAGCCCGGGCGTCGTGGTGGTGATGGTCGCCGTGGTGCGGATGCCGTAGCGGGCGTACGCGAGGTCGATGCCCCATCGATCGTCGATCCGCCACTCGGCACCCAGCTTCAGCACCGCGCCCTGGCTGGCCTTCAGGCGCGAGCGGCTGGCGCTGCCGCCGAAGGCCGTGGTGTAGGCCTCGGTGATGCGCTTGTCGGTGAAGAAGGTGTGGTTCAGGCCAGCGGCGGCATAGGGCTGGAACCTGCCCCACGGTGCCGGTTGCCAGCGCGCCAGCACGGCCGGGAACCAGGCCCTCGCGCTGCCCACTTCACCCAGCGCGGCGCCGGCGCCGGCGCCGTTGAAGCGCACCAGCGGTGGCGCGCCGAGCTGGATGACGAGGCCCCAGCGCTCGCTGAGCGGAACGTCGGCCACCAGCGCCAGCGTGCGCGTGTCGCCGATCGCAGCCTGCACGCCGGGCGGCGTGGTGCCGGCGGGGCCCGACAGGTCGCCGGACTTCGTGTTGAACGCGATGTCGGCGTAACCCAGCTTGAGGGCGGTGCCGCCGGCCGCGTTGGCGCAGCAAGCGACGCCGCACAACAAGGCCGCCAGCAGCACAGGGGAGAGATCGGTTGACACAGGAAACTCCATTCGATTTGCGATGGAGCCCAGTGTCGGCAGCGCTGTCTCAGGCGTCGCGGGTCGCTTGTCCCTTGGCGCGCACCGTGGGGTCGCCACGCGCGGCTGCGAGGGACACTCGTCCTGGGCCTGCGCCTCAGCCCAGCCCGATACTGGAGGTCGATGGAGTCCGCCCATGCCTGACACGAATCACCGGCCACGCCTCGTCTACTACGACTTCCCGACCTCGCCTTTCTGCGCCAAGGTACGGTCGGCGCTGATGTACCAAGGCGCCGAGTTCGAGACCTTGAACGCGAAAGCGCCACGCCACTGGCTGGCGCTACGCAGAAGTGGGACCGGCAAGGTGCCTGCACTGGAGATCGACGGCCGCATGGTGTTCGACTCCACCGACATCTGCCACGCGCTGCACGCCCTCTTCCCGCTGCGGCCCTTGCTGCCGCCGGACCCACGCGATCGCGCGCTGTGCCACGCGATCGAGGAGTGGTGTGACGAGTCGCTGTACTTCATCGGTCTCCACCACGTGTGGCTCGATCCGGCCAACACGCGAGCGGTGCGCCGGCGCTTCGCGCCCGGGCCGCTGGGCTGGCTGGCGTGGCGGGGCTACCTTCGACTGATCCGCCACCAGGTACGGGGCCAGGGTACCGGGCGCAAGCCGGCTGCCCATCTCGACGCCGATCTGCGCCGGCATCTCGACGCCGCCGAAGCCTTGCTGGGTCCCGGGGGCTTCCTGCTGGGAGATCGGCCCTGGCTCTGCGATTTCGCCCTATCCGGGCAACTGCGTTTCCTGGGGTTTGCGCCCGCCGGCGCGGCCGCGCTGGCTCAGCGGCCGGCGCTGTTGGCCTTCTCCGAACGCGTGCGCCAGGCCTGCAAACCGCCCGTGCCACCCGCAGGTTCGAGCGCGGCCTGAGTTCGTCCGGCGGCCGCCGCGGCTGCCCTGCCCCTCACCCATAGACTTCGCCGCATGGACATTCAAAGCGACCGGGCCTCCACCCACGACCTGGGCGGCGCCATCCGCGCCGTCCTGCCCTCGCTGGACCACTGCGTGCGCTTTGCGGGCACCGGCCCCGCCGCGCCCGCGCCTCACGACAGGCCGCGCTGGGCGTCCGCGCGTCAGAAGCCGCGCAGCTTCCTGGCGTGCGACGGGTCCGCCTCCCATGACGGTGCGGAGGACATCCCATGTACGCCGTGACGACATCCCGATCAACCGCCGCCATCGAGCCCGCAACGCTCAGCCGTCACGGCGACGTGCTGCGCACGATCGATCTCAGGACGCGGGTCCCGCAGGCGACGGCGCGTCGGGCGCCGCGTCTCGCGGCACGTACCGGGCCGCCCAGCTCGAGATGATGCCGGCGGCGAAACGTGCATCCGCTTCGCGGGCCAGCAGGTGGTCGGCACCGTCCAGTGCGACGAAGGACTTGGGATGCCTGGCCGCCTCGAAGATGCGCCGCGCGTTGTCCACCTCCACCACGGCGTCTTCGGGAGCATGCATGACCAGCAGCGGCCGGCGCAGTGCGCGGATCCTTTGCTGCTGCGCCTGCCCGTTGACATCGTCGACGAAGCTGCGCCTTATCGTGAAGGGGCGCCCACCGAGGCTGACCTGGGCCTGGCCCGCGGTCTCGATGACCTGAAGGGCCGCGCCGAACTGGTGGGTGACGTGCGCCGGTTCGAAAGGGGCGCCGAGCGTGACCACGGCGCGGGCATCGTCCACGCGGCCGGCGGCTGCCAGCACCGCGGCACCGCCCAGCGAGTGGCCGATCAACAGCGTCGGCGCACCCCGGTGATCGCGCAGCCAGTCAGCGGCCGCCACCAGGTCATCGACGTTCGAGCTGAAGTTCGTGTTGGCGAAGTCGCCACCGCTGCCGCCGAGCCCGGTGAAGTCGAAGCGCAGCACCCCGTACCCGGCTTCGGCCAGCGCCTGCGCGATGTAGGCCGCGGCCTTGGTGTCCTTGGAACAGGTGAAGCAGTGGGCGAAGACGGCCCACGCGCTGGGGGCCTGGTCAGGCGTGTCCAGGCGGCCCGCCAGCGGGTGGCCCTGGCTGCCCGGGAAATCGATGCGTTGGCTCGGCATGTGTGGGCTCCTCTGCGGGATCGTGGCGTTGCGACAAGAGCTCCGAGCCTACGGGCATCGCGAAGGCCGGATTGTTTCCAGTCGCGGAACACACCCTTGGCCGCCGGAGCGATTCCCCTTTCGGTGGCCGCCGCCGACAGTAGCGGCATGCGCTGCAACCCACCGGGCGCTGTGCAGAAGCTCCCCAACCCACCGAACCGAAAGGTCCTTCAGATGTCCCGTCTTGCCATCCCTTCCGTCGACCACGTGCCCGCCGCTTCCAAGCCCCTGCTGGAGGCCGTGCACAAGCAACTGGGCGTCGTTCCCAACATGATGAAGCTGCTCGGCAACTCCGCGCCCGCCCTGGAGGGCTACCTCTCGCTGAGCGGCGCGCTGGCCAAGGGCAAGCTCGACGCCAGGCTGCGTGAATCGCTGGCGCTCGCGGTGGCCGAATTCAACGGCTGCGACTACTGCCTGGCAGCGCACAGCTACATCGGCAAGCACATGGTCAAGCTCAGCGACGACGACATCAGCCGCGCCCGCGACGGCCAGGCCACCACCGCGCGCAATGCCGCCGCGCTGCGCTTCGCGCGGCGCGTGGCCGCCGAGCATGGCCGCGTGACCGACGACGACCTCGGCACGCTGCGCAGCGCCGGCTTCGACGACGCCGAGACCATCGAGATCGTGCTCAACGTGGCGCTGAACGTGCTGACGAACTACGTCAACAACGTGGCCCACACCGACGTCGATTTCCCCCGCGTCAGCAGCCACCTGCCCGCGTGAGCGGCCGCTGTCGCACCGCGCCCTCCGAGCTCCTTGCTGATTCACATCGAGAGCCCGTCATGAACAAGACAGCCCTGCGCGCCAAGCCGCTGGGCATCGGTGTGCGCGGCCACGACCCGGAGGCCTGGCACATCGCCGACGGCAAGCTCTGCCTGACCGTCGACAAGGACGTGCAGAAGAAGTGGCAGCAGGACGTGGGCGGCAACATCAAGAAGGCCGAGCTGATCCGGCCGTCCATCCGCAACAAGACGCCGAAGTCGCTCGCCTGAGTGCCGACGAGGGTGATCCAGGACTTCGTCCGCACGTCAGCCCGGCCGACCCTGCGGACGCCGCGCTGGGCCGCGCCAGCAGGCGCCCTCACAGACCCAGCGCGCTCAGGCCAGGGTGGTCGTCGGGGCGGCGGCCCAGCGGCCAGTGCATCAGCCGCTCGGCCGCGGGAATGGGCTTGTCGTTGATGCTGGCAAAGCGCTGATGCATCAGGCCGTGCTCGTCGAAGGCCCAGTTCTCGTTGCCGTAGGAGCGGAACCACTGGCCGGCGTCGTCGTGCCATTCATAGGCGAAGCGCACGGCGATGCGGGCGCCGTCGTGCGCCCACAGCTCCTTGATCAGGCGGTAGTCGATCTCGCGCGCCCACTTGCGCTGCAAGAAGGCCTGGATCGCTTCGCGACCCACCGGGAACTCGGCGCGGTTGCGCCAGACGCTGTCGCGGGTGTAGGCCAGGGCCACCCGTTGCGGGTCGCGGGAGTTCCAGGCGTCTTCGGCCAGGCGCACCTTCTGCGTCGCCGTCTCGCGGGTGAAGGGCGGCAGGGGCGCGCGGGTTTCGTGGGAGTGGTTCATCGGGTTCCAGGTGGTCGGGTGGGTGACTTGCGCCAGGATCAGGACGGGCGCAAGGACGGAGGCTGCGTCTGACCACTGTGGCCCGACACCCACCGGGTGTGAATGGCCGGAGCCGCAAAGACAGTGTTGTCGGGCGCGCAAGAGTTCCCGCACCAGAATGCCGGCTTCGACAGCCAACCGCAGGGGCGCCGAATGGACAGGCTGCAGGCGATGACGACTTTCGTGGCGGTGGTGGAGACCGGTGGCTTCGCCAGCGCGGCGCGCAAGCTGGACCTGTCGCCGCCGGTGGTGACGCGCGCCGTGGCCGAACTCGAGAGCCGCCTGGGCCTGCGGCTGCTGACACGCACCACCCGCATCGTGCGCGTCACCGAGGCCGGTGCACGCTTTGCCGACGACTGCCGGCGCATCCTGGCCGAGATCGAAGACGCCGAGCAGGCGGCCCAGGGCGAACACCTGGCGCCCAAGGGCACGCTCACGATCACCGCGCCGGTGATGTTCGGCCAGCTCTACGTGACGCCCTTGCTGGCGCGCTACCTGCTGCAATGGCCGCAGCTCGACGCCAACTGCCTGTTCCTGGACCGGGTGGTGAATCTGCTGGAAGAAGGCGTGGACGTGGCGGTGCGCATCGGCGAGCTGCCCGATTCATCGCTGCATGCGGCGCGCGTGGGCCGCGTGCGCCGCGTGCTCGTGGCCTCGCCCGCCTATGCACAGGCGCGCGGCCTGCCGGCGCACCCGCGCGATCTGGGCGAGCACGCCTTGATCTCGGCCGCCGGCCTGGTGGCGCAACCGGAGTGGCACTTCGGGGTCGGCGAGCAGGCGTTCGCGCAACGCGTGCAACCGCGCATGCGCAGCACCTCCAACGAGGCGGCCATCGCGGCGGCCCTCGCCGGCCTGGGCATCGCGCGCGTGCTCAGCTACCAGGTCGCAGCGCAGCTGCAAGCCGGCGCGCTGGTGCCCGTGCTGGCCGCCCACGAGACCGCCGACCTGCCGATCCACGTGGTGCACCACGGGGGGCGCCGTGCCACGCAGCGGGTGCGGGGCTTCATCGACCTGGTGGTGGAAGGACTGCGGGCCGACCCGAACTTGCGCTGAGCAGAAGGTCCTGCCGAGGCGTGGTCGTACGAACTGGCTGACGATCACGGTTGCGGGAAGACTGACAGCACTTCAAGGGGTAGCCGCCGGCACTTCTCCGGTGACCGAGTGTCGACAACCGCTTGCAACGGTCGTTGGCTCACTGAAATCGACAACTGCTCGAATGCCTGGGAAGAAACCGACAGACCCAGGAGCGCCCGCCACCCAGAGTGGTCTGCGCGGCGCGCTTCAAGTGCGCCTGCTACCTCGCCGTCGCGCACACGACTCAGAAGTCGTGCCGCAGGCCGAACTCGAAGCCGGTGGATTTCTGCCCGCCGAAATAGTTGGCGGCCGTGGCCACACCACTGGCTGCCGGTCCGCCTGGCACCGAGAACGCCGCACCACCTTTGTTGGATACCCGCGCGAACTGCGCATACAGCGCGCTGCGCCGCGACAGGTTGTACTGGTAGCCAAGCCCCAGCAGATCGGCGTCGTTGGCGCTTTGCGCCGCAGTGGCACCGCTCTGGTCGGCCTTCAGCCAGCTGAGCTTGACCACGCCCTGGCCGACCGGTATGACGGCACCCAGCAAGGTGTTCACGGTGCGGTCGCTGCCGTAGGCCCAGCGGCGCTGGCCGACGCTGGCGCGCACGAAGCCGAAGTCGTAGGACACGCCCCACACCCGGTCGGTGAAGGCGCGGCCGGCATTGGCGTTGTCGGCCTTGAAACTGGCCAGGCTCACGTTCAGCTGCTTGTTCGCCCAGCCCAAGCGAGTACCGATGCCCTTGGTGGCGCCAGCCGCGGCATTGCCGCCCTCGCCGGCGCTGAGCATCAGTGCGCCATACACGCCGCCTAGACCTGAGGGCAGAAAGTACTCGACGGCGTTGTTGACTCGCAGCGTCGGGTTCTGGGCAATGGCCTCGGGGGTGGTGCCGAAGGCCTGCCCCAGCGCACGCGACTGCGTCGGTGAGCGGAACGCATTGGCACCCGCCACGCCGAGCGTGCTGAAGGGGTCAAGGCTGCTCCAGGACAGGTGCGTGGGCACCCAGTCGCGGCCCATGCGCAACTCGCCAAAGTTGCGGTGTACCAGGCTCACGGTGGAACGCCTGTCCCAGAACGTGCCGTTCGCGGTGCCGGTGTCGACGAGGACGGTGCCATCGAGGAAGAAGCCTGCCGACAGCCCGCCGCCGAGATCCTCGGTGCCGCGGATGATGAGTTTGCTGGTCGAGTTGGCGCCGCTCACTTCGGAACGGATGGTGCCCAGCGACCCGTTCTTGACTTGGCGCACGGCAACGTCGACGGTGCCGCCGATGACGACGGACGATTGGGCCAGCGCGCTGGTGCCGGGCAGCGCGAGAAATGCCAGCGCAGCGATTGCATTCGGGATGTGGCGCATGAGGTTGGTCTCCAGTGTGTTTGTTATTCGGGTCGGAAGCCCGCGCTCTTCAAGAGCTCGGTGGCTTCAGCCACTTCGCTGGCGATGTAGCGCTTGAACTGTTCGGTGCCTTCGGTGACGGGCTCTATGCCCAGGCTGGACCAGGCGCCGGTCTTGGCCAGTTCGGCCGTGGCTGCGTTGACCGCAGCGTTCAGGGCCGCCACCCGATCGGCGGGCGTGTCACGCGGGGCCCAGACGCCATACCAGGACGCGTAGGCAAAGCTGGGCAGGCCGCTCTCCTTGACGGTGGGCACATCGGGCGCCAGCGCGCTGCGCTTTGCCGAGGTGATGGCGATGGGCCGCACCTTGCCTCCCTTGACCATGGGCAGCAACGAGATCATCGAATCCATCAGCAAATCGGTGTGCCCACCGGCCACATCCATCAGCGCGGGCTGCGTACCCTTGTAGGGCACGTAGTTCAGCTTCAGCTGGGCTTGCCGGGCCCAAAGCAGCGTCGCCAGATGACTCGGCGCGCCGGCGGCCGGAATGCCGGCCATCCACTTGTCGGGTTGCTGGCGCATTGCGCTGATCAGGTCGGCCATCCGGGTCTGCGGCCTGCCGTTGGACAGCACCAGCATCAAGGGGGCCTCGCCGACCCGCGCCACGGGCGCGAAGTCGGTCTGCGGGTCGTAGGGCGCCTGGGTCAGCACCTGTTTGGCCATCACGTGGGTGGCGGCCGAGAACAACAGCGTGTAGCCATCGGCGGGCGCCATCTGCACCGCCTTGCCTCCGATGGTGCCGCTGGCACCGGCCTTGTTCTCCACCACCACGGTGAGGCCCATTCGCTTCTGCAACTGCGTGCCCAGCAGCCGGGCCGCGGCGTCCACGCCGCCGCCGGCGGCGAAGGGCACCACGATGCGCAGCGTCTTGTCCTTCTCGGGGAACTTGGTAGGCTGGCCCCAGGCCGGGAGCATGAGCGCTGCGAGAAGCAGCGCACCCAGGCGGGCCAGCCGCCGCAGCAGCCATGACTTGAACTTCATGTTGTCTCCTTTTTTGTGCATTCGCTGCGGCTTGCGCGTCAGGGATTGACGCGGCCCAGGCCGGCGCCTTCCATCGCTGCCGAGATTTCCTGGTCGGCGCCTTCGGCCAGCGGCAGCAGCGGGCTGCGCACGGCGGCGTGTTCGAGGATGCCGCGGTGCACCAGGGCCCACTTCAGCGCGACAGAACCTTCCATGTGCGAACCGCGGTGGTAGACGTTGGCGGTGACGGGCAGCAGTCGGTCGTGAATCGCGCGGGCCTTGGCGTAGTCCTTGGCCTTGCCGGCGGCGATCATCTCCACCAGCGGCTCGGGCGCGATGCAGCCGTAGCCCACCAGGGCGCCGTCGACGTCGAACATGGTGTGCAACAGGTACTCGTCATGGCAGGTCAGGATCTGCAGGTCGGGGCGCTCCTTGCGGATAACGGGGATCTCGCGGTCCCAGCGCTTCATGTTGCGCACGCCGTTCTTCATCGCGAACA
>CAZBUU010000059.1:0-18986 GCA_964495125.1 uncultured Rubrivivax sp.
AAGGTTTCTCGACCATCATGTCGGCGCAGTTCTTCAGCTCGCTGGCCGACAACGCGGTGTTCATCGCCGCCGTCGAGTTGCTGCGGCAGTCCGGCGCGCCCGAGTGGCAACGCGCGGCGCTGGTGCCGATGTTCGCGCTGTTCTACGTCGTGCTGGCGCCCTTCGTCGGCGCCTTCGCCGACAGCGTGCCCAAGGGCCGCGTCATGTTCGTCTCCAACACCATCAAGGTGGTGGGCTGCCTGATGATGCTGTTCGGCAGCCACCCGCTGATGTCGTACGCGATCATCGGCCTGGGCGCGGCGGCCTACTCGCCGGCCAAGTACGGCATCCTCACCGAGCTGCTGCCGGCGTCGCAGCTGGTGAAGGCCAACGGCTGGATCGAGGGCCTGACGATCGGCTCCATCATCCTCGGCGCCGTGCTCGGCGGCCAGCTCGTCGGCCCGCACATGGCGCCGCTGCTGCTGGGCTTCGACCTGCCGATGCTGCACACCTCCATCGACACGGCCCCCGAGGCCGCGATCTCGGTCATCGTCTTCATCTACGTGCTGGCCGCCATCTTCAACCTGTACATCCCGCGCACCGGGGCGCCGCTGCAGCCGATGACGGGCCTGGTGGAACTGGTGCGCGACTTCTCGCACTGCAACGCGCGCCTGTGGAGCGACAAGCTGGGCCAGATCTCGCTGGGCACGACGACGCTGTTCTGGGGCGTGGCCGGCAACCTGCGCTACCTGGTGCTGGCCTGGGCCGCGGTGGCCATGCACTACACCACGACGCAGGCCACCAACCTGCAGGGCATCGTCGCCGTGGGCACGGCGGTGGGCGCGGTGGTGGCCTCGATGTACATGCGGCTGGACCACGCGGTGAAGGTGATCCCGCTGGGCATCCTGCTCGGCCTGCTGACGGTGCTGCTCAACTTCGTCAACGTGCTGTGGGTGGCCATCCCCTTCCTGCTGCTGCTCGGCGCCGCCGGCGGCTACCTGGTGGTGCCCATGAACGCGCTGCTCCAGCACCGCGGCCACAACCTGATGGGCGCCGGGCGTTCGATCGCCGTGCAGAACTTCAACGAGCAGGCCTGCATCCTGGGCCTGGGCGCGTTCTACGCCGGCATGACGAAGCTGGGCCTGTCCACCTTCACCGCCATCACGGTCTTCGGCCTGGTCGTGGCCGGCGTGATGGAGCTGATCCGCCGCTGGCACGCGCACAACTGCATCCACAGCCGCGAGGAGGTCGAGCGCCTGCTCGCCATCGCGCGCAGCGACACGCATTGAGCCCCGCGTGATGGCGCCGGTCGCGTCGCGCCTGCTGCCGGGGCTGGCCCTCACGCTGAACGCCTTTACCTGGGGCGTGTCCTGGTGGCCCTTCCGCCAGCTGCAGGCCGCGGGACTGCACCCGTTGTGGGCCACGGTGCTGATCTACCTGCTGGCCGTGGTGGTGATCACCGCGGTGAAGCCCGGGGCCTGGGCGGCCCTGGCGCGCACGCGCTCGCTGTGGTGGCTGGTCGTGGCATCGGGCACCACCAACGCCTGCTTCAACTGGGGCGTGACGGTGGGCGACGTGGTGCGCGTGGTGCTGCTGTTCTACCTGATGCCGCTGTGGGCCGTGCTGCTGGCCCGCCTGCTGCTGGGCGAGGCGATGACGCGGCGCGCCGGGCTGCGCGTGGCCATGGCGCTGGCCGGCGCCATCGTGGTGCTGTGGCCGGCCGAAGGCCTGCAGGGCGGCCTGCCGCTGCCGCGCACGCTGCCGGAGTGGCTGGGCGTGCTGGGCGGCTTCACCTTCGCGCTGAACAACGTGATGCTGCGGCGCGAGGCCCACCGGCCCGAGGAGGCGCGCGCGCTGGCCATGTTCCTGGGCGGCGCCGTCGTTGCCGGCGTGCTGGCGCTGTCGCTGGGCGGCGCCGCGGTGCCGGCACCGCCGCCGCCGGCCTTCGGCTGGGTGGCGGGCGCTCTGGCCATGGGCGCCGCCTTCCTGGCCGGCAACCTGGCGCTGCAGTACGGCGCCTCCAGGCTGCCCGCCAACGTGACGGCGGTGGTGATGATCACCGAGGTGCTGTTCGCCTCGGTCTCGGCCGTGCTGCTGGGCGCCGGCCACGTGACACCGGCACTGGCGCTGGGCGGCGCCCTGATCGTCGGCGCGGCGCTGCTGGCCGGACGCGACTGATCAGGCCGGCGCGGTGCCGACCCCGGCGCCGGCGTCCTTCTGCGCCTTCACGCCCTGGCGCATCAGCACGCGCTGCAGCTCCACCTCGTCCAGCGGCTTGCCCAGGTAGGCGTCGCAGCCCACGAGGGAGCCGCGCACGCGGTCCATCTCGCTGCTGTGCACCGAGACCATCACCACGGCAGCATGCAGGAACTCGGGCGAGCGCTTGATGTGGCGGCACAGTTCCAGGCCGTTCATCTCGCTCTCGGCGCCGAGTTCGACGTCCAGGAAGACCAGGTCGGGTGCGCGCCCGGCCATCTTCTCCAGGGCCTCGGCGCTGCTGGCGGCCTGGTCGACGACGAGCCGCCACTTCGTGAGCTTGCTCTGCAGGAAGCGGCGCGCCACCTCGCTGTCGTCGACGATCAGCGCATGCGGCGTGGGTGGGGGCTGCGGCGGGCGCGGCGGCGGCGCCGGGGCCCGCGGCGGGGCGAGGTCGGCAACGCGGGGCATCGGCGGCCACACCTGGCTGGACAGGCTCAGGGGCGGCTCGGGCCGCAGAGGCTCCGGCAGCGGCGGGGCCGCGGCGCTCATGCGCTCGGCGGCCAGTTCCACCTTGGAGCGGTGCGCCTCCGGCGCGGCCGCCGGGGCCGTGGGCGCCTCGGCCGGCGGGCCGCCCACCAGGCGGTCGAGTTCGCGCATGATCTGCAGCGTGTCGATGGGCCGCATCATCCAGGCGCGGCTGCCGGCGGGGGCCTGGGCGCCGACGAACACGGTCTCGCCCAGGCGTTCGGTGGCCAGCACCAGCGCCACCGAAGGCGCGTGGTCGGCGTCCACCACCAGGTAGTCGGCATCGGTGACGGTGTAGACCTGCCCGTAGGCCGGGCTGCGGTTCAGCGCGAGCCGGAAGGTGCTCGCGAGCGTGTTGCGCTCGAAGTCGCTGAAGCCGAGGAAGGCGACCTGGAAGGGCATGACGTCGCGGGGTGCACGGGCGGAAACGGGAGCGGGCGATGGTGCGGGCCCGCTGGCGACCTGTCAACGTCCACGGGCCCACATCCCACGAAACAGGGCGCTACCATCGTCGCCCCGCCCCGAACTCCCTCCGCCATGGCCACCAGCCTCTACGATTTCGACGCCGTCTCCATCGCCGGCCAGCCGGCGAACTTCTCCGCGCAACGCGGCAAGGTGGTGCTGATCGTCAACACCGCCAGCGCCTGCGGCTTCACGCCGCAGTTCGGCGGGCTGGAGAAGCTCTGGAACGACTACCGCGAGCGCGGCCTGGTCATCGTCGGTTTCCCCAGCAACGAATTCGGCGGCCAGGACCCGGGCAGCAACGACGAGATCGGCGCCTTCTGCCAGAAGAACTACGGCGTCAGCTTCCCGATGATGTCCAAGGTCAAGGTCAACGGCAGCGACGCCCACCCGCTGTGGCAGTGGCTGAAGGGCGAGAAGCCCGGCCTCCTGGGCACGCAGGCCATCAAGTGGAACTTCACCAAGTTCCTCGTCGGCCGCGACGGCCAGGTGCTCAAGCGCTATGCCCCGAACGACGCCCCCGACGCGCTGCGCGCCGACATCGAAAAGGCCCTGGGATGAACGGCTTCTTCGGCCACCTGGACGCCTACGCCGGCGACCCCATCCTGAGCCTCAACGAGGCCTTCCAGAAGGACCCGCGGCCGCACAAGGTCAACCTGTCCATCGGCATCTACTTCGACGACGCCGGCCGCATCCCGGTGCTGGACTGCGTGCGCCGCGCCGAAGCGCAGATGCTGGAAGCCGGCGCGGCCAAGCCCTACCTGCCCATCGGCGGCGACCCCGCGGCACGCGCCGCCGTGCAGCAGTTGCTGTTCGGCGCCGGCCACCCGGTGCTGGCCGAGAAGCGCGTGGTCACGCTGCAGACGGTGGGCTCCAGCGGCGGCCTGCGCGTCGGCGCCGACTTCATCAAGCGCTGGCTGCCCGGCAGCGCCGTGTGGGTGAGCGACCCCACCTGGGACAACCACCGCGCCATGTTCGAAGGCGCGGGCCTGGCGGTGAACACCTACCCGTACTACGACGCGGCCACCGGCGGCCTGGCCTTCGACGCCCTGCTGGCGGCCCTGGCCACGCTGCCGGCCCGCAGCGTGGTGCTGCTGCACGCCTGCTGCCACAACCCGACGGGGGTGGACCTCACGGCGGCCCAGTGGCAGGCGCTCATCCCGGTGCTGAAGGAACGCGAGCTGCTGCCCTTCCTGGATCTGGCTTACCAGGGCTACGGCGACGGCATCGCCGAAGACGCCTTCGCGCTGCGCGCCCTGGCCTCGGCCGGCCTGAGCTTCTTCGTCGCGAACTCCTTCTCCAAGAGCATGAGCCTGTACGGCGAACGCGCTGGCGCCCTGAGCGTGGTGTGCGGCAGCGCCGAGGAAGCGGCCCTGGTGGACGGCCAGCTGCTGGCCACCGTGCGCCGCAACTATTCCAGCCCGGCCATCCATGCCGCCGGCATCGTCTCGCGCGTGCTGGGCGATCCGGCGCTGCGCGCCGCCTGGGAGGCCGACGTGGCCGGCATGCGCGAGCGCATCGCCGGCATGCGCAAGAGCCTGCACGCCGTGCTGTCGGCGAAAGTACCGGGGCGCGACTTCGGCTACTTCCTCAGCCAGCGCGGCATGTTCAGCTACACGGGCCTGAGCGCTGCGCAGGTGGACCGCCTGCGCGACGAGTTCGGCGTCTACCTCATCCGCTCGGGCCGCATGTGCGTGGCCGGGTTGAACACGGGCAACGTGGAACGGGCGGCGGCGGCCATCGCGGCCGTGACCTGAGTCGGTTCCGGATCCGGGTCTCCCGGTCCGGAACGCACCCCCTCGGGGGGTCGCGAGCGCAGCGAGCTGGGGGCCGTCAGTAGCCGGCGCTGGCCGCCAGCTGCACCTGCTGGCGCAGCCAGCGGTGCGCCGGCGCGGCGTCGTGCCGCAGGTGCCACAGCATCTGCACGTTCACCGGCTGCAGCGTCAGCGGCAGCTCCTTCTTGATGAGCCCGGCGCCGCCGGTGGCGTCGACGAAGCCTTCGGGCAGCACGGTCAGCAGGTCGGTGCGCCCCACCACGCGGGCGGCGGTGAAGAACTGGTTCACCGTCAACAGGATGCGCCGCTTGCGGCCCAGCTGCGACAGCACGAAATCCACCTGGCCATGGGGCCGGCCCGAAAAGCTGACCAGCAGATGGTGGGCGGCGCAGTAGTCGTCCAGCGTCAGCGGCGCGCTGGCCAGCGGGTGGTCGCGGCGCATCACGCAGACATAGCGGCTCTCGTAAAGCCGCTCATGGCGCAGCGGGTTCTCGGGCCCCTGGTTGAGGATGGCCATCAGCACTTCGGGGAAGTAGCCCACCGCCATGTCGGCCTCACCGGCCTCCAGCAGGCGGCGCGGGTCGCGCGTCGTCAACGGCAGCACGCGCAGGTTCACCACCGCGCCGGCGCTCTCGATGCTCTGCGCCAGCCCCGGCGCCAGCAGTGCCGCGGTGGCATCGGCCATCGCCAGGCGCAGCTGCATGGCGTCGCGCCGGGGGTCGAAGTCGTCGGGCGAGAGCGCCTGGCGCAGGTTGGACAGCGCGTCGCGCACCTGCGGCCACAGTGCTTCGGCCGCGGGCGTGGGCTTCATGCCGTGGGCGGTGCGCACGAACAGTTCGTCGCCCAGCGCTTCGCGCAGGCGGCGCATGGCGTGGCTGACGGCGGGCTGCGTCATCGACAGCACGGCCGCCGCGCGCGTGAGGCTGCCTTCGGCCATCACGGCGTCCAGCACACGCAGCAGATTCAGGTCCAGCGTTCTGAAGTTCAAGGTTATTGCGCCGCATCAAATGCGTCACATGCATATCTTACATGCGCAATATTCACTTGAAAGGTACTAGTGATTACCCGAATATGCCGTCACTGCCTCTCGACCCGAGAGGGCTGTAAAGGAAGTTCGAGATGACCACCGTCACCGTGCACACCCCCGCCGCCGTCGGCACCCCCCGCGCTGCGATCATGGCCGCCAACCTGTTCACGGCCTTCCTGGGCTGGTTCCAGAAGAGCGCGGACGTGCGTGCCGAGCGCCGAGAAGTGAGCGACCGTGCCGCCGAAGCCGCCGCCGTGCGTGAATACGCGAACCGTTTCGCCAGCCACGACCCGCGTTTTGCCGCCGACCTGCTGGCCGCCGCCGACCGCCACGAGCGCCTGACGGAGCAGCACGTTCCCTACGTCTGACGCCCCTTCAAGCGGCCTTCAGGTGCGGCACCGCGCCTGAAGCCTGCGTCATGAGGTGGCCGTAGAGGTCACGCGGGTCGGCCAGCCTGGGCATCAGGTCCAGCGCTTCGCCCAGATTCAGTTCCGCCGCCAGTGCGGCCATCAGGCGCAGCGCGGCGAAGTCCTCCAGCGCGAAGCCGACGGAGTCGAACACCGTCACCTGGGTGGCGCTGGAGCGCCCAGGCGCTTCGCCCGCCAGTACCCGCCAGAACTCGGTCACGGGGAAGTCCGCCGGCATCTGCTGCAGATCGCCTTCGATGCGCGTCTGCGGCTCGTACTCCACGAACACATCGGCCGCGGCCAGCACCCCCGGGTGCAGTTCCGTCTTGCCCGGGCAGTCGCCGCCGACGGCGTTGAGGTGCATGCCGGGCTCCAGCATCTCGGGCGTCACGATGGTGGCGCTGCGCTTGTCGGCCGTGACCGTGGTGACGATGTCCGCGCCCCGCAGGGCCTCTGCCACGCTGGCACAGACCACCACGCGCAAGCCCGGAAGGCCACGCAGGTGCGCCTGCACCCGTGCGCTGGTCGCCGGGTCGACGTCGAAGAGCCGGATCTCCTCGATGCCCAGGCCATGGTGGAAGGCCAGCGCCTGGAAATCGCTCTGCGCGCCGTTGCCGATGAGCGCCATCGTGCGCGCATCGGGGCGCGCCAGGCGCCGCGCCGCCATCACCGAGGTGGCGGCCGTGCGCATCGCCGTGGTGAGCGTGAGCTCACTCACGAGAATCGGTCGGCCCGTGGCCACTTCGGCCAGCACACCGAAGGCCATCACCGTGGGCAGGCCGAAGCGGCCATTGCGCGGGTGGCCGTTCACGTACTTGAAGCTGTAGTGGGTGGCGTCGGCCACCGGCATGAGTTCGATGACGCCGTCCTGCGAGTGGCTGGCCACGCGGGCCACCTTGTCGAACTCGGGCCAGCGGCGGAAGTCGGCTTCGATGGCGGCTTCCATACGGCGCAGCACCTCGGGCAGGCCATGGTGGGCCACGATGCGGGCGATGTCTTGCGTGCTCAGGAGCGTGGTCATGTGTGGCCTCTCGTTACTCAAGACCGCATCTTCCCGGGACCTGCAGGCAATGAGAAGCGCCAGTTCTGCCACCATTTCACCAGGAATATCGCATTTCGGCAGCCTTTGCTGTCAAATTGCTGGATGGACTCCACCGACCTGCAGTTGATCGCCCTGCTCCGCCAGGACGCCCGCACCACCGTCGCCACGCTGGCCACGAAGCTGGGCGTGTCGCGCGGCACCGTCACCAACCGGGTGAAGAAGCTGGAGGACGACGGCGTCATCACCGGCTACACCGTGCGCCTGCGGCCGGACACCGAACCCAACCTGATCAGCGCCTGGATGTGCATCACGGTGGACGGCAACCAGACGCGCGAAGTCATCGCCCACTTGCTGGGTGAGCCCGGCGTGGCGGGGCTGCACGACACCAACGGTCGCTGGGACCTGCTGGCCGAGCTGCGCGCCGCGAACCTTCAGGAACTGGCCTCGGTGCTGGAGCGCGTGCGGCTGATCAGGGGCATTGCAGGCACGGAGACCAGCATCCACCTGCAGACCTACAAGGTCGCCTGACCGGCCCGGATCCGGGTTTCCCGGTCCGGGACGAGCCCCCTCGGGGGGTGGCGAAGCCGCGCAGCGGCAAGCCTGGGGGCGCTCAGATGCAGCGGCCGCCATCGACCTCCATGCACACGCCCGTGATCATCGAGGCCTCGTCGCTGCACAGGTAGCAGGCCGCGTTGCCCAGGTCCTCGGGCGTGGAGAAGCGGCCGAGCGGGATGGTGGACAGGAACTTCGCGCGGATCTCGGGCGTGTCCTCGCCCATGAAGGTCTTCAGCAGCGGCGTCTCGCCGGCCACCGGGTTCAGCGCGTTGACGCGGATGCCGAAGGGCGCCATTTCCACCGCGCTGGCGCGCGTGGCCGTGATCACCCAGCCCTTGCTGGCGTTGTACCAGGCCAGGCGCGGCCGCGGGCTCACGCCGGCGGTGCTGGCCATGTTCAGCACCACGCCCTTGATGCCCGCCGCGGTCTTCGCCTTGAAGCGCGGCACGGCCTCGCACATCGCCAGGTAGATGGCCTTCATGTTGACGGCGAACAGGCGGTCGAACTCGGCTTCCGGCAGGCCTTCCAGCGGCTGCGGCACGTGGCCGATGCCGGCGTTGTTGACCAGGATGTCCAGCGGCCCGAAGTGCCGTTCGGCGGCGTCGAGCATGCCACGCACGTCGGCGGCCACGCTCACGTCGGCCTTCAGGGCGCGGGTCGCGCTGCCCAGTTCGGCCGCCACGTCCATCGCGGCGTTCAGGTTCAGGTCGGCGACGATCACTCGCGCGCCCTCGGCGACGAACTTGCGCGCGATGCCGGCGCCGAAACCCGAGCCCGCCCCGGTGACCACGGCCACCTTGCCCTGCAAACGCATGCCTTGCCTCCTTCAGCCGTGGCGGATGGCCACGGTCTTGAGCACCGAAAGACCGTACAGCGCCTCGAAACCCTTCTCGCGGCCGTGGCCGCTGTGCTTCACGCCGCCGAAGGGCAGCTCCACGCCGCCGCCTGCGCCGTAGTGGTTGACGAACACCTGGCCGCAGCGCAGCCGGTGCGCAAAGCGCATGGCGCGGCCGATGTCGCGCGTCCACACGCCGGCCACCAGGCCGTAGGCCGTGCCGTTGGCGATGGCCAGCGCCTCGGCATCGTCGTCGAAGGGGATCAGCACCTGCACGGGGCCGAAGATCTCCTCCTGCGCCAGGCGGTGCGAGGGCGGCACGTCGGCCAGCAGCGTGGGCGCGATCCAGCAGCCGCCCTCCGGGAGGCCGCGCGACAGCGGTGCCTCGGCGGCGACGCGCAGGCCACTGTCGCGCGCCAGCGCCAGGTAGCCACGCACGAGTTGCTGCTGGCGGCGAGAAATCAGCGGCCCCACGTCCAGGTCGTCCAGCGCCGGACCCACGCGCAGCGCGCGGTAGCGGTCGGCCATGCGCTCCATCACGGCGCCGTAGACGCTGCGCTCCACCAGGATGCGCGAGGCCGCCGAGCAGGTCTGCCCGGCGTTCTGGATGCCGGCGTTGACGAGGAAGGGAAGCGCCTCGTCCAGGTCGGCATCCGCGAAGACGATCTGCGGACTCTTGCCGCCCAGCTCCAGCGTCACCGGCACGGCGTTCGGCGCGGCGGCGGCCTGGATCAGCGCGCCCACGGCGGCCGAGCCCGTGAACGAAAGGTGCTGCACGCCCGCGTGCGCCGCCAGCGCGGCGCCAGCCTCTTCGCCCAGCCCCGGCACCACGTTCAGCGCGCCCGGCGGCAGCCCGGCCTGCTGCGCGATGCGCGCGAAGGCCAGCGCCGTCAAGCACGCTTCTTCAGCCGGCTTCAGCACGCAGGCATTGCCCATGGCCAGCGCCGCGCCCACGCTGCGGCCGATGATCTGCATGGGATAGTTCCAGGGCACGATGTGGCCGGTGACGCCATGCGGCTCACGCAGCGTCAGCGCCGTGTAGCCGGCGGCGAAGGGAATCGTCTCGCCGTGCACCTTGTCGGCGGCGCCGGCATAGAACTCCAGGTAGCGCGCCAGTGCCAGCGCATCGGCGCGGCCCTGCTTGAGCGGCTTGCCGACGTCCAGCGCTTCCAGCCACGCCAGTTCCTCGGCCTGCTCGCGCACGAGGGCGCTCATGGCGAAGAGCAAGCGCCCGCGCTCGGCGGCGGTGAGCGCGCCCCAGGCCCCGTCGCGGGCCGCCTGCGCGGCGGCCACGGCAGCATCGATGTCCGCCGCACGCCCGCGCGCGATGTGCGCGAGATCGCTGCCATCGGACGGGTTCACGAGCGGCAGCGTCTCGTCCACCGCCGCGGCGCGCCAGGCGCCGCCGATCAGCATCTGCGTGGTGTCGAACGGGATCATGGCGGCCTCCCTGGGAGCTTGCGGCATCATAGGTCGCGATGGGTCCGTTCCTGCTGCGCCGCCTGCTGAGCTTCCTGGCCACCCTGGCGGTGGCTTCGGCCGTCGTCTTCGCGGTGCTGGAACTGCTGCCGGGCAATGCGGCCGAGGTCATCCTGGGCGAGACGGCGACGCCGGAATCGGTGGCCGCGCTGCAGGCCAGGCTGGGCCTGGACCGCCCGCCGCTCACGCGCTACCTCGACTGGGTCGGCGGCCTGCTGCAGGGGCGCAGCGCCAACAGCGTGAGCTACGACACGCCCACCGCCGAGCTGATCGCCGAACGCCTGCACGTCACGCTGCCGCTGGCCGCCATGGCCATGCTGCTGACGGTGGTGCTGGCGCTGGCGCTGGGCCTCTATGCCGCGTCGCGCCACAACAAGCTCGGCGACGTGGGCGTGATGGCCGCCAGCCAGCTGGGCATTGCCATCCCCAACTTCTGGTTCGCCATCCTGCTGATCCTGCTGTTCGCGGTGAAGCTGCAATGGGTGAACGCGGGCGGCTTCCCGGGCTGGACGGAAGACGACGACGGTGGCCTGTGGGAAGGCTTCACGGCGCTGCTGCTGCCGGCGCTGGCGCTGGCCCTGGTGCAGGCGGCCATCCTCACGCGCGTGACGCGCTCGGCCGTGCTGGAGGTGCTGCGCGAGGACTTCGTCCGAACCGCGCGCGCCAAGGGCCTGAGCAGGCGCCAGGCCCTGTGGCGCCACGTGCTGCGCAACGCGCTGATCCCGGTGCTCACGGTGGCCGGGCTGCAGTTCGCCAACCTCGTCACCGGCACCATCGTGGTGGAGAACGTGTTCGTGCTGCCGGGCATCGGGCGGCTGGTGTTCCAGGCCATCGCCAACCGCGACCTCGTGGTGGTGCGCGACGTGGTCATGCTGCTGGCCGCCGTGGTGGTGGTGGTGAACCTGGTGGTGGACCTGCTCTACGCCGTGGTCGACCCGCGCCTGCGCCATGGCTGAGGGCTTCGCGGCGCGCGCCGCCCGCCACAAGAGCTTCGCCATCGGCGCGGCGCTGAGCGCCGTGCTGGTGCTGGCGGCGTTGCTGTCGCTGGTGTGGCAGCCCTACCCGCCGGCCGACATCGACATCCCCAACAAGCTGGCAGCGCCTTCGGCCGCGCACTGGCTGGGCACCGACAGCCTGGGCCGCGACATCGCCAGCCAGCTGCTGGTGGGCGCGCAGAACAGCATCGTGGTGGGCGTGGTGGCGGTGGGCATCGGGCTCGCCCTGGGCGTGACGCTCGGCTGCCTGGCGGCGGCCAGCCGCGCGCAGGGGCGCTCCTGGCTGGACGAGCTGGTGATGCGCGCCGCCGACTTCACCTTCGCCTTCCCGGCGCTGCTGTCGGCCATCATGCTGACCGCCATCTACGGGCCGGGGCTCTTGATGAGCATCGTCGCCATCGGCATCTTCAACGTGCCGGTGTTCGCGCGCATCGCGCGCGGCGCGGCGCAGGTGGTGTGGGCGCGCGAGTACGTCACGGCCGCGCGCGCCGCCGGCAAGGGGCCGCTGGCCATCACCTGGGACCACGTGCTGCCCAACATCGCCAGCCCGCTGATCGTGCAGGCCACGATCTCGTTCGCCACCGCCATCCTGGCCGAGGCCGCGCTGTCCTACCTGGGCCTGGGCACGCAGCCACCGCAACCCAGCTGGGGCCGCATGCTCAGCGAAGCGCAGACGCTGATGTTCCAGGCCCCGCAGCTGGCGCTGTGGCCGGGCCTGGCCATCATGCTCAGCGTGCTGGGCCTGAACCTGATGGGCGACGGGCTGCGCGACCTGATGGACCCGCGGCTGGCCCGGTCACGCTGAGCCGGGCTAGCGTTGCTCGGCCAGCCGCAGCCTGGCCGACTGGTTCTCCACGTACTCCACCACGCCCAGGTCGACCACGCGCTTCCACTGCTCGCGCGCCTTGGCCGCCTCGCCTTCGATGGCCAGCTTCTCGCCCAGGTAGTACAGCGCCTCGGTCTGCGCTTCCAGCGCCTGCTTGCTGGCCTTGGCGGCCTGCAGCGCGGCCTCGGGCGTGCTGCCGCCGAACACGGCGTCCAGCACCGCGCGCGGCCACTCGGTAGGCCACTGCTCGCGCGGGTACTTCTGCAGCAGCGGCGCCAGGTCCTGTCCGGCGCGGCGCGTGGCCAGCGCCTGCCACAGCAGCGGGTAGCCGCGGCGCACGGCGGAGCGGTCGGCGAGCACGGCGTCCAGGTCGGCGCGCGCGGCGTCGAAGCGACCGGCGAAGTAGTGCGCCATGGCGCGCGTGTTCAGCGCCTGGCCGTCGCGAGGCTGGCGCGCCAGCACGCGGGTGGCGTAGTCCACGGCCTGCGCGCTGTCGCCGCGCGCCTGCGCGTTGGTGGCTGCGCCGTTGAGTGCCGCGACGTTGTCGCCGTCGATGGCCAGCGCAGCCTCGAAGTCGGCGCGCCCGGCCTCGGCGCGGCCGACATGGTCCTTCGCGACACCGCGTGCCAGCAGCGCCTGCGCGCGCAGCGCCGGTGGCAGCCGACCGCCGGCGAGCTGGGCGTCCAGCAGCCGCAGCTTGATCTGGGCGTCCACCTGCGTGGACGTCACGGCCTTCACCTGGCCCTTGCGCACCAGTTCCTGCAGCGCCTTCAGGTCGGCCTGCAGCGCATCGCCACGCTGCAGCGGGATGGCCGAGACGGTGATCGTGGACCCCAGCCGCGGTAGCGCCTGCTGCAACTTGGCGGAGAAGGCGCTCCAGTCGGCCGCCGGCACTTCGTCCACGCCGATGCGCAGCTCGCTGCTGCTTTCGGCGAAGTCGCGCCCGGTCTCGATGTTGGAGGTGAGCGTGAAGTGGCGGTCGCCGTCGTCGAAGCGGCGCGAGAAGGGCTCCTTGTAGACATCCTCCGGGTACTGCACGCGCACGCGGTGGCGGAACAGGCCCGGGAAGCTGTAGCCCAGCGGCAGCCTGCGCGCCTCGGTCTTGGGCGGCAGGATCCAGTCCACCGGCGCCCACTGCACGATCTCGGCGTTGAGCAGGCGTTCCTCGGGGAAGCGCCAGAACTCGGGCAGCTCGAAGCGCTGCACCAGCTCGAACGTGTTGTCGGTACCGGGCGGCTCCACCTTCGGCTCGCCGATGCGCTTGAGCTTCGGGTAGGCGCGCACGTAAGCCTGATTGACGTTGTCCACCAGCGTCGGCAGGCCCTGGCTGGCCAGGCCGTCGCGCATCATCTCGGCGAGGTCTCCGCGGTAGCGGATGCGCGACTCCAGCACCGGCGGCTGGTCGAACTTCGACACCACGATGGTGTCGATGACCTGCAGGCGTTCGACGTCGTAGGGCACCGCCAGCTGCGCCAGCGCCGTCACGCCGGCGGCCAGTTCCAGGCCCTTGCCCATGCCGACGGCGCTGCGCGCGTCCAGCGTGCCGCTCTGGTGCGAGCGCGTGGGGTCCAGCAGCCAGCTCTTGCCGTCCAGGTCGACACGCGCGATGACGTGGTCGAAGGCCAGCGGGCTCTCCAGCATGCGGTCGGTGGCGTTGCGCAGGTGCACCGACACCAGCACCGGCCGCACGGCGATGTCCATGCGGCGCAGCAGCGCCGCGAACAGCGCCACCTTGTCCTTGCAGTCGCCGTAGCGCTGCTCCAGCACCTGGTCGGGCTGCGAAGGCCGGTGCGAGCCGGCGCCCATCTCGATGCCGAAGTAGCGCACCTCCTGCTGCACGAAGCGCAGCGCCTCCAGCACCTGTTCGGCCTTCGTGGCCTTGGCAGCGCGGATCTCGTCGGCCTTCTGCTCGGCGCGCGTCACGGCCGTGGGGCGGAACAGCGTCTCGCCCCAGGCCGCCACCTCGGCCCAGCTGGCGAATTCGCTGAACTGCGCCTGCTCGTCCAGGAACGCCCAGGCCGGGGCGCCGGGCTCGCCGCGGTACATGGCCACGTTGTCGCGCCGGAGCACGGTTTCGCGCCAGGCGCCGTCCACGCGCGAGGTCTCGACGATCTCCGGCGCGCCCTTCTTCACGCGGATGGCCCGCTCGGCCGGCGCCAGCAGCCGCACCTGCACGCGCTGCGCCGGGCCGCGGCTGGACTGCGTCCAGGTGCTGTGCACGAACTTGCCGCCGAACACCGGGTTGGCGCCGCTGATGGTGTAGGCGATGTCGATCTCGTCGCCCACGCGCATGTCCTCCAGCACCACGCTGGCGGTGACGCGGCCGTCGTAGATGCGCTGCTCCAGCTGCTTCTCGCGCTGCAGCAGTTCCACGCGCTTGCGCTCCAGCTTGGGGATGCGCTGGCCGCCGCGCAGCGCGTCGATGTGGTGGAAGGTGAGCGTCTGGTAGGCCGGATCGAACTCGATCTCGATCTGCGTTGCCGTGGGCAGGCCGGCCGATTCGCGCACCACGCGCAGCACGCGCGAGCTCATGTGGTGGGTGTGGCCCTCCACGCGCAGCTGCTCGTCGATGACACGCGTGAACATCGGCGAGGCCACGGCCGGCGTGCCGGTGGGCAGCTCGGCGGGCACCACCCAGGCCGGCACGGGGCCGATCTGGAAGCTGAAGCCGGGCTTGGTGGCGGCTTCGGTGGCGGGGGCGGCCGAAGCGCCCCGGGCCGGCGGCTTGGTGGCAACCGGCTTGCGTGCCGGCGCCGGTTTGGCAGGGGCCTGCGCCCACGCCGGTGCCAGCGCCACGGCCAGCAGCAGCACCGCCGCGCGGCGCCACGTCACGAACTTCAACATCAGCTTCTCGCCTCCCTGACAAGCCAATGTAGCAGCGCGGCCCGGCGCGCCTTCGTACACTGCCCCGCAAATCCGTGTTGAGGACATCCCCATGAGAATCGACTTCGTCTCCGACGTGGCCTGCCCCTGGTGCGCCGTCGGCCTGAATGCGCTGGAACGCGCGCTGGACCAGCTGGGCGACGACGTCCACGTCGAGCTGCACTTCCAACCTTTCGAGCTGAACCCCGACATGCCGGCCGAAGGCACCGATGCCGCCGCCTACCTGAAGGGCAAGTACGGCATGAGCGACGAGCAGCTGGCCCACAACCGCGGCGTGCTGCACGAGCGCGGCGCGGCGGTGGGCTTTGCCTTCGGCGAACGCCGCCAGGTGTGGAACACCTTCGACGCCCACCGGCTGCTGCACTGGGCCGGCCTGGAAGGCCAGCCGGCCGAGGCGCAGCGCGCGCTCAAGCACGCGCTGCTGAAGGCCTACCACGGCGATGCGCGCAACCCCGGTGCGCGCGAGGTGCTGCTGGAAGCCGCCGCCGGCGCAGGCCTGGATGCCACCGCCGCCGCCGAGGTCTTCGACAGCGGCCGCTACGCCGACGAGGTGCGCCAGGCCGAGCAGTTCTGGCAGCAGGCCGGCATCCGCTCGGTGCCTTCGGTCGTCATCGACCGCGCCCACCTCATCCAGGGCGGGCAGCCGCCGGAGGTGTTCGCCCAGGCACTGCGCCAGATCGCCGCAGGCAAGATGGCGGGCTGAGATGCCGCGCAACATCGAGATCAAGGCGCGCATCGCGTCGGTGGAGGCGCTGCTGCCGCGCGCGCAGCAGCTGGCCGGCCAAGGCCCCACGCTCATCGACCAGGACGACAGCTTCTTCACCGTGCCCCACGGCCGGCTGAAGCTGCGCCAGTTCGCCGACGGCAGCGCCGAGCTCATCCACTACCACCGCGCCGACAGCGCCGAGGCCAAGGCCAGCGACTACGTGCGCGTGCCGGTGGCCGACCCCGCCGCGCTGCGCGAGGCCCTGGCGCGCGCCTGCGGCCTGCGCGGCCGCGTCGTCAAGCGGCGCTGGCTGTTCCTGGTGGGCCCGACGCGCGTGCACGTGGACCGCGTGCAGGGCCTGGGCGACTTCATGGAACTGGAAGTGGTGCTGGGCGACAGCATGAGCGACGACGAAGGCAGCGCCATCGCCGAGCGGCTGATGGCCGACCTGGGCCTGGCCGACGCCGAACGCCTGAGCGGCGCCTACCTGGACCTGCTGGCCGCGCGCTGAGCGGCGCTCAGCCGGCCAGCCGCGGCGGCAGCGCCTCGGCGAGAAAGTCGAACACGCGCCGCACGACGCGGTTGCCGCGGATCTCGCGGTGCACCGCCAGCCACACCGGCAGCGAAGGCAGCCTCAGCATCGGCAGCAGTGGCACCACGCCCGGCCACAGGCGCTGTGCATAGGCGGCCACGAAACCGATGCCTGCGCCTTCGGCCACCAGGCGGCCGTAGGCGATCTGGTCGTCGGTGCGCAGCGCGAACTGCTCGCGCGCCACCGGGTAGCCCATGGCGGCGAAGCCGCGCAGGATGCCGTCGTCGCGGTCGAAGCCGATCACCGTGTGGTCGAACAGCTCCGTCGGCTGGCGCGGCGTGCCGGCGCGCTGCAGGTAGCGCTCGTGCGCGGCGGTGACGAGCGGCATGTCGCCGATCTTGCGCGCCACCAGCGAGGCCTGCGCCGGCCGCACCATGCGCACGGCGATGTCCGCTTCGCGACGCAGCAGGTTGGTGATGGCGTTGGAGGCCACCAGCTCCACCTGGATGCCCGGCTCGGCCTGGCGCAGCTCGGCCAGCACCGGCGGCAGCAGCCAGGCCGCGGCGGACACGCTGGTGCTCAGGCGCACGCTGCCGCTGGTGGCGTCGCGCGTGCGTTGCAGGCCGCGGCCCAGCTGTTCGGCGCCGGCCTGCATCTGGCGCGCGGCGTCCACGATGGCCAAGGCCGCCGCCGTGGGCACCACGCCGCGGCCGGTGCGTTCGAACAGCGGGCTGCCCAGCTGGCGCTCCAGCTCGGCGATGTGCCGCGACAGCGTGGGCTGCTGCGCGCCCGTGGCGCGCGCGGCGCCGAGCAGACTGCCGGCGTCGAGCACGGCCAGGAAGCTGCGCACGAGCGACCAGTCGAAGATGGGTTGAACCATGCAGAACTGTATATCTCGCTTGCGGTGCTCAGCAATTGTCGGATGTCCTTGCCACATCCAGACTCACGCTCACACCCACCGCACAGGAACCCGCCATGCCCCGCCCCACCGTCCTCGTCCTCGGCGCCCGCGGCCGCCTCGGCGCCGCCGCGACGCAGGCCTTCGCCGCCGCCGGCTGGCGCGTGCTCGCCCAGGCGCGCCAGGCTCCGGCCACGCTGCCCGCCGGCGCGGAAGGGCTGCGCATTCCCTTGCATGACACGCTGGGGCTGGTGGCCGCTGCCCAGGGCGCGCAGGTGGTGCTGCACGCCGTGAACCCGCCCTACGACCGCTGGGACGACGAACTGCTGCCGCTGGCCCGCCAGGGCATGGACGTCGCCGAGGCCCTGGGCGCCACCTTCCTGCTGCCGGGCAACGTCTACAACTTCGGCGAAGGCATGCCGCCGCTGCTGGACCCGCAGACGCCCTTCCGGCCCACCACCCCCAAGGGCGCGCAGCGCGTGCAGCTGGAAGCCGAGATGCAGGAACGCGCCGCCGGCGGCCGCATGAAGGCCGTGGTGCTGCGTGCCGGCGACTTCTACGGCGCCGGCCGCGGCAACTGGTTCGACCAGGCCATCGTCAAGGACATCGCGCAGGGCAAGCTGGTCTACCCCGGCCCGCTGGACCTGCCGCACGCCTGGGCCTACCTGCCTGACCTGGCCCAGGCCTTCGTCGCCGTGGCCGCGCGGGCCGTGTGGCGCGAGGCGCCGGCCTTCGAGGCGCTGCACTTCGAAGGCCACACCTTCACCGGCCGCGAACTGCTGGTCGCCATCGAACTGGCTGCCGGCGAACTGGGCCTGCAGCCGAAGCGCGGCTGGCGCCACGCCGGCCTGCCCTGGGGCTTCATCCGCGCCGTGGGCTGGGTGAAGCCGGTGTGGCGCGAGCTGGCGCGCATGAGCTACCTGTGGCGCGTGCCGCATGCGCTGGACGGCCACGCGCTGTGGCAGGCCGTGGGGCCGTTGCCGCCCACGCCGGGTGGCGTGGCGGTCCGGCGAACGCTGCGCGAGCTGGGTGTCGGTGCGGGCGCGGGCGGACGCTCAGCGGGGGGTGCGGCCGCCGCGGCGCCAGCGCACGCCGGCCCAGGCCAGTAGGCCGGCCAGCACGCAGGCCAGCGTGCCGGGGGCGGGCACGGCGTGGGCGGGATCGTCCTCGCCACCGCCCACCAGCGTGGTGAGCTTCAGCTGAGAGGGCATGGCGCCGCCCAGGCCGCGCAGGCGCAGTTCCTCGGAGCTGGACGACGAGCCGCCGATCACGGAGACGTTGCCGCAGACGTCGGGCACCATCACCGAGACGCGGCGGCCGCGTTCGTCCTGCGCTTCGTAGAGATCGGCCGCTTCGCTGTGGCCGGCGGGAAAGTTGACGCGCGTCTCCAGGCACAGCGTGCGGCCGTAGGTCATGGCGAAGCCGCTGGCGCCGAAGACGCGGGCGCCGCCCTCCTCGCGGATGCCATCGTTGGCGATGACGAGCCGGCCGTCGCGCTGCTTCGCGGCCACCTTGGCCACGATCTGCGCCTGCACGGTGGCCGGCAGCTTCGCGCTGCGCAGCGCCTCGGCCACGCTGCCGCGGTAGGGGTTGCGGCCGGGGCGCCCCCAGACACAGGCCCCTCGCAGGTCCAGCGGCGCGGCGGCCACGGCAGAAGGCTGGGCCAGCGGGTGCGCGGCGGGCAGCGGGTCGCCGTCGTGATATTCGCCAGGGGGCAGCACGGCGCGCAGTTGCGCCGGCGTGGCCGCATGGGCGCGTTCCCAGGCCGAGCCCACGGCGGCGCCCACGCTGGCCCCCAGGCCGATGAGCGCCAGCAGCCCGGCCGCGCGCGCCAACGGGCGCAGCGCGACAGCCAGGCGGC
>CAZBUU010000060.1:0-18694 GCA_964495125.1 uncultured Rubrivivax sp.
TCCAGCTTCAGTGGTGGCGTGTCGAAGCCGGTGAAACTGCCCAGCGGGCCGCGCGCCTCGGCGAAGGCCGGGTCGCCCAGCGCGGGCGCGGCGTGCAGGCCGTCCAGGCCGCCGCGCAGCACGAAAAACACGAAGCGTGGCGCGTCGGCCTGGGGCGTGGCAGCGGCCACGGCCAGGCGCGCTGCCGGGCCCAGCGTGGTGGCGGCCAGCGCGGCCTGAAGGAGCTGTCGGCGTGTGCTCATGGAGGTCTCCGGGGCTCAGCGCCGCTGGAATTCGGGGGACAGCAGCAGCAGCGCCAGGGCCTGCGGGCCGTCGGCGGCGCGCGCGATCTGCCGTGCCGTGTCGTCCTGCAGGCGCGGACCCAGGCTGTTCTGCGCCAGGGATCGCGCGTCGACACGGCGGCCCACGCGGTCGGCCACGCGCGTGGCCCATTCGACGCGCTTCCACACGGCGTCAGGGCCCAGCCAGTCCTCGGCGCGGTCGGGCCAGCCGGCCGGTGAGGGTGCGGCCTGCACGCGCTGGCCGAGGGCCGTGATGCCGCCGTCGGGGATTCGCTCGAAGGCCTGTTCGCCCAAGCCGAGCAGGCGCACGGTGCTGACGACGAACTCCTCCGGCGTCTTCAGCTTGGCCGGTTGCGCCGTCCAGGCTTCGGGGCTGTCGACCAGCGTGCGGTAGACGGCCGGCAGGTCGCCGCCCGTTTCCAGCCAACGTGCCTGCAGCCGCGCCACCAGCGCGGGCGGCGCTTCGTCGGCGACGAAGTGGCGTGCGAGCTTGGTGCTGACGAAGCGGGCGGTGGACGGGTGCAGCGCGAGGTCGTGCAGTACCTCACCCAGCGCCTCGGGGCCCTCGCGGTAGGTCTTGCCCAGCACGGTCTTGGGGCCTGGGTCGTGCCAGGCGGGGTCGAAGCGGTGGGTGGGCGAGCCGGGCGGCGCGCTCAGCAGTTCGCGGAAGGGCACGCGCCAGCCGGTGAGCACGCGGGCGAACTGGGTCACGTCGGCCTGGGTGTAGCCGCCGTCCACGCCCAGCGTGTGCAGTTCCAGGATCTCGCGCGCCAGGTTCTCGTTGAGGCCGGTGATGCGCGGGCCGGGCTCGTTGTCACCCCGCGGGCGCCGTGCCTGTCGGCGCACGATCTGCGAGTCGCGGCCGGCCGACTGGTCGTTGTCCAGGTAGCGCAGCATGCCGGCGTGGGTGACGGCGTGCTTCAGCAACGTCTCGAAGGAGCCGGCGATGTGCGGCCGCAGCGCTTCGCGCTCGTAGGCGCCGACGATGCCGCGCGCGCTGGCCTTGGCCATCGACACGGTGAAGTGGTTGGCCCAGAACAGCGCCAGCCTCTCGTTGAAGGGCTGCGGGCTCGTCGCGGCCGTGTGCAGCCGCGCGCGCACGTCGGCCTGCACCAGCGACCTGAAGTGTTCGGTGAAGCGCTGCTCGGTGCTGCTGTCCGGGCCTGAAGCGGCTGCGGCGGCGGCGCGCTGGCGCTGCTGGAACTCGGCAAAGCGCTTGAGCCCTTCGACACCGCTGGCCAGGCCTTCACCGCGCTGCGGCGCGGCCGGGCCGATCTGCGCCAGCAGCCAGCCCCGGGGGTCAGCAGCGGCGGCGTCGAGCCGGGCGTCGGCAAGGCCGAATCGGTGCACCGCGATGGCGGCGTTCAGCGGGCTGGGCGTCATGGCGCGCAGTGTGCCGCCGCGCCGCGTCACCCGACATGACTGCCGGGTGAAGAAGTGTGGCTCAGCGCATCACTTCGCGAGCAGGCGGTTCACCGCGTCGATGTCGGTGGGTGCCAGCTGGCCCGAGGCCTGGCGCAACTTGAGGCTGTTCACCAGCACGTCGTAGCGCGCCTTGGCCAGGTCGCGCTGCGTGGAGTACAGCTGCGACTGCGCGTTCAGCACGTCCAGGTTCACGCGCACGCCGACCTTGTAGCCCAGCTGCGTGGCTTCCAGCGCCAGCTTGGACGAGGATTCGGCGGCTTCCAGCGCCTTCACCTGGGCCAGGCCGCTCTGCACGCCGAAGAAGATGCTGCGCGTGCCCTGGGCCACGCTGCGGCGCGCGGCTTCCAGGTCCTGGCGCGACTTCTCTTCCAGGCTCAGCGTCTCCTTGATGCGGTTCTGCGTGGCCCCGCCGGTGTACAGCGGCCAGTTCATCTGCACGCCGATGCTGGCCGTGGTGGTGACACCGCGCGAGGCGGCGCCGATGGCGCTGCCGCGGTTGTCGGCGGCGCCGATGGAGGCCACGGCGTCCACCGTGGGCTTCTCGGCGGCGCGGGCCTTGCTGGTTTCCAGCAGGGCCACGTCCAGCGCGACGCGCGCCTTGCGCACGGTGGGGTGGGCCTGGTCGGCCACCGTCACCCACTCCTCGGCGCTGGCCGGGCGCGTGGCCGGCAGCGCCGCAGGCAGCAGCAGCGGCTTGGGTTCGATGTTGGTGCGGCCCACCAGCGTGTCCAGCGTGATGCGCTTGGTGCGCAGGTCGTTCTCGGCGGCGATCTCGTTGGCGGTGTCCAGGTCGAAGCGGGCCTGGGCTTCGCGCGTGTCGGTGATGGTGGCCGTGCCGACCTCGAAGTTGCGCTTGGCCGAGGCCAGTTGCTCGGCCGTGGCCGCCTTCTTGGCGCGCGTGGTCTCCAGCGTGTCGCGCGCGGCCAGCACGTCGAAGTAGGCCTGGGCCACGCGCACGATGAGGTCCTGCTCGGCGGCGTCCAGGTCGGCCTGGGCGCTGAGCAGCCCCTTGCGCGCCTGCTGGATGGCAGCGTCGTTGCTGCGGTTGAACAGCGGGTAGCGGCCATTGAGGCCGGCGGAGATCGTGTTGGTGCCCTTGGCGCCGGTGGGCGGCGGGTCGGCCTGCGACGTGGTGGCGCCGGCCGTGGCGGCCAGCGTGGGCCGCCCCAGGGCCTCGCCCTGCGCCGCGCGGTACTCGGCCGAGGCGGCATTGGCCTTGGCGGCCAGGTAGATGGCGTCAAAGGCGCGCGCGGCGTCGTAGAGCTCCTGCAGGCTTTGGGCGCCCGCCAGGCCGGGCAGGGCCAGGGTGAGGGCAAGGGCCAGGCGGGACAGCCGGCGGGAAGGGATCGAACGCATGGACATTCCTTGGTCTTCGGATGAGGGCCGCCACGGCAGCCCTCGCAGGGTTATAGCGGCCGGCCTGCCGCGGCGGCAGCCCGCATGCGACGAGGTGCCCGCCCGGGGCGCCGGGCGGGGACTTCAGGGCGACGGGTGGTGGCCGGCATGGCTCAGAAGCTGAAGCGATTGGGTTCGGCGAAGCCTTCCAGCCGCGGCGCGACGGTGTCGAAGAGCACGCGCTCGGCGAAGGCCTTGTCACCGGCTCGCGTGACCACCACGGCCCGCATCACGGGCTCGTCGCCCACCACCGCGGCCAGGCGGCCGCCGGGCTTGAGCTGCTGCAGCAGTTCGCGTGGCAACTCGGGCACCGAGCCCGAGAGCAGGATGGCGTCGAAGGGCGCTTCGCCGGGCAGGCCGCGGGCGCCCTCGGCGGCGGCGACGTCGACCACGCGCACGTTGACGATGCCGTTGCGGGCCAGGCTCTCGCGCGCCATCTTCGCCAGCGCGGGGCGGCATTCCAGCGACACCACCTGCTGCGCGCGGTGCGACAGCAGCGCCGCCATGAAGCCCGAGCCGGTGCCGATCTCCAGCACGCGCTCGTGGCGCTGCAACTGCAGTTCCTGCAGCAGCCGCGCCTCGACCTTGGGCTCCAGCATGCAGGCCGCACCCAGGCCGGCTTCGGCCGGTGCCAGCGGCACCTGGGTGTCGACGAAGGCCAGCGCGCGCAGCGCATGCGGCACGAAGTCCTCGCGGCGCACGGTGGCCAGCAGGGTCAGCACGTTCTGGTCGAGCACTTCCCAGGGGCGGATCTGCTGCTCGATCATGTTGAAGCGGGCGAGTTCGGTGTTCATGTCGTTCTCTTCACAGGGCCTGTTCGGATGCGGCCGGGATTCTAGGAGCGGCCCCTGAGGCGGGGCTTGCAGGGGCGGGGCTGCCGAAGCGACGCTTCGCCCAGGCGGCCAGGTCGTCCAGCCAGCCGTAGACGACGGGCACCACCACCAGCGTCAGCAGCGACGAGGTGATGACGCCGCCGATGACGGCCTGGCCCATGGGCGCGCGCTGCTCGGATCCTTCGCTGAGCGCAAAGGCCAGCGGCACCATGCCGAAGATCATCGCCAGCGTCGTCATCAGGATGGGCCGCAGACGCACCCGTGCGGCCTCCAGCAGCGCGGCGTTGCGCTCCATCCCGGCTTCGCGCGCGCGGTTGGCGAAGTCCACCAGCAGGATGGCGTTCTTGGTGACCAGCCCCATCAGCATGACCACGCCGATGATGGAGAACATGTTGAGCGTGGAGCGGAAGAGCATCAGCGCGCCCACCACGCCGATCAGCGTCAGCGGCAGGCTGCTCATCAGCGCCAGCGGCTGCAGGAAGCTCTTGAACTGGCTGGCCAGGATCATGTAGATGAAGACGATGGCCAGCGCCAGCGCGCCCACCGCGTAGGTGAAGGACTCCTGCATGTTCTTCGTGCTGCCGCCCCAGCTGTAGCGGTAGCCGGGCGGCCAGGCCACGCTGTCCAGCACCGCCTTGATGTCGTCGCTGACCTGGCCGCTGCTGCGGCCGAGCGGGTTGGCGTCGACGTTGATCTCGCGGTTCATGTCGCGGCGGTTGATCTGGTTCAGGCCGGTGGCGGCGCGCACGTCGGCCACCTGCGACAGACGCACCACGCGCGCCGTGCCGTCGGCGTTGCTGCCGATGACCAGCGGCAGCTGGGCCAGATCGGCCATGGCGTCGCGCGACGCCGGCGCCAGGCGCAGGCGCACGTCGTAGTTCTCGCCGTCGGCGGCGCGCCAGTTGCCCACGCTGGTGCCCGCCACCAGCGTGCGCAGCGTGGTCGCCAGCGTGTTCACGTTCAGGCCCAGGTCGGCCGCGGCGTCGCGCTTGACGGCGATGGCCACCGTGGGCTTGTCGGGCTTGAGCGTGCTGTCCAGGTCCACCAGGCCCGGGATGGCGGCCAGCTTCGGCATGATCTGAGCCGACAGCCGTTCCAGCTCGCCGAGGTCGGATCCCTGGATCGAGAAGCCGATGCTCTTGTTGCCGCCGAGGTCGGCCACGCCGATGTTGGTGACCACGATGCCCGGGATGCGCGACAGGCGTTCGCGCAGCGGCACGCTCATCTCGGTGGCGTTGCGCTGACGGTCCTTGCGGTCCACCAGGCGCACGTAGATGGAACCGTAGATCTTGCCCTGCGCGAAGCCGCTGTTGATGGTGGTGACGGTGTGCTTCACCTCGGGCAGTTCGCGCAGGATGGCGTCGATCTGCTGCGCACGCATCTCGGTGACTTCGAGCGATGAACCCACCGGCGTGTAGAAGTTGATGGTGGTCTCGCTGAAGTCGGCCTTGGGCACGAACTCCTTGCCCACGCCGCCCAGCATCACGAGGGCGGCGACGAAGGTGGCCGTGGCCGCCAGCACCGTCTTGATGGGGTGCTGCAGCGCCCAGGCCAGCAGGTGCTGGTAGCCGCGCGACAGGGCCTCGGTCAGGCGGTCGAAGGGGCGCGTGATGCGGCCCAGGGTCTTGTCGTACAGCGTCTGCGGCCGCTCGCCCGCGCCCAGGTGGTGGGCGGCGTGCGGGTCGTGCCAGATGCTGCTGAGCATGGGGTCCAGCGTGAAGCTGACGAACATGCTGATGAGCACGGCCGCCACGATGGTGATGCCGAACTCGTGGAAGAACTTGCCGACGATGCCGCCCATGAAGCCGATGGGCAGGAAGACCGCGACGATGGACAGCGTGGTCGCCAGCACCGCCAGGCCGATCTCGTTGGTGCCGTCGAGCGCCGCCTGGTGCGGGCTCTTGCCCATCTGCACGTGGCGCACGATGTTCTCGCGCACGACGATGGCGTCGTCGATCAGCAGGCCCACGCACAGGGAGAGCGCCATCAGCGTGATGCCGTTGATGGTGAAGCCGAACAGGTACATGAACAGGAAGGTGCCGATCAGCGCGATGGGCAGCGTCAGGCCCGTGATCACCGTGCTGCGCCAGCTGTTCAGGAACAGGAAGACGATCAGCACCGTGAGCGCCGCGCCTTCGATCAGCGTGCGCTGCACGTTGGCCACGCTGACGCGGATGGAGCGCGAGTTGTCGCGGTTGATCTCGGTGCGGATGTTGGGCGGCGTGACGGCCTTGCTGTCGTCCAGTGCGCGCTTCAGGCCGTCGACGACGGCGATGGTGTTCTCGCCCTGGCTCTTCTGCACGGAGAGCAGCACGGTGCGCTTGCCGTTGTAGAGCGCCAGGCTCTCCTGCTCCTGCGGGCCGTCCACCACGTCGGCCACCTGCCACAGGCGCACGACGTTGCCGTTGCCCTTGCGCGCGACGACGATGTCACGGAAGTCGCGCGGGGCCTTCAGGCGGGCGTTGAGCTGCACCACGCGGTCGGTCTCGCGCGCACGCAGGTTGCCCAGCGGCTGTTCCTGGTTTTCGCTGCGCAGCGCCGCGGCCACCTGGTCGGTGCTGATGCCCAGGGCTTCCATGGCCGCGGGCTTGAGCTGGATGTTCACCTCGCGCGCCACGCCGCCGATGACGCTGACAGCGCCCACGCCGCGCACGTTCTCCAGCCGTTTCTGCAGCACCTGCGTCGCCCAGGTGGTGAGCTCCTGCGGGCTGGTCTTTCCATCGTTGGCGAGCACCGCGATGTTGAAGACGGGCTGGGCCGCGGGGTCGAAACGCGAGATGCGCGGCTCCTTCACCTCGTCGCGCAGCAGCGGGCGGATGAGGGCCACCTTCTCGCGCACGTCGTCGGCGGCCTTGCGGCCGTCCACATCGAGGTTGAACTCGACGATGACGACCGCCGTGCCTTCGTAGCTGCGCGAGTACAGCGAGCTGATGCCGGCCACCGTGTTGACGGCCTCCTCCACCTTCTTCGTGACCTCGGCCTCGACGATCTCGGGGCTGGCGCCCGGGTAGTCCAGGCTCACGACGACGGTGGGGAAGTCGATGTTCGGGAACTGGTCCAGGCTCAGGCGCTGGTAGCTGAACAGGCCCAGCACGATGAAGGCCAGCATGACCATCGTCGCCATCACGGGGTTGTGGATGGAGACGCGTGTGAACCACATGGTGGCGGCCCGGTCTCAGTGCGTGGCGGCGCTGGCGGGCAGCTTCACCGGCGTGCCGGCGCGCAGCGCGCCGACGGTGCCACGCAGCACGGGCGTGCCGGCCGCGAGGCCTTCGGTGATCTCCACCGCGGCTTCGTTGCGGCCGTCGATCAGCACGTCGCCGCGCAGGCCGGTGCTCACCGGCCGCGGCTGGGCCCGGCCGTTCTCCACCGCCAGCACGTAGGGCCGGGCCTGGTCCACGCGCAGGGCCGACAGCGGCACCACCAGCGCCTGGCGCCGCTGCAGTTCGACGCTGGCGCGCGCGAAGAGGCCCTGGCGCAGGCCGGGCGTGGGCGCCAGCGCCAGGTAGGCCAGCACGGAGCGCGTGCCGGTCTGCGCCGCGGGGTTGATGCGCACCACCCGGGCCGGCACGGGGGCGGGCAGGCCGTCGATCTGCACCTGCGCCGTCTGGCCGACGCGCAGCGCCACCACGTCCTCGGGCGCCACGGCGGCTTCCAGCTCGATGCGCGAGAGGTCGACGATCTCCACCAGCCGGCCGTCGATGGGCACGCGCTCGCCCGGCTGCACCAGCCGCGCGGCCACCTGGCCGGCGATGGGCGCGCGGATCTCGGTGTCGGCCAGCGCCTTCTTCGCCAGTTCGGCGGCGGCGCGCGCGGCCTGCAGCGAGGCGTGTGCGCCGGCGGTGCTGGCGGCCGAGGTGTCCAGCGCCGTGCGCGAGATGAAGCCCTGGTCGACCAGCGCCTTGTTGTTGTCGAAGGTGCGGCGCGCGATGTCCAGCTGCGCCTGCGCGGCGCCCGCCTGGTCTTCGGCCTGGCGCAGCTTCCACTGGTATTCCGTGGCGTCCAGGCGGCCGATCAGCTGGCCGGCGGCCACGCGGTCGCCTTCGCGCACGGTGAGCGACTTCAGCTCGGCGGCCACCTTGGCCTTGACCACCGCGCTGTCCACGGCCTTCAGACCGCCGGTGATGGCCAGCAGGGCCGCCAGCTCACGGTGTTCGGCGCGGGCCACGTCGCCGGCGGCCAGTTCCACCGCCAGCGCCGGTGCCGATGCGGCGGCGGCCGCAGGTGTGGCGGCCTTCTTGCGCCCCATGAAGACGCCGCCGCCTGCGCCCACGGCGACGACCAGGGCGACGATCACGCCGATGTGGCGGCGGTTCACGCGGGCCTCACTTCCAGGCCGCGAAGCACCAGGTCCATGTGGGTGCGCAACATGCTCGCCGGGTCCATGTCCACCGCGTCACGGATGGGGCAGGCGCCGAGGGAGAACTGGCACAGGGCCATGAAGATCATCGGCGACATCAGCGCATGCGCGGCCTCGTGCAGGGGCAGCGGGCGGAATTCGCCGCGGTCGATGCCGCGCTGGATGCAGCTGCTGAACAGGCGGTCGGCCGGCACGATGACCTCGTCGTTGTAGAACTGCGCCAGCTCGGGGAAGTTGCGCACCTCGGCCAGCACCACCTTGTGGATGCCCGCGGCTGGCGTGCTGCCGAAGCGTTCCCACCAGGTCTGCATCAGCGTGGCCAGCAGCTCGGAGCTGCTGCCCTCGAACTGCTCTGCCAGTTCCACGCCCTCGGCGATCAGGCTGGCCAGCGTCTGCCGCACCACGGCCTTGAACAGTTCTTCCTTGCTCGGGAAGTAGAGGTACAGCGTGCCCTTGGAGACACCCGCGCGCTGCGCCACCTCTTCGGAACGCGTGGCCGCGAAGCCCTTCTCGACGAAGAGCGCCAGCGCGGCGTCCAGCAGTTCCTGAGGGCGGGCTTCCTTGCGGCGCTGTCGGGTGGGAAGGTCGGCCGGGTCGGTGGCGGGCAGTGCGGGGCTCATGAATTACTGACTAACTGGTCAGTAATTCTAGGCTCGCGGGTCGGGTCGGTCAACCCAGGCCGCCGGGGGTGCTGGCTATGATCCGCCGCTTCGCCCGCTGGAGCCCCGCGCCTTGGACCCGATCCTGTTGCTCAAAGCCGCCATCATGGGCGTGGTGGAAGGGCTCACCGAGTTCCTGCCGGTGTCCTCCACCGGCCACCTGATCCTGGCCGGCGCGCTGCTCGACTTCAACGACGCGCGCGGCAAGCTGTTCGAGATCGTCATCCAGTCGGCCGCCATCCTGGCCGTGGTGTGGGAGTACCGCGCGCGGCTGGGCCGCGTGCTGGCCGGCGCGGGCCGTGACCCCCAGGCGCAGCGGCTGCTGCTCAACGTGTTCATCGCCTTTCTGCCGCTGGCGCTGCTGGGCGTGCTGTTCGGCAAGGTGCTCAAGGCGCACCTGTTCAATGCGCCCACCGTGGCCGTGACCTTCATCCTCGGGGCCTTCGTCATCCTGTGGGCCGAGCGGCGCCAGCATGCGGTGCGCGTGAAGAGTGTCGACGACATGACGCCGCTGGACGCGCTGAAGGTGGGCATTGCGCAGGCCTTCGCGCTGATCCCCGGCACCAGCCGCTCGGGCGCCACCATCATCGGCGGCATGCTCTTCGGGCTGAGCCGGCAGGTGGCCACCGAGTTCACCTTCTTCCTGGCCATCCCCACGCTGGGGGTCGCGGGCCTGTACTCGCTCTACAAGGAACGCGCCTTGCTGTCGGTGGACGACCTGGGCATGTGGACGGTGGGCATGGTGGCCAGCTTCGTCTCGGCCTTCCTGTGCGTGCGCTGGCTGCTGCGCTACGTCTCCACGCACAGCTTCGTGCCCTTCGCCTGGTACCGCATCGCCTTCGGCCTGGTGGTGCTGGTCACCTGGTGGACCGGCACCGTCGACTGGCACGGCTGATCAGGCGCGGCGAAAGAGCAGGTCCCACACGCCGTGGCCGAGTTTCAGGCCGCGGTTCTCGAACTTGGTCAGCGGCCGCCACGCCGGCCGTGGCGCGTAGCCGCTGGGGGCGGTGTTCTGCAGCGCCGGCTCGGCCGACAGCACCTCCAGCATCTGCACCGCGTAGTCCTCCCAGTCGGTGGCGCAGTGCAGGTAGCCGCCGGGCGCCAGCCGGCTGGCCAGCAACGCCACGAGAGGCGGCTGGATGAGGCGCCGCTTGTGGTGGCGCTTCTTGTGCCAGGGGTCGGGGAACCAGACGTGGATGCCGGCCAGCGATGCGGGCGCCACGCTCTGCTCCAGCACCTCCACCGCGTCGTGCTGCAGGATGCGGATGTTCGTGAGGCCGCCATCGCCGATGCGCTTGAGCAGCGCCCCCACGCCGGGCAGATGCACTTCGATGCCGATGAAGTCCGTGCCCGGCTGCGCCGCCGCCACCTGCGCCGTGGCGTCGCCCATGCCGAAGCCGATCTCCAGCACGCGCGGGGCTTGGCGGTTGAAGGTGGCGTCCCAGTCGGCCAAGCCTTCGCTGAAGGGCAGCACGAAGTGCGGTCCCAACTCGCGCAGCGCGCGCTCCTGGCCCGGGCCCAGGCGACCGGCGCGCACGACGTAGCTGCGGATGCGGGTGCTTCTTTCCGGCGGGGCGCTCATCAGGTCTGGTCACACTTCGAAAGGGGGCGCAGTGTATCGGCGCCGCGCCGCGCGCTAGCATCCGGGCGTCCTGCCCATTTGCAGATTCCACCGGAGACCCCCATGCGCCTTGCCCGCCGCCTCGCGACCCACCTGCTCGCCGCGTCCCTCGTCTTCAGCGGCATGGCCCAGGCCGCGCCGTCGGCGCTGATCGGCACCGAGCAGGCCGCGATCGCGATGCAGGCCGTGGCGCCCAGCGAGACGCACGCCCGCCTGCAGACCGCGCTGGACCGCGCCGACCTCGCCGCCGCGCTGCAAGCCCGCGGCGTCTCGCAGACCGAGCTGCGCGCGCGCATCAACGCGCTCACCGACGCCGAGGCCACGCAGTTGCTGGCGCAGATCGACGAGGCCCCCGCCGGCGGCGACATCCTGGGCCTGGTGTTCACGGTCTTCATCATCCTGCTCGTCACCGACATCCTGGGCCTGACCAAGGTGTTCCCGTTCACGCGCGCGGTGCGTTGAGCCTGCGGTGGGCGGCGGCGCTGGCCGCCGCGGCGGTGCTGTCCGGCTGCGCTGCCCTCGGCGACCCGCCGCAGACCGCGGCGATCCTTCGCACCACCCCGGCCGGCCTGCCTGTGCAGGCCGAGCTGCTGAAGGTGCCTTTCTTCGCGCAGACGCGCTACCACTGCGGCCCTGCCGCGCTGGCCACCGCGCTGGCCGACGCCGGCCTGCCCGCCGACCCCGACAAGCTGGCCGACGCCGTGTTCCTGCCGGCGCGTGAAGGCAGCCTGCAGATCGAGATGCTGGGCGGCGCGCGCCGCGCCGGTGCCGTGGCCACGAAGCTGCCGGGCGAACTGGAGGCCGTGCTGCGTGAAGTGGCCGCCGGCCAGCCGGTGGTGGTGCTGCAGAACCTGGGCCTGGAGATGGCGCCGCGCTGGCACTACGCCGTGCTGGTGGGCTACGACCTCGCCGCGCGCGAGGTGGTGCTGCGCAGCGGGGTGACCGAACGCGAGAAGCTGCCGCTGCGCACCTTCGAATTCACCTGGGCGCGCGGCGCCCGCTGGGCCATCGCCGTGCTGCCGCCGGGCCGCCTGCCGGTCACCGCGCTGGAGGCCGACGCCCTGGAAGCCGCCATCGGCTTCGAGCGCGCCGCGCCACCCTTGCGCGCAGCCGCGGCCTACCGCGCGCTGCTGGCGCGCTGGCCGGCCAACCCGTTGGCCGGCGTCGGCCTCGGCAATTCGCTGCATGCCGCCGGCGACGCCGCCGGTGCGGCCGCCGCCTTCGACGCCGTCGCGCAGCGCCACGACAGCGCCGTGGCCTGGAACAACCTGGCGCGCCTTCGTCTGGAGGCAGGTGACCGCACCGGCGCCCGTGCTGCCGCCGAACGTGCCGTGCGCCGTGCCGAAAGCGCCGAGCCGGCCTGGCGCGAAGCCGCGCGCGCCACGCTGGCGGCGGCTTCGGCGCCCTGACCGGCCCGGCCTACACTCGGCTGCATGAAGAGCCCTCTGCCCGCGCCAGGCGCCACGCGCCGCCAAGGTCTCGCTGCGCTCGGTGCCTTGCTGGCGCTGGGCGGCTGCGCTTCGATGATGGCGCCGCCGCTGCGGGTGAGCATCGTCGACCTGCACTCGCTGCCCTCGGCCGGCTTCGAGTTGCGCGTGCTGGTGCGCCTGCGCGTGCAGAACCCCGACAACAAGCCCGTGAACTACAAGGGCGTGTCGCTGGAGCTGGACCTGCAGGGCAAGAACTTCGCCAGCGGCGTGAGCCCGGTCGAAGGCAGCGTGCCGGCCTTCGGCGAGGTGCTGCTGGACGTGCCGGTGAGCATCCCCGCCGTGGCGCTGCTGCGCCAGGTGCTGTCGCTGGCCAACGAGAGCGGCGCGCAGCGCCTGCGCATCGGCTACGCCGTGCGCGGCAGCCTGAACACCGGCCTGCTGGGCGGTGACAGGTTCGACAGCCAGGGCGACGTGGAGTGGCCCCCGCGCCCCGCACCGGCCCCTGCAGCCCCGGCGCCAGCGCCCGTGGCCCCGCCGCAGCCCTGAAGCGCCCCGCGCCGCGCCTTCACGCGGCCAGCGCGGCCTCCAGGCTCTCGAAGACCGTGCCGATGGTGTGCAAGCGCTGCTGGCGCAGACGGCCCGTCGGGCCGGCGGAATCGGCTTCGCGCAGGTCCTGCTCGAACTCGGCCAACAGGGCCGACAGCCCGTCGAAGCCCAGCGTGGCGGCCGCGCCCTTCAGGCTGTGCGTGCTGAAGCGGGCCGTGGCGAGGTCGCCGCGGGCCAGCGCGGACTCGATGTCGCCCAGCGTCGGCCGCTGGCCGCGAAGGAAGCGGCCCACGAGATCGACGTAGCGGTCGCGCCGGCCCAGCAGGGCCGCCACACCCCGGGCGACGTCCACGCGCTCGAGGCCGGCCAGCCGCTGCAGCACGCCGTCGGTGGCGTCCGGGGTCGTCGCTGCGCCGCCGCCTTCCGCAGCCGCGCTGGCGCTTGCAGGGGCGGCCGGTGCCAGCCAGCGCAGCAGCACGGCATAGAGATTGGCCGCGCTCACCGGTTTGGCCATGAAATCGTTCATGCCCGCGTCCAGGCAGGCACTGCGGTCCTCGGCGAAGGCGTTGGCCGTCAGCGCCACGATGGGCACGGTGCCCCAGCCCGGCAGCCGCCGCAGCGCCTGCGTGGCGGCCAGGCCGTCCATGCGGGGCATCTGCATGTCCATCAGCACCAGGTCGTAGCGGCGCTGGCCCGCCAGCTGCACCGCCTCGACGCCGTCGGCAGCCACGTCCACCACCAGCTCGCTGCCGTCCAGCAGGCTCAGCGTGACTTCGCGGTTGACGGGGTTGTCCTCGGCCAGCAGCACGCGGGCGTGCAGCGAGGCCAGCTGGCGCCACGCTCCCGCTTCGTCCGGCGCCTCGGTCGGCGGTGCCTGCAACTCGCCGTGGCCGCGACGCAGGTGGGCCGTGAACCAGAACCGGCTGCCCTGGCCCGGCGTGCTGGTCACGCCCACCTCGCCGCCCATCAGCTGGGCCAGGCGGCGCGTGATGGCCAGGCCCAGGCCGGTGCCGGCGAAGCGCCGACGCAGCGAGGCGTCGGCCTGCTCGAACTCGTGGAAGAGCAGGGCCAGCTTGTCCTGCGCCACGCCGATGCCGGTGTCGCACACCTCGAAGCGCAGCACCAAGGCATCGCCCGACTCACGCTCCACCTCGGCCTTCAGCAGCACGGAGCCCTTCTCGGTGAACTTGACGGCGTTGCCGGCGAAGTTCAGCAGGGCCTGGCGCAGGCGCACCGGGTCGCCGTTCAGCCACACCGGCACCGTGCCCACGTCCACGCTGAGCGCCAGCCCGCGCTGCGTGGCCGGGCCGCGCACCATCGACAGCACGCTGTCCATCAGCGCCGGCAGATGGAAATCCTGCTGCGCGATCTCCAGCCGGCCGGCCTCGATCTTGGCGAGGTCGAGGATGTCGTTGATGAGCGAGAGCAGGTGGCGCCCGGCACTGTCGATCTTGGTCAGCTGCTCGCGCTGGGCGTCGGTGACCTGCCCGCGGCGCAGCACGTCGGCCAGGCCGATGACGGCGTTCAGCGGCGTGCGGATCTCGTGGCTCATGTTGGCCAGGAAGGCGCTCTTGGCGACGCTGGCCGCCTCGGCCGCTTCCTTGGCGCGCAGCAAGGCCTGCTGCTGCTCGCGGCGAGCGCTGACGTCGGTGCAGAAGGTGATGAGGATGGGCGGCAACCCGGCGCGAGCGGCCTGGTGGTAGATCGTGATCTCCACGGGCAGCGAGGCACCGTCGCGCGTGCGCTGCTGGGTCTCGAAGCGGGCGAAACCGGCGGTGCGGGTGCGCTCGGCCACCTCGCGGAAGGCGGGCTCCGGGAAGCTCGGATCGATGTCCCAGACGTGGCGGGCCAGCAGTTCCTCTACCGAGTAGCCGAGCATCTGCGCCGCATGCGTGTTGGCATAGACATGCCGGCCGCTGGCCACGTCGACCCAGGTGATGCCGATGCCCACGCTGTCCATCGCGAACTGCGTGCTGGCCAGCTTCGAGGTGGCGGCCTGCAATTCGGCCGTCCGTTGCGCCACCATCTCCTCCAGGTGGTCGCGGTGGCGCGCGAGTTCCTGGGCCACCTGCTGGCGTTCGCTGACGTCCTCGTAGACGCCGAGCACGCCGATCACCGCGCCATCGGCGCGCTTGAGCGGCACCTTGGAGGTCCTCAGCGTGAGTGGACGACCGTCGGGCCCGACGGAGTTCTCTTCGAAGCCGAGCTTGGGCACGCCGGAGCGGATGACGGCTTCGTCATCGGCGCGAAAGGCCTCGGCCTGCGGGGCCCAGGCCATCTCGAAGTCGGTGCGGCCCAGCATGTCGGCCGGGCTCGTGCGGCCGGCGTCCGCGGCGAAGGCGCGGTTGCAGCCCAGGTAGCGCAGCTCTCGGTCCTTCCAGAAGATGCGCACCGGCACGCTGTCGACCACGGTGGCCAGCAGCTCGCGCGACTGTGACAGCGCATGCTCGCGCTGCGCCAGGGTTTCCAGCACGCGGTTGAAGCTGCCGATCAGGCGGCCGAGTTCGTCGTCGCGGCCCACAGGCAGGGGTGCCAGCGGCAGGTGGCTGCCCGAGCGGGCGTCCAGCGCCTGCACGGCCTCGGCCATCGGCGCCATCTGCCGTCGCAGCATCCACCAGGCCGACAGGCCGGCCATCGCCGAGGCCGCCAGGGCCAGCCACCAGACCCGCCGTGCCATGCGCTGGGCCGGCTCGAAGGCTTCGTCGGTGGGCAGGAAGACCGCCACGGCCCAGCCGGGTGTGGCCACGCGCCGCACCGCCGCCACCACCTCCTGGCCCTGGGCGTCGCGCAGCGTCGTGGCGCCCTCCTGGCCGGTCTGCAGGTGGTCCGGCAGGGCCTGTTGGCCGGGGGCCGGCATGGGCTGGGCCATGCGGCTCCGGTCGGTGCCCGTGACGATGAGCCGGTGCCGGAGGTCGACGACCACGAAGCCGCCCGTGCGGCCATAGGCGTTGCTGCTGACCTTGTCGAGGAAGTTCGGCGAGGCCAGGTCCACCACGCAGCCCATGGCGCCCACGATGCGCGCGTCACTGGCCTTGATGGGTGTGCCCATCGCCAGCACCGGCGTGCCCAGCTTGCGGCCGATGACGGGGCGGCCGACGGAACTGCGCCCCTCGCGCAGCGCCGCGGCGATGTAGTCGCGGTCGGCGAAGTCGATGCCCAGCCTTTGCGGCGGCGCGGGCATGTCGGCCAGCGGCTGGCCGCGCAGGTCGGTGATGTAGCAGCCCGCGTTGAAGAGGTCCAGCAGCAGCGGCGATTGCTCCAGTCGTTGCTGCAGGCGTGGCGTGTCGCGCAGGCTGGATTCGTCATACGCGGCTGCGGCGCGTTCCATGGCGCGCTGGCGGTCGGTCACTTCCTGCTCGATCTCGTCGGCCAGGATGCCCGCCGTCGTGGCCAGTTGCTGGCCGACCAGCGCTTCGATATCGGTGCGCAGCGCCCAGTTGGCCAGCGCGGCGATGGAGCCCGCGGTCACGAGGACCAACGCCAGTGCCACCAGCGTCACTCGCGCCTGCAGGGAGCGAGGGGACAAGGGGCGCAAGGTCATGTCGGTACGGCTCGGTGACCTGGAGAGCAAAGCAGATTTCAGCACGGCAGCGCCCGCCTTGCCGGACGAAATGTGCCCGGGCTGCCGCGCATTTGTCCTCGATCAAGGCCGGCGCGACAGCCGGGCGCTGCCCGCCGGTCCGATGACGCTCACGGCACGACCGTCGACGGATCCAGCCAGCCCTGCGCCCAGACCAGGGCCGCCTCCAGGTGCGCCCGCGCGGCGGCGCTGGGCGCCTGGCCCAACTCGAAACGCTCACCGCGGATGGCCAGCAAGCTGCAGGCCGGCGCCGGCCCGACGTTCAGCTGCGCATGGACCCGCAGCAATGCCTGCGGCGACAGCGCGTGCGTGGTGACGCTGGCATCGGCGCGGGGGAGCACCTCCGTCACCTCGAAAGGCGCGGTGCAGTTCAGGCTGGCATCCACGAACAGCACCCGCTGCCGCCCCGCCAGATCGAGCGCGTGCTCCACCTGCAGCTGGTAGTCGTCCATGCATTCCACGCCATCCCGCTCGCCCAGCATGGCGCGCAGCCGTTCGGCGAACAGGGGCCCCAGCGCGTCGTCGCCGCGGCTGGCGTTGCCCCAGGCGAAGATCAGCAGCGCTGCCGTCATGCAGCGGCGGCCGCCGACGCCGGCAGCCGGCGCTGGAAGCCGTCCTCGTCGCTGCGCAGCACGTGGTCCAGCGTGTGCCCTCGGGCGTCCTGCAGCACCACGTCCAGCGGCATCTGCCCCAGCGCGTGGGTGGCGCAGGACAGGCAGGGGTCGTAGGCGCGGATCGCCACCTCGATGTGGTTCAGCAGCCCTTCGGTGATCTCGTGGCCGTCCAGGTACTCGCGCGCCACCGAACGCACGGCCTCGTTCATGGCCTGGTTGTTGTGCGTGGTGCTGACGATCAGGTTGCACATCGTCACCAGGTCGTCGTCACCGACGTCGTAGTGGTGGATGAGCGTGCCCCGAGGCGCTTCCAGCACCCCCACGCCGCTGCGCTGGCGCTTTCCGCCGGCCATCAGCTCGCCGCCGTAGAGGTCGGGGTCGTCCAGCAGTTGCTGGATGACTTCCATGCAGTGCAGCACCTCGACCATCCGCGCCCAGTGGTAGGCCAGTGGCGCGTGGATGGGCTCGCCCTGACCCCAGGCGATGAACTCGCGCCGCTCCACCTCGGCCAGCGGCGTGGGGATGAAGTCGCAGTTCTGAAGCCTGGCCAGCGGGCCCACGCGGTACCAGCCGAGGTCGCGGCCCAGGCTCTTGAGAAAGGGGAACTTCATGTAGGTCCAGGGCTTCACGTCCTCTTCGATGAGGTCGAGGTAGCCCTGGTCGCTGACGCCGTCGAAAAGGATGCGGCCGTTGGCATCGCGTGCGCGGATGACGCCGTCGTAGAGGTCCAGCGCGCCGTCGGCCCGCACCAGCGACAGCATGTTCGCGCGCGAATGGCCGAAGCCGTCGTACAGCGCCGGGTTGGCGGCGTGCAGTTGCTTGGCAATGCCCACCGCGTCGTGCGCCCAGGCCAGCATCTGCTGCACATCGGCCTGCAGCAGTTGGCGGTCGGCCTCGCTCACGTGCTTGTTCACGCCACCCGGGACCGAGCCCGTGCCGTGCACGCGCTTGCCCGCCGTGGCGCGTATCACCTCCTGCCCGAACTTGCGCAGCAGGATGCCCTTCTTCGCGATGTCCGGGTGCGCAGCGGCAACGCCGACGATGTTGCGCCTGGCCACTTCGCTGTCGAAGCCGAACAGCAGGTCGGGGCTGGCGAGATGGAAGAAGTGCAGCGCATTGGACTGCATCACCTGGCCGTAGTGCATCAGGCGGCGGATCTTGTCGGCCGACGCGGTGACGGGCATCGCACCCACCACGCGGTCCAGCGCCTTGGAGGACGCCAGGTGGTGCGACACCGGGCAGATGCCGCACAGGCGCTGCACCATCACCGGCACCTCCCAGTACGGGCGTCCCTGGATGAACTGCTCGAAGCCGCGGAACTCCACGATGTGCAGGCGCACCTGCTGCACCCGGTTGTCGTCGTCCAGCAGGAGGGTCACCTTCCCGTGGCCCTCCACGCGCGAGACGGGTTCGATGGCCACGCGGCGCAGGCCGGCGGGTGATGCGGCGGTTTCGAGTGAGGAGTTCATCGCCTTCAGTCGTAGTGAATGAGCCCGTGCCCCAGGTGGGGCGTGCGGCCGGCCATGAGGTCGTTCAGGAAGGCCCAGAAGGCGTCGGCCGAAGGCGGACAGCCGGGCAGGAAGTAGTCGACGTGCACGACCTCGTGGATGGGGTGCACCTTGTTCAGCGGCAGCGGCAGCTCGGGGTCGTTGGGGATGGCGCTGCCGGCCGACAGGCCCGGCCGCTGTCCGTACACGTTGGTGAGCATGGTGCCCAGGTCGAGGTGGTTGCGCTGCGCCGGCAGGCCGCCGGTGATGGCGCAGGCGCCCACGGCCACCAGGGTCTTGCACTGGGCGCGGAACTCGCGCAGCACGTTCACGTTCTCGGCGTTGCACAGGCCGCCCTCGATGAGGCCGAGGTCGCAGTGGCCCACGTGCTTGATGTCGGTCAGCGGCGAGCGGTCGAACTCGATGTGCTCCAGCAGTTCGAGCAGGCGCTCGTCGATGTCCA
>CAZBUU010000061.1:0-18668 GCA_964495125.1 uncultured Rubrivivax sp.
TGCAGAAGGAACTGGCTCGCGAGACCGAGCGGCGCTACACCAAGCTCAGCTTCGGCGAACGCCTGAAGCTGCAGATCGAGACCCTCAAGACAGGCCAGAAAGCCTGAAGCCATGCAGTTCTCGGTCTACCAGGTCAGTCGCCGTGGCGGCCGCGAGAAGAACGAAGACCGCATGGGCTACTGCTACACGCGGGACGCCGGCCTTTTCGCGCTGGCCGACGGCATGGGCGGCCACCCGGAAGGCGAGGTGGCCAGCCAGCTGGCGCTGCAGACCCTGGCCGCGATGTTCCAGCGCGAGGCCAAACCCAAGCTGGCCGAGCCGCTGCGCTTCCTGCACGAGGCCATCATCGCCGGCCACCACCAGTTGCTGCGCTACGCCACGGAGCGCGGGCTGATGGACACGCCGCGCACCACCATCGTGGCCTGCGTCATCCAGGGCAATGCTGCCTACTGGGCGCACTGCGGCGATTCCCGCCTGTACCTCGTGCGTGGCGACAAGCTCGTGGCGCGCACACGCGACCACTCCTATTCCGAGCTGCAGGAAACCCTCTCGGCCGTGGTGCCCATGGGCGACCGCGTCAACCGCAACGTGCTCTTCACCTGCCTGGGCAGTCCGGGCAAGCCGGTGATCGACACGGCCGGGCCGCTGCTGGTGAATCCGGGCGACCGCGTCATGCTCTGCAGCGACGGCCTGTGGGGCACGCTGCCCGACACGCAGATCACCGAGATCCTCACCAAGCACGCCATTTCCGACGCCGTGCCCGAACTGGTGGAGCGTGCACTGCGCACCGCCGGCGACAAGAGCGACAACGTCACCGTGCTGGCCGTCGAGTGGGAAGCCGCCGAAGATCTGGACGCCGCCGGCGCCGTGTCCACGCGCTCGCTGGGCGAGGAGGTCTTCGCCTCGACCATCCAGGCCAGCCTGTCGGCCGAAGGCAGCAGCGGCGACGAACTGGACGAGGCCGAGATCGAACGCAGCATCCGCGAGATCAACGAGGCCATCCAGCGCAGCAGCCAGAAGCGGCGCTGAGCCGGCCGGCCGCCGGTCGATGACAATCGGCCCATGACTTTCCAACGATCTGCCGGCCGCCAGGCCGACGCGCTGCGTCCTGTCAGCCTCCAGCGTCACTACACCCGCCACGCCGAAGGCTCGGTGCTCGTCAGCTTCGGCGACACGAAGGTGCTGTGCACCGCTTCAGTGGAAGAGAAGGTGCCGCCCTTCAAGCGCGGCGGTGGCGAAGGCTGGCTGACGGCCGAGTACGGCATGCTGCCGCGCGCCACGCACACGCGCAGCGACCGTGAAGCCGCCAAGGGCAAGCAGAGCGGCCGCACGCAGGAGATCCAGCGCCTCATCGGGCGCAGCCTGCGCGCGGTGTTCGACCTGAAGGCGCTCGGCGAGCGCACCATCGCGCTGGACTGCGACGTGATCCAGGCCGACGGCGGCACGCGCACGGCGGCCATCACCGGCGCCTTCGTCGCCGCGCACGATGCCGTGACCTGGCTGATGGCGCAGGGCAAGCTGACGGCCAGCCCCATCAAGGACTTCGTCGCCGCCGTGTCGGTGGGCGTGGTGCAGGGCACGCCGCTGCTGGACCTGGAGTACGTGGAAGACTCGGCCTGCGACACCGACATGAACGTGGTGATGACGGGCTCGGGCGGCTTCGTGGAAGTGCAGGGCACCGCCGAAGGCGCGCCCTTCACACGCGCCGAGATGGACCAGCTGCTGGCACTCGCGGCGAAGGGCATCGGCGAGCTGAACGCGCTGCAGAAGCGGGCGCTGGGCCTGAGGTGATGCGCCTGGTCCTGGCGTCGAACAACGCCAAGAAGCTCTCGGAGATGAAGGCGCTGCTGGGTGGCCTGCCGGTCGGGCTGGTGGCGCAGGGTGAGCTCGGCATCGGCGAAGCCGAGGAGCCGCATTTCACCTTCATCGAGAACGCACTGGCCAAGGCGCGGCATGCTGCGGCGGCCTCGGGCGGCGCGGCCATCGCCGACGACTCGGGCGTCTGCGTGGACGCGCTGGGCGGCGCGCCGGGCGTGATCTCGGCACACTTCGCCGGGCCGGTGGCCGGCACCGGCGAGCGCGAGGCCGTGCGCCGTGCGCAGGACGCCGCCAACAACGCGCTGCTGCTGCACAAGCTGGAAGGGACGGCCGATCGCCGCGCCTTCTTCCTCAGCACGCTGGTGGCCATCCGCCACGCCGAAGACCCGCAGCCGCTGGTGGCCGTGGGCCGCTGGCCGGGCGAGATCCTGGCCGCGCCGCGTGGCGACTTGGGCTTCGGCTACGACCCGTTGATGTTCATTCCCGAGCTTGGCCGCACGGTGGCCGAGATCGACGCCGAGACCAAGAACCGCCACAGCCACCGCGCGCGCGCCATGGCGCAGCTGCTGGTGCAACTGCGCGAGGTCTGGCGGCTGTGACCGACGCCTCGGCGGGCGTCGAGCACTTCCTGCGCCCCGGTACCCTGCAGCTGGGCGCGCTGCCGCCGCTGTCGCTGTACGTGCACCTGCCCTGGTGTCTGCGCAAGTGCCCGTACTGCGACTTCAACAGCCACGAGGCGCGGCCGGGCGAGCTGCCCGAAGGGCGCTACATCGACGCCCTCGTCGCCGACCTCGAAGCCAGCCTGCCGCTGGTATGGGGCCGCAAGGTGCACACGGTGTTCATCGGCGGCGGCACGCCCAGCCTGTTCTCGCCCGCAGGCATCGACCGCCTGCTGGGCGACATCCGCGCCCGCCTGCCGCTGGTGCCCGACGCCGAGATCACGCTCGAAGCCAACCCCGGCACCTTCGAGCGCGACCGTTTCCGCGCCTTCCGCGCCGCCGGGGTCACCCGGCTGTCGGTCGGCGTGCAGAGCTTCGACGACGAAGCGCTCCAGCGCATCGGCCGCGTGCACGACGGCGCCCAGGCCCGCGCCGCGCTGGACGAAGCCGCCGCGGCCTTCGACACCTTCAACCTCGACCTGATGTACGCCCTGCCGGGGCAATCGCTGGCCGCACTGAAGCAGGACCTGGACACGGCGCTCGCCTTTTCGCCGCCGCACCTGTCCATCTACCACCTCACGGTGGAGCCCAACACCGTCTTCGCCTCGCGCCCGCCCGAGCTGCCCGACGACGACCTGGCCAGCGACATGCTGGACCTCATCGCCGAACGCACGGCCGCCAGCGGCCTGGCGCGCTACGAGGTCAGTGCCTTCGCGCGCGACGGCCACCGCTGCGCCCACAACCTGAACTACTGGCAGTTCGGCGACTACCTCGGCATCGGTGCGGGCGCGCACGGCAAGCTGAGCTTCCCGCACCGTGTGCTGCGCCAGGTGCGCTGGCGCGAGCCGGCCCTGTACCTGCAGAAAGCGCTGGCCGGCCAGGCGGTCAGCAACCAGCACGAGGTGGCGCGGCGCGACCTGCCGTTCGAGTTCATGCTGGGCGCCCTGCGCCTGCGCGAAGGCTTCGCGCTCGAGACCTTCCGCGAACGCACGGGGCTACCGATGTCGGCCATGGCCGCCCGCGTCGACGAGGCGGTGGCGCGCGGCTGGCTGGTGCGTGACGATGCCCAGGGCCGCGTCCGGCCGACCGCGCGCGGCTTCGACTTCCTGTCGGACGTGCAGTCGCTCTTCCTGCCAGCCGAAAAGGCCTGACCGCTCAGCCTTCCTGCGTCGAGGCCAGCGCGGCCCGAGACGCCGCCAGCTCGTCGAACAGCCAGGCGCGTAGCGCCTGCAGCGGTGGCCAGCCGGCCAGTTCCGGCGGGTGCAGCAGCCAGTAGGTCGACGAGGCCGGGTCGTCCAGCGAGGCCGTGCCGATGCGCACCAGACGGCCCGCCTGCAGGGCGTCGGCGGCGAGCAGTTCGCGCGCCAGGGCCAGGCCCAGGTCCTGCTCGGTGGCCTGCAGCATGAGGCCGAAGTCGTTGAAGTCGGCCACCGGCTTGCTGCGCAGGGCCACGCCGCCCAACGCGAACCAGCGTTGCCAGAGTTCCTCGTCGCCCAGCAGCGGCTCGGCGGCGATGGCGGCCATCGTCTGCCCGGCCAGCCGCGCGGCGCGCGCCGGTGCCGCGACCACCACCAGGCGCGACTGCACGAAGCGTTCGGCCTGCAGCCCACGCCAGGGCCCGGCGCCGGCGCGCAGCGCGACGTGGAAGCCCTCGCGCTGCAGGTCCACGATCTGCGCGCTGGCATGCACCTCCAGCGTGATGTCGGGGTGGCGCTCGCGCCAGCGGCCCATGCGCGGCAGCAGCCAGCGCTGGGCGAACGACGGCAGCAGCGTCAGGCGCACGTGCTGCTGGGCGCCGCCGGTCGCCGCCTGCGCGGCGCGAACGCCTTCGGCCAGACGGTCGAGCGCCGGCTCCACGGCGCGCAGCAGCGCCGCGCCGGCGGCGTTGAGCACCACGCCGCGGCCGCGGCGGTCGAACAGATTCAGGCCGAGCTGGCTCTCCAGCAGCTTGATCTGCTGGCTGACGGCGCTGTGCGTGAGGTGGAGTTCGTCGGCGGCGGCGCGCAGGTTCTGCAGGCGCGCGGCGGCGCGAAAGGCGGGCAGGGTATTGAGCGGTAGATGGGGCATTCTGGTAAGCATAGCTGACCAGAAGTCGCTCCATTGATCGATTTTCTCGGATCCATCAAGTCAATCTGCTTTCCAGACACCCACCCTGGAGGCACCGACATGCCGATCACCCTCTACCCCGGCACGCCGATCCCGACCACGCGCTCCTGGCTGCACCGCCGGCTGTCGGACGGGCGGCTGGCCTGGGCGGCCTGGCGCCAGCGCCGCCAGCAGCGTCGTGCGATGAAGGCGCTGGAAGGCCTCAGCGACGCCACGTTGAAGGACATCGGTCTGGCCGAGATGGCGGCCGACCGGCAGCGCTCGGTGGCCGCAGCCCAGTTCCGGCGCGGGCTCTGAGCCGGCGCTCAGACGCGCGAGGTCACGGCGCCGGCGTTGGCGCGCAGCCACTCGATCAAGCGCGGCGCGATCTGGTTCAGCGGCAGCACCTCGTTGACCGCGCCGTGGGCGATGGCCTCGCGCGGCATGCCGAAGACGACGCAGCTGTTCTCGTCCTGCGCCACGTTCCAGCTGCCGGCATCGCGCATGGTGCGCATGGCCTTGGCGCCGTCGGCACCCATGCCGGTGAGCATCACGCCCAGCGCATTGCGGCCCACCACGCGGGCCGCGCTGTTGAACAGCACCTCCACGCTGGGCTTGTGGCGGTTGACGGGTTCGCCGTCCTGCACGCGGGCGATGTAGTTGGCGCCCGAGCGTTCCACCGACATGTGCATGCCGCCCGGCGCGATGTAGGCATGGCCCGGCAGGATGCGCTCGCCATCGCCGGCCTCGGCCACGCGAATGCGGCACAGGCTGTCCAGCCGTGCCGCATAGCTCTTGGTGAAGCCCGGCGGCATGTGCTGGGTGATCATGACCCCGGGGCAGTCCGCCGGCAGGTTGACCAGCACCTCGCGCGTGGCCTCGGTGCCCCCGGTGGAGGCGCCGATGAAGATGAGCTTCTCGGTCGACAGGCGGCCCAGCGACGCCGGGGCCGCCGGCTTGGCGAGCGCCTGGCCGGCCACCGGGGCCGCCGGCGTGGCGAGCCGGTGCACGCGGGCCCGTGCCGCGGTGCGGATCTTCTCGGTGATGTCGGCGCCCAGCTGCCGCAGGCCGTCGGCGACGCCGATCTTCGGCTTGGCGACGAAGTCCACGGCGCCCAGTTCCAGCGCCTTCAGCGTCACGTCGGCGCCGCGCTCGGTCAGCGTGGACACCATCACCACGGGCATCGGGCGCAATCGCATCAGGCGCGACAGGAAGTCGATGCCGTCCATGCGCGGCATCTCGACGTCCAGCGTGATGACGTCGGGGTTCAGGTTGCGGATCATCTCGCGCGCCACCAGCGGGTCGGCCGCGGCGCCGATGCAGCACATGTCGGGCTGGCGGTCGATGATCTCGGCGAGCAGGCCGCGCACCAGCGCCGAATCGTCCACCACGACCACGCGGGTCTTCGTCGTCATCGGTCGGCCTCCACTCCGTTGCGTTCGTCTTTTCGGGGGCGTTGAAGATCAGAACAGGTCCACCGAGCCACCCGCCGCCGCCGGTGCGGCGCGCGTGGCGGCGGCGCGCTCCTGCGCCGCCAGGGCCTCGGTGTTGGCCGAGGCCAGGCGCTTGACCATGGCCTTGCCGCTGGCCGGCAGGAAGCACACCTTGCGCGGGTAGATGTCCAGCACGTCCTTGCTGACCACGGTGATGCGCTCGGTCTTCAGGTAGTCCAGCACGAAGGCGGTGTTGCGCTCGCCGACGTTGATGGTGTTCATGCCGCTGATGACCGCGCCGCCGCCGAAGACCTTGGCTTCCATGGTGCTGCGCGTGGCGCCGCGCTTGACCATCTCGCCGATCAGCAGGTCCATCGCGAAGCTGCCGTAGCGGCCGCTGTCGGCGCCGGTGCTGCCGGCGCCGGTGTCCGGCAGCAGGAAATGGTTCATGCCGCCGACGCGCTTGTCGCGGTCCCACAGGCAGGCGGCGATGCAGGAGCCCAGCGTCGTCATGACCAGCAGGTCCTCGTCGGCGACGAAGAACTCGCCCGGCAGCACCTTCACCGCGTCGTTGCGGAAGTGCGCGTCGTAGAAGAAGAACGAGGCCTCGCCCGACTTGCGCGGCGCGGCCTTCAGCCGCTCCAGCCGGCTGGGCGCGGGCCTTGCAACCTGGGCGGACGCTGGCGCAGGTGCGTAGGCGGAGGAAGTGGACGAGATGGCCATCGAGTGCTTATCGGCGCCGCAAGCCGGCAGCTTGAGAACGCCCTGTGCGCCCTCAGACGCGTTCGTAGATCGTCTTGCCGCGCAGCCGGAACAGGTCGCGCGAATCCGTGAAGTTCTCCGAATGCCCGACGTACAGCAGCCCGCCCGGCTTCATCACCGCGTGCGTGCGCTCCAGCACCTTGCGCTGGGTCGGGGCGTCGAAATAGATCATCACGTTGCGGCAGAACACGAGGTCGAAGGGGTCGCCCAGCGCCGACCAGTTGGGGCTCATCAGGTTGAAGGCGCGAAACTCGATGAGCCGCGTCAGCTCGGGCTTGACGCGGATGCTGCCGGCATTGGCCGCCGTGCCGCGCATGAAATGCCGGCGCAAGCGTTCGGGGCTGAGCCCGCGGGCATCGGCCGGGTAGACCGCGCGCTGCGCCTGGGCCAGCACCTTGGTGTCGATGTCGCTGCACACCAGCTTCACCGAGGCCGAACTGCCCAGGGTTTCGACCACGGTCATGGCCAGCGAATAGGGCTCCTCGCCGGTGGACGCGGCGTTGCACCAGATGCGCAGCGGCCGCCCCTGGTTGACGGCGGCGCGGGCCCGCAGGTCGTCCACCAGCGCGTGGAAGTGGTGCTCCTCGCGGAAGAAGGCGGTGAGGTTGGTGGTCAGGCAGTTCACGAACTCCTGCCACTCGGCGTCGCTGCCGCCCTGTTCCAGCCACTTCAGGTAGTCGGCGAAGCTGCCGTGGCCGGTTTCGCGCAGGCGGCGCGACAGGCGGCTGTACACCATGGCCTGCTTGCCGGCATGCAGGCTGATGCCGGCGCGCTGGTAGATCAGGTGCCGCACGCGCTCGAAGTCCTGCGGCGTGAGCGTGAACTCCTGGTCTGCGAGGTTGGCAGGCGGAGGCAGCGCGTAGGTCGGGTTCATCGTGGCAGTTTGGCCCGGTGGCGGCCGCGGCAAGGGCTTGAAATGCGGGCTTGCGGCCCGCCTATTCGCCGCCTTGATGCCGCGGGGCCCGCTGATAGACTGCCAGCCGCCCGACACAGGCCGCGCCCGCGGGCCCTGGCCGGAGCCCCCAGACCTTGGAACAGCCACCGCCCCTGTCCCCGCCGGCACCGTCCGTGACGCCGCTGCAGCTGGAGCAGGCGCTGCAGCTGCTCGGCCATTCGGGCCTGGCGCTGCCGGCCGGCGACCCCGGCACGGCACCTTGGCTGCAGGGCCTGATCGACGCGCTGGTGGACCTGTCCAGCCGCGACGCGCTCACCGGCCTGGCGAACCGCCGGGCTTTCGAGCTGGCGCTGGGGCGCGAGATCGACCGCGTCGCCCGCAGCGGCGAACCGGCGCTGCTGCTGGTGCTGGACATCGACCATTTCAAGAAGATCAACGACGCCCACGGCCACGGCGCGGGGGACCAGGTGCTGCGTGCGGTGGCCAATGCGCTCATCGACAGCGTGCGCCCGATGGACCTGGTGGCGCGCATCGGCGGCGAGGAGTTCGCCATCATCCTGCCCAACTGCGCCAGCGCCTTCGGCGAAACGGTGGCCGAGCGCGTGCGCCGCCGCGTCGAGCGCATGCCGGTGCTGGTGGCGTCGGGCCTCGAGATCGGTTGCACCGTCAGCATCGGCGGCGCCTTCGCACCGCAGTGGGTGCGTTCCACGCCCACGCTGTGGGTGGAGCGCGCCGACCAGCAGCTCTACCGCAGCAAGACCCAGGGCCGCAATCTCGTGCGCCTGGAGCCCACGGCGGTGTCGGTCGTCAGCAACGAAGAGCGCCGGCTGCTCTTCGAGACCTTCCAGTTCCAGGACCACGAATGACCACCGCGCCCAACCCGCCGGCCGCCGTACCGTCGCCGCGCATCCTGGCCGTCACCAGCGGCAAGGGCGGCGTCGGCAAGACCTTCTTCACCGCCAACCTGGCCGCGGCGCTGGCGCGCCTGGGCCGCAAGGTGCTCGTGCTGGACGCCGACCTGGGCCTGGCCAACCTGGACGTCCTGCTGAACCTGTTCCCGAAGATCACGCTGCACGACGTCTTCACCGGCAAGAGCACGCTGGCCGAGGCCGTGCTGCCTTTCTCCGGCGGTTTCCACGTCCTGCTGGCGGGCTCGGGCATGGTCGAGTACTCGCGCATGACGCCCGAGATCCGCGACCAGCTGCAGCGCGTCATCGCCGAGGTGGCGCCCAAGTACGACCACGTGCTGCTGGACACCGGCGCCGGCATCTCCGACGTCGTGCTCTACACGGTGTCGCTGGCCGGCGAGGTGATGCTGGTGGTGACGCCCGAGCCCACCTCCATCACCGACGCCTACGCCACCATGAAGGTGCTGGCCAGCACGCAGGGCCGGCGTCGCTTCAAGCTGCTCGTCAACCAGACGCGCAAGATGGGCGAAAGCCGCCTCGTGCGCCAGCAGCTGCAGCAGGTGCTGGACCGCTACGTCAACCCCGGGCTTGAGAGTCCCGTGCAGGTGGAACTCTTCGGCGAGGTGCCGTCCGATCCTTCGGTGCGCGAGAGCATCCAGCGGCGCCAGCTGCTGCTGGAACTGCTGCCCGGCGCGCCGGCGGCCACCGCCATCGGCAACGTCGCCACCAAGCTCTCCGCCTGATGGCCGACGACGAGGCCCAGCCTGCGGGCCCCACGCCCTTCGAATGCCTGGGCGGCGAAGGCCCGGTGCGGGCGCTCGTCGACCGCTTCTACGACCTGATGGACCTGGAGCCGCAATTCACCAGCCTGCGCGCCCTGCACCCGCAGGACCTCTCGGGTTCGCGCGACAAGCTGTTCTGGTTCCTCTGTGGCTGGCTGGGCGGCCCCGACCACTACATCCAGCGCTTCGGCCACCCCATGCTGCGTGCGCGCCACCTGCCCTACGCCATCGGCCTGGCCGAGCGCGACCAGTGGATGGCCTGCATGGCCCTGGCGATGCAGGACGAGCGCGTGGAGCCCGGCTTGTCCGAGCGCCTGACGCGGGCCTTTTTCGGCACCGCGGACTGGATGCGCAACCGCTGAAGCGGTGCCGGCCGACGGGCCGACCGGTTTCAAGGCTGGCCGTGCAGCAGCCGTTGCAGGGACTCCCGCGCGGCCGGAAAGTCGAAAGCTTCGAGCTCCTGCGCCAGCCGACGCCCGTCCTCGCCGAAGCGGGCCCTGACCGCGCCCTCGTGCGGCCGGAAGCGTTCCACCGCTTCGATGTCGTCGGCCTCCAGCAGAGGCACCAGCGCCTGCAGCACGCGCGTGGCGTCGTCGCGCGCCGCAGGGCCAGGAGTCTCGGCCGGTGGCCAGGCCGCCACCGCGTCCAGAACAAGCTGCATGTCCTGCACCAGCGCCCCGCACAGCGCCGATGCCCGGGCAGGGCTGTCGTCGCGACGCAGGGCGTCGCCCAGTTGCTCGGCCAGGCCCTGCAGCCGAACGAAGCCCAGGGCGCCGGCCGCGCCCACCAACTGGTGCAGTCGCGCCCGGGCTGGCCCGGGCTGGCCGGCTTCGACCTCGCGGGCCACCTCGGCCGCATCGCCGCGGTGGTGCGCCACGAAACTGCGCACCAGGCGCACGCAGGTGACGGCGTCGCCGCGCAGCAGGCCCAGAGCGCGCTCGGCGTCCAGGCCGTCGACCTGGTTCAGCAGCGCGCGTGACCTCGACTGCGCGTCGGCCGCCGGGCCGGTGGTCGCTTCTGCCGGAGCCGGCACGCGCTGCTGCGGCAGCCAGCGCAACAGCGTGGAATGCAGCAGCCGCGGCTCGACGGGTTTGGGCACGAAGTCGGACATGCCGGCCTCCAGGCAGGCCTGCCGAGCGTCGTCCAGCGCGCCGGCCGTCATGGCCAGCACCGGCAGGCGTGCGAACGCCGGGTCGGCCCGCAACTGCCGCGTCGTCTCGAATCCGTCCATGACCGGCATCTGCAGATCCATCAGCACGAGGTCGAAGGCTTGCTGGCGCAGCAGCGCCAGGGCCTGGCGGCCGTCGCTGGCCGTCTCCACCTGGAGCCCGGTCTTGCGCAGCAGCTCCAGGGCCACCTCGCGGTTCACCACCTCGTCCTCCACCAGCAGCACCCGGGCGCCGCGGCACCATCGTCGCAGGGCTGCCTCGGCGCTGGCCGCATCGTGCGCCGGCGCCGCAGGGGGCGGTGTGTGACCCACGCGCAGCGCGGCCGTGAACCAGAAGGTGCTGCCGGCTCCGGGCCGGCTCTCGGCGCCGGCCTCCCCGCCCATCAGCGCGGCGAGCTGCCGGGTCAGCGCCAGGCCCAGGCCGGTGCCGCCGAAGCGTCGCGTGGTCGAGGTGTCCGCCTGCTCGAAGGCCTGGAACAGGCGGGGCAGGGCTTCGGGGTCGATGCCGATGCCGGTGTCCTGCACCTCGAAACGCAGCAGCAGCCCGTCGCCCTGCTGGGCCGTCCGCCGGGCGCGCAGGGTGATGCTGCCGGCCGACGTGAACTTGAGCGCGTTGTCGGCGTAGTTCAGCAGTGCCTGGCGCAGCCGGGTGGCGTCGCCGTGCAGCCAGGCGGGCAGGTCGTCCAGCTCGGTGACCACGGCCACGCCCTTGGCCTGTGCGCGGTCGGCGATGAGTGCGGCCACCTGGTCCAGCACGGTGGCCGGGGCGAAGTCGCCCGCCTCCAGCACCAGCTTGCCGGCCTCGATCTTGGACAGGTCCAGGATGCCGTTGATGATGGACAGCAGGTGCATCGTCGCGGCGTCGATCCGGGCCAGCCAGGCTTCCTGCCGCGGTGTCGGGTGGTCCTGCCGCAGCAGGTAGGACAGGCCCACGATGGCGTTCATCGGCGTGCGGATCTCATGGCTCATGTTGGCCACGAAGGCGCTCTTGGCCTGGCTGGCGGCCTCGGCCCGGCGCTGCGCCACGGCCAGCTCGGCGGTGCGTTCCTCCACCAGGTCTTCCAGCCGCCGCCGGTAGCGGTCCAGCTCCTCGGCGATGCGGGTCTTCTCGGTGATGTCCTCCTTGACGCCGACGTAGTGCGTGATGCGGCCGTCCGGCTGGCGCAGCGGCGCGATGTGCGCCAGCTCGACGTACTCGCTGCCGTCCTTGCGGCGATTGCGGAACTCGCCCCGCCAGGGTCGGCCCTGGGCCAGCACCTGCCACATCTCGGTGCGCTCGCCGGGCTTCACGTCTGCCGGGTGCAGGATGCGTGGGTTCCGACCGAGAACCTCGTTGCGGCCATAGCCCGTGACGTCCTCGAAGGCACGGTTCACGTACTCGATCTCGGCGCGCAGGTTGGTGATGACGATGCTGTTGGCGCTTTGCTCCACGGCCTGCTGCAGCTTGCGCAGTTCGTCCAGCGAGCGGCGGCGCTGCACCAGGCGCCAGATCTCGGTGCCCAGCAACAGCACCGATTCGGCGTCCGTCTCGTCGTAGGGCTCTGACTTGCCGCCCAGGCTGATGAGCAGGATCGCCCGCCCGCCTTCCAGCACCGGCACCTCCAGCTGGTGCCCCGGCGTTGACGCCGTGCCGGCCTGCAGCGTGGCCGGTGAGCGCAAGGTGGGTTGCTGGGGCTGGCCGTCCGGGCCCGTGAAGTGCGCGAAGGCGAAGCGGCTGCCCGTCAACTCTTCGGCCAGGGCCAGCGCCCGTGCAATGAAGGCCGGCTCGTCCAGGCTCTCGGCCAGCCGGGGCAGCTGCAACTGCGCCTGCACGCGCTGCGCGCGCAGGCGCAGCGCCGCTTCGGCCCGGGCCCGCGCCAGGCGGTCGCGCAGCGCGCGGGCCCCCTGGGCCAGGTCGCCGGCGATGGCGCGTGCGATCTCGATCTCCTCTTCGTCGAAACCCTGCGGCTCGCCGGCATGCAGGCACAGCACGCCGGCGCCGTCGTCATCGCCCAGCACCAGGGGCAGCGCGATGGACGACGCGCCACCGGGCGCCAGGGGCTCGCCGTCGCTGTCCCGGCACAGGACGGTGCGCCGTTCGCGAATGGCGACGCCGGCGGGACCGTGCCCGTCTTCGCCGTCGCTCCAGCTGAAGGTCTGGCCGTCCAGGCCCGGGGCGGCCGTGCCGGCCCGCGCGACCACATGGATGCTGCGCTGCGCGTCCTGCTGGGCCAGCCCCACCCAGGCCAGCCGGTAGCCGCCGGTCTGCGCCGCAATGCGGCAGACCTCGTCCCACAGCCCGGCCTCGTCGGCGGCGCTGTTCACGGCCTTGCTGCACTCGCGCGCCATCTGCAGCGCCCGGTTGGCCCGGCGCAGCGCCCGCTCGACCTGGGCTTTGGCGGCCGAGGCCAGCTGCTGGCGATGGCGCCTCTGCATCGCGACACTGGTCGTCACGGTCATCAGCAGCAGGCCGCTGAGGGCGATCCACGTCGCGTGCTGCAGCGCGGTCTGCAGCATTTCGCTGCGGTCCATGCGCGCGAGCAGGAACCAGTCCGTGCCCGGCACGTCGCGGCCGGCGCCGAAGGCGTGGACGCCGTCGAAGGTGGTGCCGTCCAGGGTCCGCAGGCCGCGGCCGCCCTGTGTCGCCAGCTGCACCGCCAGCACGTCCTGGGCCGATGCCGGGAGGTGCAGGCGCTGCAGCGCGTCAGGCGCCCGCCGCAGCGGATTGAGGACGTGGACGGCATCGCCGACGCGGCGCACCAGCACCACCTCGCCCGTGCGGCTGGGCACGGGCCACTCGCCCAGGCGTTCCGGCAGGTAGCGGTCGGCCATCAGGTGCAGCGCCAGCATCGGCACCGGCGTGCCCGGGGCATCCCCGGGCTGGGCCAGTGGCAGCATCAGGTCCAGGTGCGCGACGCCTTCCGCGTCGGCATAGGGCCCGACGCGCGAGGCCATGCGCAAGCGCGCGGCCTGCTCGCGCTCGGCCTGGGTCATGGCCTGCGGCAGCGGCGCCCGTTCGCTGCGCCAGACGGCCTGGCCGCCGGCGTCGAACAGCGTCACGGCCTGGAAGCGCGTCGGTGCCAGCAGCGCCGGCAGACGCGCCACCAGCTGCTCCAGCGCGGCCGGCTCGCCATGCGCCTGCCAGCGCTGCGCCAGGGCCCGCGCGTCGGCGCCCAGGGCCAGCATCTCGGCGTCGATCTCGCGTTCGGCCAGCCAGTCGGCCAGTTCCTGCGCCTTCAGCTGCACCACGGCCGACAGCCGGGACAGGTTCTCGTCGCGGTCGTGGCTGACGCTGAATGCGACGCCGGCCAGCGTCACCAGCAGGATGAGCCCCAGGGCCATGGCAGACCGCCAGCCCAGGCGGCCGCGCAGGGGCCGATCGGCGCTGCCCGTCAGAAGCGGCTCGATCATGGGGCGGCGGGCGCCTCCGGGAGCCGCCGGGTTCCGGCCTCGGCCAGTGCGCCGTCGGAGTAGCGGGCGGCGATGCCGGTGAAGCGCTCGTAGGCAGCGAGGAAGGCGTCGACCATGTCGGGGTCGAACTGGGTGCCGCGGCCGGCGGCGATCAGCTCGCGCACTTCGGCCGGCGACATCGAGCGCTTGTAGACGCGCAGCGAGATCAGCGCGTCGAAGACGTCGGCGATGGCCATGATGCGGGCCGACACCGGGATCGCGTCGCCGGCCAGGCCATCCGGGTAGCCGCTGCCGTCCCAGCGCTCGTGGTGCCAGCGCGCGATCTCCTTGGCCAGCGACAGGAAGGCCAGCGGTTGCGCCACGTCGCGTTCGGCCAGCTCGATGGCGTCGCTCCCCAGCCGCGTGTGCGACTGCATGGTCGCGCGCTCCTCGGGGGTCAGCAGGTCCGGCTTGAGGAGGATGGTGTCCGGGATGCCGACCTTGCCGATGTCGTGCAGCGGCGCCGAGCGCGCCAGCAGGCCGATGTAGCGGTCGGTCAGCAGCGCCGCGAAACGTGGGTGCCGGCGCAACTGCATCGCCAGCTCACGCACGTAGTCCTGCGTGCGCGCGATGTGGTTGCCGGTTTCGGGATCGCGGATCTCGGCCAGGTGCGCCAGCGCCCGGATGCCGGCCTGTTGCGACAGGTCGTTCTCCGACATGCGGCGCGCCACCTCGGCCTCCAGCCAGGCGTTCTGGTCACGCATCCAGTCGCGTGCGCGCTTGGCTTCCAGCTGCGTGCGCAGGCGCGCCAGCACGACCGCGGGCTTGATCGGCTTGGTGATGTAGTCCTGTGCGCCCAGCGCCAGGCCATGTTCCTCGTCGCTGCTGGCCGCCAAGGCGGTGACGAAGACCACCGGGATGTCCTGCGTGGAAGGGTCCTCGCGCAGGCGCTGCAGCACGGTGAAGCCGTCCATGCCGGGCATGGACACGTCCAGCAGGATGACGTCCGGCCGTGGTGCGGTGGCCGCGGCCCTCAGCGCCGCCGGCCCCGAGGCCGCCACGCGCACGCCGTAGGCCGGCCGCAGCAACTGGCCCAGCACGGCCAGGTTCACCGGCTCGTCGTCGACGATGAGGACTGTGGCTTGGGCCAAGCGGCCTCCGTTCAGGCCGGCGGTGGCGCCGGCAGCTGTTCCCCGGGCCAGCATAGGGCGACCGCGCGCTCCGGGCTTGATGCACGTCCAATGCCGCGCGGGCGGCCGCGCGGGCCGCCTTCAGGACGCCGCGGCGCTGCCTGCCAGCAACACGATCAGCGCCCCGGCGCCGCCCTGCGGGCCGCTGGCCTGCGTGAAGGCGATGACCTCGGCGCTCTGGCCCAGCCAGCGTTGCACCTTGGCCTTGAGCACCGGCTGCCGCCCGGGCGAACCGTGGCCCTTGCCGTGCACTACGCGCAGGCAGCGGTGGCCGCGCAGGGCGGCCTGGCGCACGAAGGCGGCGAGGGCGTCGCGGGCCTCCTCGCGGCGCAGGCCGTGCAGGTCGAGTTCGGCCTGGATGGCCCAGTGGCCGCGCCGCAGCCGCGTCACCACGTCGGCGCCCACGCGCTGGCGCCGGAAGCTGAGGTGGTCATCGGTGAGCAGCAGCGTCTCGACGTCGACCTCGTCGGACAGCGCCTCGCGCAGCGCCGCCTGCTCGTCGGCCTGGCGCATGCGCGGCTCGGGCGTCGGGCGCGCGGGCAGGGCGTGGTGGCGGCCGTGCGGGCGCAGCGGCGTGACCGGGCCCACGGCGTCGGCGAACTGGCGGCGGTGGCGTTCGGCCGCGGCCCGTGCGGCGCGTTCGCGGGTGGCCAGCTCGGCGGCTTCGCGCTCGCGGCGGGCGAGCGTGTCGCGCAGCTGGTGCAGGTCAGCCAGGGCGCGCAGTTTCATCACAGCAATCCGCGTTCGGCCAGCGAGACCGTCTGGCCGCGGCCGACGACGACGTGGTCCAGCACGCGCACGTCCACCAGCGCCAGTGCGGTCTTCAGCGTCTGCGTCAGGTACTCGTCGGCGCGCGAGGGCTCGGCCAGGCCGGACGGGTGGTTGTGCGCCAGCACCACGGCGCCGGCGTTGAGCACCAGCGCGCGGCGCACCACCTCGCGCGGGTAGACGCTGGTCTGCGTGAGCGTGCCGGTGAACAGCGTTTCCAGCCTCTGCAAGCGGTGCTGGGCGTCCAGGAACAGCACGGCGAAGACTTCCTGCTCACGGCCGCCCAGCTGCAGCGCCAGGTAGTCCTTCACCTTGCCGGGGCTGTCGAAGACCGGCATGTCGCGCAGCTGTTGCGCGAGTGCCCGGCGCGCCATCTCCATCACCGCCAGCAGCTCGGCGCGCTTGGCCGGGCCCAGGCCCTTCAGGCCTTTCAGCATGGCAGGCTCGATGTTCAGCAAGCCGGCGAAACCCTCGAAGCGGTCCAGCACGTCCTGCGCCAGTTCCACGACGCCGCGGCCCTGGTAGCCGGTGCGCAGCAGCAGGGCCAGAAGCTCGGCGTCGGCCAGCGCCGCCGGTCCGCGCGCGAGCAGCTTCTCGCGCGGGCGCTGGTCGGCGGGCAGGTGCTTCATGGGGGCGCTCGTAGAATGCGGACCAGTCTATTGCAGCGGCGCCCGCCGCGATCCGCCCCGCCGTGAACACCCCTGCCGCCACCGTCCAGCCGGGATCCTTCCTGACGCTGCACTACCGTCTGGCCGGGCCCGACGGCGGCGACGTCATCAACACCTTCATCGACAAGCCCGCCACGCTGTCCCTGGGCACGGGCCAGCTGTCGCCGGCCATCGAGCAGCGCCTGCTGGGCCTGCCCGAGGGCACGCACACGGCTTTCGACCTGCCCGCCGGCGTGGCCTTCGGCGACCGCAACCCCGAACTGCTGCAGCGCGTGAAACTGTCGCTGCTGCGGGAACTGGGCGACCCCGACGCCGAGTACGCCGTGGGCGACGTGGTGCAGTTCCCCACGCCCGACGGCCAGGGCCAGTACGCCGGCGTGGTGCGCGAGACGGGCGCCGACTGGCTTCTGTTCGATTTCAACCACCCGCTCGCCGGCCAGCCCGTGCGCTTCGAGGTGAAGCTGCTGGGGGTGTTGTGACGATGAGCGACGTGCGTGACGTGCTGCTGGCCGAGCCGAGGGGTTTCTGTGCGGGGGTGGACCGCGCCATCGAGATCGTCGAGCGGGCGCTCGCGCGCTTCGGCGCGCCCATCTACGTGCGCCACGAGATCGTGCACAACACCTACGTGGTGAACGACCTCAAGGCCAAGGGCGCCATCTTCATCGAAGACCTGGCCGACGTGCCGCCGGGCGCCACGCTGGTGTTCAGCGCCCACGGCGTGCCGAAGTCGGTGCGCGTGGAAGCCGCGCGCCGGGGCTTCCAGGTCTTCGACGCCACCTGTCCGCTGGTGACCAAGGTGCACGTGGAGGTGGCCAAGCTGGCCAAGGAAGGCTTCGAGTTCATCATGATCGGCCACAAGGGGCACCCCGAAGTGGAAGGCACGATGGGCCAGCTCAGCGAAGGCATCTACCTCGTGGAGGATGTGGCGGACGTGGCGCACGTCAAGCCGCGCGGCGACCTGCTGGCGGTGGTGACGCAGACCACCCTGAGCGTGGACGACGCGGCCCACATCCTGGCCGAGGTGAAGCGCTGCTTCCCGCACGTGCGCGAACCCAAGAAGCAGGACATCTGCTACGCCACGCAGAACCGCCAGGACGCCGTGAAGGTGCTGGCGCCGGCGGTGGACGTGGTGGTGGTGGTGGGCAGCCCCACCAGCAGCAACAGCAACCGCCTGCGCGAGCTGGCGCAGCGCCTGGGCACGCCGGCCTACATGGTGGAAGGCGCGCAGGACCTGCAGGCCGCCTGGTTCGAAGGCAAGGCCCGCGTGGGCCTGACCGCCGGCGCCTCGGCGCCCGACATCCTGGTGCAGCAGGTCATCGACCGCCTGCGCGAACTGGGCGCCACCAGCATCCGCAAGATGGACGGCGTGACGGAAAACGTCCGCTTCCCGCTGCCGCGCGGGCTGGGCGACCGCAGCATGAGCGAAGTGGTGTCGTCCCGATCCTGAAGCGCGCCGGCCTTCCCGGGAAGTTCTCCCCACACGAAGACGGCGCCCCGCGAAGGCGCCGTCGCTCCATCGGATACACGCGAAACGGAAGATCATCATGCTCGACATCACCCTGCTCCGGCGCGACCTCGACGCCGTGGTGGCGCAACTGCAGCGCCGCAAGAACCCGCAGCCCTACCTGGACGTGGAACGCTTCCGCGCGCTGGAGGGCGAACGCAAGCAGATCCAGACCCAGACCGAACAGCTGCAGGCGCGCCGCAACGCCGCCAGCAAGCAGATCGGCATGCTCAAGGGCAAGGGCGAGGACACCAGCGCCCTGATGGCCGAAGTGAACGGCATGGCCGACCAGCAGAAAGCCGGCGCCGAGCGCCTGGAGGCCATCCAGGCCGAGCTGCAGGGCATGCTGATGAGCCTGCCCAACCTGCCGCAGGCCGACGTGCCCGTGGGCGGCGACGAGACCGGCAATGTCGAAGTGCGACGCTGGGGCACGCCCGGCCGCTACGACTTCACGCCGCGCGACCACGTGGACCTGGGCGCCACGCTGGGCCTGGAGTTCGACACCGGCGCCAAGCTCAGCGGCGCCCGCTTCACCTTCCTGCGCGGCCCGGCGGCGCGCCTGCACCGCGCGCTCGCCCAGTTCATGCTGGACACGCACACGCAGCAGCACGGCTACACCGAGTGCTACACGCCCTACATCGTCAACCGCGAGGTGCTGG
>CAZBUU010000062.1:0-18474 GCA_964495125.1 uncultured Rubrivivax sp.
TGCGCCAGGCCCATGCCGACCGGCGCGGCGGCGGGGCGCAGCCGCTGACGCTGGGCGAGGACGACGATCTCGCGCTGGCACTGCCTGCCGTGGACGAGCAGGTGGAAGCCTTGCACGAGGCGCTTCGCGACCTGGACCGCCTGGACCCCGACGTGGCCGAGGTGGCCGACCTGCGCTGGTTCGGCGGCTTCGGCGAGGCCGAGATCGCCGAACTGCAGGGCGTCACCGAGCGCACGGTGCGGCGGCGCTGGGACAAGGCGCGTGCCTTTCTGCTGTCGGCCATGAGGGACGAGGGCTGAGGCCCCGGCCACCTGCAGGTGGTCGGGGCGGGAGCTCAGGCGCCGGGCTTCGCCGGCGCCGTGGCCACCGGCAGGGCTTGCCGGGCCGCCAGGTCGGCGGCCTCCTGGGGTTCAGCGGCCAGCTGGTGCAGCCACTGGGCCAGCGCGAGGTTCATGAAGGCGGCGGCCGTGAAGGCTGCCAGGCGGATACGGTTCGAGCTTTGCATGGTGTTTCCCTGATTGGATTGGAGGGGCACCGCATCGGGTGCCTGCAGGTGCATTCGCATCGGCGAGGGGAAAGCGGACATCGCGCCCGCTACAGCAGTCCGAAGCGCGTGCCGACGTCGGTCACGCACACCGTGGCGAGCACCTTGCCCGTCATGTCGCGCTGCTCGGCCTGGGCGTCGCCGACGTAGCTGTTGCCGTCTTCGCCCAGGTGGCGCGTGCTGCGCACCACGGTGATGCCGGCCACGCTGCCGTCGGCGTTGTAGCGGTAGAAGCGGAAGCGAAGGTCGTAGACGCCCTCGGTGGATCGCTGCCAGACACCGAAGCCCGGGCCTCGCGAGGCCGGCGGGCTGGCGTTGGTGTCGGACAGCGTGCCGCCGTGGTGCACGACCTGTGCGCCGCGAAAGGTGCCGAGCACGGCCCCGCTGTCGCACTGGCGCTGCGTCACCGTGGCTTCCCAGACGCCCTCGAAAGGGTCGCGGGAAGGCGGGTCGGCAATGGCCGGCCCCCCCACGCCGCAGGCCTGGACGAACAGCATGGTGATGACGGCCGGCAGCAGCGAAGCCGCTGCGGTCTGGATCGAACTCTTCTGCATGGCGGGAACTCCCTTTGAATGCCAGCGAGCGCAAGGCGCGCTCACGGGTGCATTCGGGGTTCCCGTTGAAAAGCGGACAGGCCGCCTGCGGATTTCAGTCGAAGCGTGCGGCGGCCAGCGGCCAGACGGTGACGCCCTCGAACCGCGCCGCGCCCGCCGTCGCGAAGAGCGCCAGCCCGCGCGCGGCGTCGGGCGGGAACACCTGCTCGGTGAGCACGAGTTCGCCTTCGCCGACGAAGACCTCCACGGAAGAACGGTCCAGCAGCACGCGCAGGCGCAAGGGGCCGCGCTCTGGCGGCACGCCGGCGTGGCGGCGCGCGTAGAGCGGGTCGTCCGGCGGCAGGAAGCCCGAGGCGCTGCGGTCGATGAACACCTCGCCACGGCCGGCATCCCAGCCGATGCGCGTGCCGGTGCCGCCAGCGCCTGCGTGCACGACGAGGCCGCACTCCTGCGCCGTGCCGGGCTGCAGCGTGAGCGTGATGTCCAGCGTGCGGCCGTCCACGCCGGCGGGCAGGGCCACGGCCCCTGTCGTGCCGTCCAGCTGAAGATCGCCGGCTGCCACGGCCTCGCCGCGCAGCTTCGCCAGCACCGCCAGGGGCCGCTGCTGCAGCTGCCGGCGGCCCGTCGCGTCGCGCGCCAGCGCCAGTTCACGCGGCACGCTCATGGCCCCGCGCCAGGGGCCCGTGGGCAGGTGCTTGGCGTAGCGGTGGCAGCTCATCCAGGCCAGCCACAACGCGCGCGCCGGCGCGCCGGGCAGGTGGGCCCACGAGAGCGCGGCGTAGAAGTCGGCGCCGAAGTCGGCCCAGCGTGGCGCGTCCTCGGGCTCGGGGGTGAAGCGCGTGCCGTCGAAGGCCCCGACGAAGAGCCGCGCCCCGGTGCCGCCCGACGGATGGCCGCCGAAGACGTCGACCTTGAGGAGCCAGGCGGTGCCGCCGGCGGGGTCGGGCAGCTCGATGAGGTCCGGGCACTCCCAGATGCCGTCGCCGTCGAAGGGCGCGGCGAAATCGCTGAGCCACCGCCAGGCCTTGAGATCGTCCGATGCATAGAACTTCGCGCGGCGCTCGTCGGGCACCACCACCACCATCACCCATCGCGCCGTGGGCGCGTGCCAGAAGACCTTGGGATCGCGGAAGTCGAGCAGGCCCAGGTCCAGCACGGGGTTGCCGAGGTACTTCGTCCAGCTCCGGCCGCGGTCGGTGCTGTAGGCCAGCTCCTGCGCCTGGCCACCTTCGGGGCGGCGCAGGCAGCCGGTGTAGACGGCCACCAGCGGCGGTCCGCTGCCATCGCCGAAGCCGCTGGTGTTGCTGGCGTCCACGACCACGCTGCCCGAGAAGATGGACACGCGCTCGTCCTCGGCAATGGCCAGTGGCAGCTCCTGCCATTGCAGCAGGTCGGTGCTCACGGCGTGGCCCCAGCTCATGTGGCCCCACTGGGAGCCGAAGGGGTTGTGCTGGAAGTAGAGGTGGTACTCGCCGTCGAAGAAGACCAGGCCGTTGGGGTCGTTGATCCAGTTCCGGTGCACGCTGAAGTGGAACTGCGGGCGGTGGACTTCGTCGCGCATCGTCAGGGCGGAGGCAGGTTGCGGGCGAGGAACCGTTCGACGCGCGTCCAGAAATCGATGTTCGTGGCCGGCTGCTGCCAGCCGTGGCCTTCCTTCGGGTAGACCACGTAGTCCAGTTGCGCGTTGTGCGGCTTCACGGCGTCGCGGAACTTCTCGCCGTGGACCGGCGGCACGCGCACGTCCCACTCGCCGTAGGCCATCAGCAGCGGCTGGCGGATGCGCGCGGCGTTCTCCAGCGGCGAGGCTGCCTTCAGCAGCGCCGCGTCGGCCACCGGGTCACCCACCAGGCGCGGCAGGCCGAAGCGCTTGAGCTCGTCGGTGGTGTCGCTCCAGCCCACGCTGTAGAGCAGCTGGATGTCGGTGACGCCGACCCAGGCCACGCCACAGCGGAAGAGTTCGGCGTCGCGCGCCAGACCCATCAGCACGGCATAGCCGCCATAGCTGGCGCCGGCGATGCAGATGCGCTTCGCGTCGGCATGGCCTTGCGCCACGGCCCAGCGCGCGGCATCGGCCACGTCGTCCTGCATGGCGCGGCCCCACTGCTTCCAGCCGGCTTCGAAGTGCTTGCGCCCGAAGCCGGTGCTGCCGCGGAACTCGGGCTCCAGCACGGCGTAGCCGCGGCTGGCCAGGAACTGGACCTCGGGCGACCAGCCCCAGGCGCGGCCGCGCACCCAGGGGCCGCCGTGCACCAGCACCACCAGCGGCAGCGCCTTGCCGCCGCCGGGCGGCAGCGTCAGCCAGGCGGGGATGTCCAGCCCATCGCGTGCCTTGAAGCGCACGAAGTCGGTCTGCCCCAGCGTCTTGGCGTCGATGGGCGGCTGCCGGCGACCCACCAGCGACAGCTTGCCCGTGCCGCGGTGGAACAGGTAGGTGGCCTCGGGCTGCACGTCGGACACCGCCTGCACCAGCACCCAGGGCGATTCGCCACGGCGCGGCAGCTGCAGGCGGTTGGCGGTGGCCGGCAGCAGCGCGTCGACGCGCGTCTGCAGGGCCTGCGCGGCCGGGTCCAGCCACTGCGTGACCTCCGCGTCGATGGTGTAGCGCAGGCCCAGCAGGCGCTGCTCGTCGGCGATGAACTCGGGGTGGATGTCGAACACGTTCGACGCCGCCATGGGCGCGCCCTGTGGCTTCAGCGTGGCGGCATCCAGCAGGAACACGGCGGCGCGCCCACGGTGGGTCGCCGTGCCGTAGATTCGGCCGTCCGGGCCCACCCAGCGCGGCAGCACCGCGCTGCCTTCCAGCGGGTCGAACTCGGCCAGCAGCTTCCAGGTGCCGTCGTCCTGGCGCATGTGCAGCGCGCCGCGGCCGGCCTTGTCGGTGAAGGCCACGCGCGGCAGCCCCTTCGCGCCGAACACCCAGGCGACCGACTGCTTGGGGGTCTCCAACTCCTCCACACGGCCGCTCTGCGTGTTCATGCGCTGCAGCGTGAAGTTCCCGACGCGGTGGCGACCCAGGTCTTCCGGCCGCGCCACGATGACGTCGGGGCTGCCCGCCACCAGCGGCCGGTGCCGCAGGTGCGTGGCCCAGTGCTGCAGCTCGGGCGCGTCGGGCGTGCGCACGAAGGGCTGGCCTTCGGCCTGCACCAGGTGGCGGAAGCCGCTGCCGTCGGCGTTCACCCCGTACAGGCCGCTGCCGATGCGGGCGAAGCCGGGGCCGCCCAGCTCCACGCGCATCTCGAAGACCAGGCGCTCGTCGTTGACCCACTCCGCGCGCTGCACGTCCTGGTCGTCGAAGCCGGCCACGACCTCGGGCTTCAGCGTGTTCAGGTCCAGCACCGTCAGCCGCGTGCGCTGGCCGGGGGCGCGGATCAGCATGGCCACCTTGCGGCCGTCGGGCGAGAGCGTGGCGCCGCCGAAGAGCGGTTCCGCGAACAGCGTCTCGGCGCTGGGCGGTGCAGCCCGGGCCGCCAGGGCCAGCGCGGCGAGGAACAGCAGGGACAGGGCGCGTTGCAGCCGCTTCATGATTCGAGACTCCAGGCCCAGGGGGCCAAGGTGCCGCCGCCCGGCGTGGGCTGCGGCGTGCCACTCAGGTTGGCCGTCACCTCGAGGCGGCGGCCGCCGTGCCGGCGCGTGAAGCGCAGCACGCGCTCGTGGCCGGTGTCGTGAAAGCGCAGCGTGTCTTCGTCGATCACGGCCGTCACCAGCGCCGGGTGCGTGCGCTTGAGGTTCAGCAGCTTCGTGTAGAAGCCCTCCAGCCGCCGCTGGCCCCAGTCGATGGCATCCTTCTCGAAGAACTTCAGCCGCTTCTCGAAGAAGGCCTCCTGGCCGCCGTAGACGAGCGGCATGCCCGGCAGCAGCGCGGCGATGGCGGCCAGGCACTGGAATGCGGCCGGGCTGCCGTAGAACTCGGCATCGCTGCCATCCCAGCTGTTGCTGTCGTGGTTGCCGGTGAAGTTCATGCCGATGGCGTCGGCCGGGTACATCGAGCGCCGGCGCTCCCACCAGGCGGCCAGCGCCGGCGCGCCGGCTTCACCGCGCGCCAGCTTCTTGAGCGTGTCGTACAGCTGCCAGTCGTAGCTCATGTCGAAGGCTTGCGCGTGCAGCGCGGGCTTGTCGGCCTCGGCCAGCATGAACACCGGCTTCACCGCTTCCAGCTTCGGCCGCACGGATTCCCAGAACGGCAGGGGCACGAGCCCGGCCACGTCGCAGCGGAAGCCGTCGAAGCCGGCTTCGCGCAACCAGAACAACATGGCCTCGGTCATGGCCTCCCAGAGCGGGCGCGCGGCGTAGTTCAGGCCCACCACGTCGTCCCAGACCTCCACCTTGCCGCCTTCGGGCTGGAAGGTGAAGCCGATGAGCTGGCCCTGCGCGTTGCGCTGGAACCAGTCGGGGTGCTGTTCGGTCCAGGGGTGGTCCCAGGCCGTGTGGTTGGCCACCCAGTCGAGGATCACCTTCATGCCCAGCGCGTGCGCGCGGTGCACCATGCGCCGGAGGTCGGTCAGCGTGCCGAACTCGGGGTTCACCGCGGTGTAGTCGCGGATCGAGTAATAGCTGCCGAGCGTGCCCTTGCGGTTCTTCGCGCCGATGGGTTGCAGCGGCATCAGCCAGAGGATGCCCACGCCCATCTTCGCCAGCCGGGGCAGGTGGGCTTCGAAGGCGCGCAGCGTGCCCTCGGGTGTGTACTGGCGGAGGTTGACCTCGTAGATCGAGGCCTGGCGCGCCCAGGCCACGTGGGTGCGGCCACTGGCCGGCAGCGTGCCCGTTGCGCCGGCCGCGCCGGCTGCTCCGCCAAAGGGGGCCGACAGCAGCAGCGCGCCGGCCTCGCGGCGGTCGATCTCGTGGTTCATCGCTTCAACCCTTCGCGCCGCCGGCAGCCAGGCCGGCGATCATCCAGCGCTGCGCCAGCAGGAACACGGTGGTGATGGGCAGGCCCGAGAGCAGCGCCGCGGCGGCGAAATCGCCCCAGCGGAAGTTGTGTTCCTGCACGAAGAGCTTGCTGCCCACGGCCAGCGTGAGCTGGTCCTGCTGGCTCAGCAGCACGCTGGCCACGGGGTACTCGATCACCGCGCCGATGAAAGCCAGCATGAACACCACCACGAGGATGGGCACGGCCATCGGCAGCAGCACGCGCCGGAAGGCCTGCCAGGGCTTGGCACCGTCCACGCGCGCGGCTTCCTCGATCTCCGCCGGCAGCGTGTCGTAGTAGCCCTTGAGCGTCCACACGTGCATGGCGATGCCGCCCGAGTAGGCCAGGATCAGCGCGCCGTGCGTGTTCAGGCCGATGGCCGGGAAGGCGGCGCCGAGCCGGTCGAAGATGGCGTAGATCGCCACCAGCGCCAGCACGGCCGGGAACATCTGCATCAGCATCAGGCCCGTCAGCAGCTGTCGCCGGCCGCGGAAGCGGATGCGCGCCAGCGCGTAGCTGGCGGTCGTGGACAGCAGCAGCGTCACCAGCGCCGAGCCCAGCGCCACCTTGATGGAGTTCCACAACCACAGCAGCACGGGAAGATCGGGCGCCATCGGCTGGCCGTCGGGCCCGGCGACGGACATTCCCAGCACGTAGCGCCAGTGCTCGAAGCTGATCTCCTGCGGGATCAGCGAGCCGGCCGCGAAGTTGCCGGGCCGCAGCGACACCGAGACCACGATGAGGAAGGGGAACAGCACCGCAGCGCACAGCAGCAGCAGGAAGGCGTGCGCCGCCAGCAGGCGCAGCCGCTGCGACTTCGGTTGCACGATGGCCATGGGGCGGGGCTCCGTTCAGCGCTTCGGTTCTTCGCCATCGATGCGCGTGAAGCGCAACTGCAGCAGCGTGACCGCGGCGACGATGAGGAAGATGACGGTGGAGATGGCGGCGGCCAGGCCGAATTGCTGGCCCGTGTCCTGGAAGGCGATGCGCCAGGTGTAGCTGACCAGGATGTCGGTGCTGCCGGCCGGCAACGTGGTGTCGATGCGGTCGGGCCGCCCCCCGGTGAGCAGGCTGACGAGCACGAAGTTGTTGAAGTTGAAGGCGAAGGCGCTGATGAGCAGCGGTGTCAGCGGCTTCAGGATCAGCGGCAGCGTGATCAGGCGGAAGTTCACCCAGGGCCCGGCGCCGGCCACCGCGGAGGCTTCGTACAGGTCGGCCGGGATCGACTTGATGAGCCCCGAGCAGATCACCATCATGTACGGGAAGCCGAGCCAGATGTTCACGATGAGCAGCATCGCGCGCGCCAGCGTGGGGTCGCTGAACCACGCGGGCTGGATGCCGAAGAGGCCGTTCAGGATGAAGTTGATCTCGCCCAGGTTCTGGTTGAAGAGGCCCTTGAAGACGAGGATGCTGATGAAGCCCGGCACGGCATAGGGCAGGAACAGCACCAGCCGGTACGCGCCCTTCACGGGCAGGGCCTCCCAGTTCAGCAGCACGGCCAGCAGCAGGCCCAGGCCGGCGGTGCCGACGACCGTGAGCGCCGAGAAGGCCACGGTCCACAGGAACACGCCGGCGAAGGGCTCGCGGAAGCGGCCTTCGCTGAAGATCGTCGCGTAGTGGCGCAGGCCCACGCCGACGCGGTAGCCCGGGGTGAGCGTGGCGCCGTCGGGTGCGGTGTAGAAGCCTTGCGTGTCGTCGCGGCGGTAGACGGTCTTCGTCCCACGTTCGACGAGCGAGCCGTCGGGCTGCGCCGCGTAGAGCGGCTGGCGCTCGGCGAACTCGCGCAGGTTCACGAGCGTGAGCGTGGCGCCGCCCGGCGCGGCCAGCTTCAGCTTTCGCAGCGCGGGCAGCTGCGGCACCACCTGCGACAGGGGCAGCGCGCCGCCGAGCGACACGCCGTCTGCGGCCTGCAGCGGAAGTGGCGCGGCGAGCTCGTTCGCGCCCAGCGCCACCGGCGGCGTGACCAGCGCCGGGCCGTCCGTGCCCTGCAGCCGCAGCCGGAAGGCCGCCCCCTCGGCATGCAGCGTGAAGGCGCGCTCGGAGTCGGCCACCGGCGTGGCCTCGTCCAGCAGGTAGGCCTTGGCGGCATCGTGGTCCAGCAGGTTCTGCGAGCTGTAGTTGGTGAAGCCGATGCCCACCGTGTAGAGCATGGGAAACACCACGAAGAGCAGCGCTGCGGCCACGCCGGGGAACAGGTAGCGCAGCGCGTTGGTGCGCGCCGAGGTGTAGGTCCACAGCGCCAGCGACGTGATGACCAGCAGCACCAGTGCCAGCAGCGTCTGCCCGGCGGCGTGCACCAGCAGCACCGCGTACAACGACACCGCGGCCGCGACCGCGGCGAGCCCCCAGCGCTTCATGTCGCCCCCGGCACGATGCGGCGGGCAGCGGCGTCCAGCGCTTCGCCCGGGCTCTGCCGGCCCTCGGTGAAGTTGGTCAGGGCCGACTTCATCGCCGACCAGAAACGGCCCATCTCGGGAATGGCCGGCGTGGGCACGCCGTCGCGCGCCGAGGCCATGATGCCGGCGATGCGCGGGCCCACCTCGGGTTGCGCCAGCAGTTCGGCGAAGTAGGCCTTGCTCGCCGGCGCGCCGATGGGCTCGGCCTGGTCCAGCGCGCGCAGGCCGGGCAGGGTGAGCAGATGGTTCTCGCAGAACTCTGCGGCCAGCTCGGGCTGGCGCGTCGCGCGGCTGACCAGCACGCCCTTGATGCCGACGAAGGGTGCCGCCGCCCTGCCGGCCACGGCCGGGATGCGCGCGATGCCGAAGTCGATGCCCATGCGCTTGAGGTTCACCCAGGACCAGGGCCCGTTGATCATCATCGCCACGCGGCCTTGCGCCAGGCCCGCTTCCATCTCCGAGTAGCCGCTGCCGGCGGGCATGCGCTGCTCGCGGATCAGCCGCTGCAGCAGCTCGGCCCCGGCGCGCGCGCCGGCGTTGGCCACACCGGTGTCGCGCGGGTCGTGGCTGCCGTCGTCGCGCGCCTTGAAGGCATAGCCGCCGCCCGCGGCCAGCAGCGGCCAGCTGAAGTAGGTGTTGGTGTAGTCCCAGAGGATGGCGCGCCGGCCGCTCTTCTTCAGTTCCTCGTCGAGCGCGATCACGTCCTCGAAGCTCGCGGGGGGCCGGGGCACCAGCGCCTTGTTGTAGACCAGCGTGACGGCTTCGATGGCGTACGGGTAGCCCCAGGCGCGGCCGCGCACGGTGAAGCCACGCCAGGCCAGCGCTTCGATGTCATCGCGGAAGCGGCGCCCCGGCGCCACGCTGCGCAGGAGGCCGCTGGCCACCCACTCGCCGACGCGGTCGTGCGCGTAGACGTAGAGGTCCGGGCCCTTGCCGGCGGCCGCGGCCTGCTGGAACTTGGTGGGGCCGTCGATGGGGTCGGGCGTCTCCACCACCAGCGGCACACCCGTGGTTTCGGTGAAGCGCTCGCCGACGCGCCGCATGGCCTTGGCGCCTTCCACGGTGAACCAGGCCACCAGGGGCGCGCGCGCCTGCGCGTGGGCGGCGCGCGGCAGCCCCAGCGTGGCGGCCGACGCGATCAGCATCTGGCGGCGGTGCAGGCCCATCGCTCAGGTGGCGGCCTGGCGGCAGACGAAGAAGCCGTTGAGCGTGAGCCGGCCGTGCGCGGGGTCCGCTGACAGCCGTTCGGGTTCGGTGATGTGGCTGGAGTGGAACTGGCTGCCGTCGTAGAACACCGCGCGGTTGAAGCGCGCGGGCACGGTGCCGAGCAGGTCGAACCAGTCGTTGCTGCCCGTGAGGTAGGCCGGTGGCGTGCCGATGGCGGCCGTGAAGGCCAGGTCGCCGAGGCTGCTCCAGTGGCGGATCAGGCCGTCGGTCTCGGCGAGGGGCTGCTTCGGCGCGTAGAAGCCGGTGCCACCCAGGCGTTCGTCGTCGAACAGGTACAGCACGCAGGCGGCCACGCCCTGGCCGGGCTCGATGCCCAGGCGGTCGCGGTGGCACAGGCGCTGCAGCGGGCTCAAGGCCTGGGGCTGCAGCGTGGCGATGGACAGGCGGCTGTACATGCCCAGCGTGCGGCGCCCGCCGAGGTGGTGGCGGATGTGCTGCAGGAAGAAGTCCGACAGCGGTGCGTCGACCTCAGCGCCCATTCGCCACTCGAGGCCCGGGTAGGCGTTGAAGGGTGCGGCGGCGAAGTGCGCACGGCCTGCCACGGCCCGACGGCGCAGTGCCTCGGGGTCGGCGAGGATGTCGTCCACGACCCAGGCGTCGCGCCCCGGCGCCAGACTCACGCGTTCGACACGGGGCCGCGGGTTGAACACTGCCGGTCCCTGGCTGGCCCGATCAGGTTTTCGCGGGCATCGCGCGCTGCACGGGCAGGGCGCTGCGGCACTGCTCGGCCACGTACTGCTCGTGCACGGGCATGGCCTCCACGCAGCGCCCGATGGTGGCCTTCACGCCGGCCAGGAACTCGCGCACGCGCTCGGGCGTCAGCGTGTCCACCAGCGGGTGGTAGCCCGAGGGCACGACGCGCTGGCCCAGCAGCACCTCCACCCAGCTGATCTCGGAGAACAGCTCCATGCTGTCGCGGAAGATGCGCGCGTTGCTCTTCCACAGCGCCAGCTTGTGCGCCAGCGAGTCGGGGATGTCCATCGTGCGCACGTGGTTCCAGAACGGCGTGTCGCGCCGTTCGGTGGCGTGGTAGTGCAGGATGATGAAGTCGCGGATGCGCTCGAACTCGAAGTCGCTCTGGCGATTGAATTCGGCGATGTCGGCGTCGTCGAAGCGCGCGTAGGGGAAGAAGGTCGTTAGCCGTGCGATGGTGTTCTGGATGAGGTGGATGCTGGTGCTTTCCAGCGGTTCCAGGAAGCCGCTGGCCAGACCCACGGCCACCACGTTCTTGTTCCACAGCTTGCGGCGCTTGCCGGTGACGAACTTCAGCAGGCGCGGCTCGGCCAGGGCCGGTGCGTCCAGGTGGCTCATCAGCAGGTCGGCCGCAGCCTGCTCGCCGATGAAGCTGCTGGAAAAGACGTGGCCATTGCCCATGCGGTGCTGCAGCGGGATGCGCCACTGCCAGCCCGCGCCGTGCGCCGTGGAGCGCGTGTAGGGCGTCAGCGGGTGGTGGTTCTCGCAGGGCACGGCCCAGGCGCGATCCACCGGCAGCCAGTGGCTCCAGTCCACGTAGCCGGTCTTCAGCGTCTTCTCGATCAAGAGGCCACCGAAGCCGCTGCAGTCGATGAAGAGCTGGCCCTCGATGCGACGACCGTCGGTCAGCGTGACGGCATCGATGAATCCATCCTCGGGCCGCTGCGACACGGAGCCGATGCGGCCCTCCACGCGCGTGACGCCCAGGCGCTCGGCGAACTTGCGCAGGAAGGCGGCGTAGAGGCTGGCGTCGAAGTGGTAGGCGTGGGCGATCTCGGCCAGCGGCGAGCGGCCGAGGTCGGGCCGCGCGCGCATGAAGCGGCCGGCGCGCGCCGCGGCGATGTTGATGGAGTAAGCCTCCAGGTCGGCCGGGTTGCCGTCACGGTGCTGGCTGAGCCAGTAGTGGTGGAACTTCGTCAGGCCGATGTCCGGGCCCAGCGGGCCGAAGCCGTGGATGTAGCTGTCGCCCTGGCGGCCCCAGTTCACGAACTCGATGCCCAGCTTGAAGGTGGCCGAGGTCTCGCGCATGAACTCGTTCTCGTCGAGTTCCAGCGCCTGGTTGAAGACGTTGATGAGCGGGATCGTGGCCTCGCCCACGCCCACGGTGCCGATCTCCTCGCTCTCGACGAGCGTGATCTGCCAGGCCGGCCCCAGCAGCTTGGCGAGCGCGGCGGCGCTCATCCAGCCGGCGGTGCCGCCGCCGCAGATGACGATGCGCTGGATGTGGGCAGGTGCTTGCACCGGGGTCCTCCTGGCCTGAAGACGGTGATGATGGGGCAAAGAAAAAGGCCCTCGCTGCGGGGGCAGCGAGGGCCCGGCGTGGCCTGCGTGTCAGAACTTGTACGACACGCCGAACAGCACCGTGCGGCCGTACTCGTCGAGCTTGGTATCAGCGCCGGAGGTGGCGTTGTACTCGCGGTAGGGCTCGTTGCCCAGGTTGTTCACCTGCACCAGCAGGTTCAGGCCCTTGGCCGGCCCGCTCTGGAACTCGTAGCCCAGCTGCAGGTCGTTGAGCGTCTCGCCGCGGGCGTACTTGAACTCGCGGTCGGCGCCGAAGCCCTCGATCTCGGCGATGAACTCGCCGCGCTTGCGGCTGGCGTAGCGCACCGAGAAACCGGCGTTCTCGTAGTAGGCCGTCAACTGCGTGACCTTGCGCGACAGGCCCGGCAGCGGACGCACGTCGCCGTCGCCGAAGGGCTTGATGGCGCTGCTGGTGCTGGAGTAGCTGGCGATCACGCCGAAGCCGTCCAGTGCCTTGGTCATCAGGTTCAGCGGCACGTTCACCGCCAGCTCCACGCCCTTGATCTTGCCGCCCTGCCCGTTGAAGGGCTGGGTGAACTCGCCGATGTTGGAGATCGGCGTGCGGCCCGACAGGTTGGGGAAGCCGGTGAAGTCGTAGCCCGGGTTCTTGACCTCGAAGATGTAGCTCTTCAGGTCCTTGTAGAAGCCCGCGACGGAGACGTAGCCCTTGTTGCCGAAGTACTTCTCCCAGGAGATGTCCAGCGCGGTGGCGCGGAAGGGGTCGAGGTTCGGGTTGCCGCCGCTGCCGGTCCACCTGAAGTTGGTGCCGACCTCGCTGCGGCTGAAGGCGCGCAGCTGGTCCATGCGCGGGCGGGCCATCTGCTTGCCCAGGCCCAGGCGCAGCAGCTGGTCGCTGCTCAGTTCCAGCGTCAGGTTCACGGAGGGCAGCACGTCGGTGTAGGTCTTGCCGGCGGTGCGCAGGGTGAAGGCCCCCTGGTTGGTGTTGTCCACCACCGGGGCCGTGGAGCTCTGGTCCGTGCGCACGAACTGCAGGCCCACGTTGCCGCGCAGCACCTTGCCGAAGAGCTCGCTGTCGAGATCACCCTTCACGAACAGGGTGGTGACCTTCTCGTTGACGGTCCAGCCCTTGTTCAGGATGTCGCCATTGACGTTGCCGTCCAGGCGGTAGGCGCTGGGGAACACGGCGGAGGGGTCGAAGGACACCGTGCCGCTGGGCGAGCCGGGCAGCGACAGCGTGCCGGTGCCGGCGGGCAGCGCGGCGCCGATGTTGGGGAAGCCCGAGCTGTCCCGGCCCAGCAGGCGCAGGAAGTTCTCGGCCGCGCCCTTGGTCTTGTCACGCTTGTTGTAGTTCAGGCCCGCCGAGACGCGCGAGAACAGGCCTTCGAGCTCGTGATCCACCTGCAGGCGGATGGCGCTCATCTTGTCGTTCGTGGTGATGACCTTGTCGTAGCCGTTCTGGCCCCAGCTCTCAGGGTCGGTCAGGCGCACGATGGTCGGGTCGCCGTGGTTGTACTGGAAGCCCGTCACGTCGCCGTAGTTGCCCACCGTCACCGTGCCGGGCTGCGGACGGTTGTTGACGGTGTCGAAGACGCCGGCTTCCATCTCCACGATGCGCTCGGTGCTCTTGGCCTTGGACGTGCTGATGTCCAGGATGCCGGTCATCTTGGGCGCGAACTTCCACTTGGTGTTCCAGCCCAGCGACGTGAGGTCGTCCTTGCGCGGCTCCCAGATGGTGCGCGACAGCGGGTTCACGTTGCCCCAGGTGCCGCTGATGAGGCGGCCGTTCTGGATGGTGGCGTTGGTCAGCGTGGGGGCCTGGTAGCCGCGGTTGGGGTCGCCGGCCTTCCAGCTGTCGTTCACCTGCAGTTCGATGCCGCGCTTGGTGAACTCCTTGTCGAACTTCGAGTAGAAGATGTCGAACATGCTGGTCAGGTCCTTGTTGGGCCTGAACTCGATGCCGCCCATCAACCCGGTGCGCGTCTCGTCGTTCTTGTCGACGAAGTACTTGAAGCCCTGGTTGAAGGTGAAGTTGGCGCCGCCGTTGATGCCGGCGAACGAGGTGCTGCTGTTCTCGTCGTAGGTCTCCTTGCGCGCCTTCTCGTTGTTGGTCTTCAGGCGCGCCGCAGCGAACACCACGCCGACCGTGCGGTCGGCGAACTGGTCGATGTACGTGAAGTTCAGGCGTGAGCCGGTGCCGGAGAAGGGCGTGCCACCGCCGTTCTTCTCGCCGCGCACGTTCAGCGCGATGGTGCGCGAACCGTAGGACAGCGGCCGGAGGGTCTTCAGGTCCACCGTGCCCGACAGGCCCTGGCCCACCAGCGACGCGCTGGGCGTCTTGTAGATGTCGACGCCGCCGATCAGTTCCGAGGGGTACTGGTCGAACTGCACGCTGCGGTTGTTGCCGGTGGAGACCTGCTCGCGGCCGTTCAGCAGCGTGTTGGCGAAGTCACCGGACAGGCCGCGGATGTTGATCTCCGTGGCGCGGCCGCCGACGCGCTGGGCCGTCAGGCCCGGCAGGCGGGCGATGGACTCGGCGATGCTGCTGTCCGGCAGCTTGCCGATGTCTTCGGCGCTGATCGCCTCGACGACGCCGTCGGCGCCCTTCTTGACGGCGATGGCGCTCTCGATGCTGCGCCGGATGCCGGTGACGGTGACGGTCTGGTCCTGAGCCCAGACCGGCAGGCCCGTGCAGAGCACGGCCGCCGCCAGGGCCACCGGCGTGGCGCGCTGCAGAGCGCGCGATTCCCCGTGACGGGGGGTCGTCTTCTTCATGGGGTGTCTCCTGAGTCTCTTGAGGTACTGCGGAATCTCGCCGGGGCCGGCTGTCCAGGGCCGCCCGGTCGCGACGATGGGATTCGCTCGACCGGCGGACTGTGTACCAAAACTAGATCAGGTGAATATCTGCGAAAACCCTAGATCGGTGTCGACGCAACGCTGCCTGAAGCCACGTTCGGCCTTCTTTCGCGGGGCGCGCTGACTCGCTAGACTGGCTTGGCGATCCTGCGGTGGCGGGGCGGGAGTCAGACGCCCGTCCATTTGTAGCGAAACTACAGTGCAAATTTGCAACACTTCCAGCCTGCGGGCGGTCTGGGGCCTCTGCCTGGCCGGTCTCTCCGTGGCGACGGCCGCCGCTGGCGGCCTGAAACTGCATGTACCTTCGCCCGACTGGCGCGACCAGGTCATCTACTTCGTCATGACCGACCGCTTCGCCGACGGCAACCCGCGCAACAACGACCAAGGCGCCGGTGAGTACCGCCCGAAGGAGGCCGAGGGCTGGCAGGGCGGCGACCTGGCCGGCTTGCGCGCGAAGCTGCCGTACATCCGCGGCCTGGGGGCCACGGCGCTGTGGATCACGCCGCCCGTGGCCAACCAGTGGCTCGACCCCACCGGCCGACACAGCGGATTCCACGGCTACTGGGCCGAACACTTCATGAAGGTGGACCGCCACCTCGGCACGCTGGCCGACCTCCAGGGCCTGTCCAGCGACCTGCACCGCGCCGGCATGTTCCTGGTGCAGGACATCGTGGTCAACCACACCGGCAACTACTTCGCCATGCGGCCGGGCTACGAGGCCTTCCTCACCACGCCGCCGGTGGCGCGGCCTTCCCAGTGGCCGTTCTCGCTGAACGACCCGCGCCGCGCGACCGACCGCCGTGCCGGCATCTACCACTGGACGCCCGACATCGCCAACTACAACGACCCGGTGCAGGAAGCCACTTTCCAGATGGGCGGCCTGGACGACCTGGCCACCGAGCACCCGGCGGTGCGGCAGGCGCTGCGGCGCAGCTACGGCTGGTGGATCCGCCAGGCCGGCGTGGACGCCTTCCGCGTCGACACCGCTTTCTACGTGGCGCCGGAGTTCTTCGCCGACTTCATGCAGTCGCGGGACCCGGCTGCCCCCGGCATCGCCGAAGTGGCGCGGCGCACCGGCCGTCGCGACTTTCTCGTCTTCGGCGAAGGCTTCGCCAGTGACGAACCGGGCGCCGACGCCGCTTCGCGCCGCATCGAGAGCTACATGCACGACGCCGCAGGACGGCCACGCATGAACGGCATGCTCAACTTCCCGCTCTACCGCACGCTGGGCGACGTGTTCGCGCGCGGCGCCGCGCCGGCCCAGCTGGCCGAGCGGCTGCGCGCGCAGCAGGCGCTGCACCCCCGGCTGCACTGGATGCCGACCTTCGTGGACAACCACGACGTGGACCGTTTCCTCGCCGGGGGCAGCGAGCCGGCGCTGCGGCAGGCGCTGCTGGCGCTGATGACGCTGCCCGGCATTCCCGTCCTCTACTACGGCACCGAGCAGGGCTTCACCGAGCCGCGTGCGTCCATGTTCGCCACCGGGTACGGCTCGGGCGGGCGCGACTGGCACGACAGCTCGGCGCCGCTGTACCGCGCCATCGCGGCCATGACGGCGCTGCGGCGCGCGGACAAGCTCTTCAGCCGCGGCACGCCCACCGTGCTGGCGGCGAACGCCGCGCGTACCGGGGCGCTGGTCTGGCGCACCGACCATGACGGCCGCAGCGCCCTGGTGGCCTTCAACACCGCCGACACGCCCACGCTGGCCGTGCTGGACACCGGCCTGGCGCCCGGCACGCGGCTGGAGGGCGCTTTCGGGCTGGACGGCCTGCCGGCAACGCTCAGCGTGGGGGCCGGGGGCCGCGTGGTGCTGGAACTGCCGGCGCAGGCCGGGCGCGTGTGGAAGGCCGTGACCGGCGGCGCGGCCCGGGCTGAGCCGGCGGCTGCGGCCGTGACCTTGGACCCACTGGCGGCCCCGAGCTTCGAAGGCGACTTCCCGCTCAGCGGCAGTGCGCCGGGCGTGCGTGAGCTGCGGCTGGTGGTGGACGGCGACCTGGCGCGTGCCCAGACCGTGCGGCCGCAGGCCGACGGACGCTTCAGCGCTCGCATCGACACCTCGGCCATGACCGACCCGGCGCTCGCGCACGAGGTGCTGGCCTGGGCCGGCGGCGCGGCCGCCAGCGAACCACGGCGCTTCCAGGTGGCGCTGCCCTGGAAGACCGTCGCCGATGTGGAAGACCCCGCCGGCGACGAGCGCTGGGCCTATCCCACCGACGGGAGCTACGCGGCACGCCCGATGGACCTGCGGCGCGTGCGCGTGGCCACCGCCGGCGGTGCGCTGAGGCTGGAGCTCGGCACCGCCGCCATCACCACGCCCTGGAAACCGCCCAACGGCTTCGACCACGTGCTGTTCACGGTCTACATCGAACTGCCCGGGCAGCCGGGCGGTGCCACCGTGATGCCCTTGCAGGACGGTCAACTGCCCGAGGGCCTGCGCTGGCACCGGCGGCTGCGCGTGGGCGGCTGGACCAATGTCGTGCACGACGACAGCGGCGCCACGGCCACGAACGAAGGCCGCACCGTGACGCCGGCCGCCCGACTGCAGGTGGACCGTGCGACGAACACCGTGAGCATCGTGCTGCCGTCGGCCTCCCTCGGCGGGCTGGGCAGTCTCAGCGGCGCGCGGGTCTATGTCACCACCTGGGACTACGACGGCGGCTACCGCGCCCTGCTGGCCAGACCCGAGGCCTTTTCCATGGGCGGCACACCGGGCGGCCCGAAGGTGATGGACGACAGCGTGGTGATCACGCTGCCCTGAACGGAAAAGGGCCGCAGCTTGCGCTGCGGCCCTTTCGAGGATTCCTGCGTGGCAGGAATTACTTCTTGGCTTCTTCCTTCTTGGCGGCCGGCTTCTTGTCGGCCTTCTTGGCGCCGCTGGCGGCGGGCTTCGGGGCACTGGCGGCGGCGTCCTTCATCGGGGCGGCGCCGGCGTGCGAGGCGGCCTGGGCACCGATGGCGAAGGCGGCGAGGAAGAGGGCGGTCATCAGCTTGGTCATGGTCAATCTCTCGGTCGTTGGTGTTTCGGGAAAGCCAGCCTGGAGATCCCGGGTTTACCCTGAGGGCCAAGCGACCGCTGCTTTCAGCGGCTGGAGACACAACGCCGCAACGGCGCATCGGTTGACAAGGTCCGGAGCCATCCGCCGGGTCCCCGGCTGCGTACCATCGGCCGCCATGCGCCATGTCCTCATCGCCTTCTGCCTGCTGGGCCTGGGCGCTGCCGTGGACGCGGCGCCCTTCGTGCCGGCCTCCGACGCCCAGGTGCTGGCCACCGTGCCCGCCCGCGCCAGCGACGCCCGGGCCCGCGAACTGGCGGCCTTGCGTGCCGCCTGGCGCGCCGCGCCGAACGATCTGCCCGCCGCGCTGGCCCTGGCACGGCGCTGCTTCGAGGAGGTGGCCGCCGAGGGCGACCCGCGCTACATCGGCCACGCCCAGGCGGCGCTGGGGCCCTGGTGGAACCTCCAGGATCCGCCGCCCGAGGTGCGCGTGCTGCGCGCCATGGTCTTGCAGTTCGACCATCAGTTCGACCCCGCCTTGGCCGACCTGGCGGTGGCCGTGCAGGCCCAACCCGACAACGCCGACGCCTGGGCCTGGCGCACGGCCATCCTGATGGTGCGCGCCGACTACGACGAGGCGCGCCGCAGCTGCGAGGCGTTCGCCGCGCTGGCGTCACCCCTGACGGGCGCCGCCTGCCGGGCCCAGGTGGATGCCGCCACGGGCCGCGCCGCGCCGGCCGCGGCGGCGCTGCGCCTGGCGCTGGAC
>CAZBUU010000063.1:0-18105 GCA_964495125.1 uncultured Rubrivivax sp.
CGCGGCGCAGCAGCGAGGCGATGCCGTCGGTGAGCTGGATCTCGCCGCCCACGCCACGCGGCTGCGTGGCGATTTCGTGGAACACGCCGGGCGTGAGGATGTAGCGGCCGGCGACGCCCAGGCGCGAGGGCGCCACTTCCGGCGCGGGTTTCTCGACGATGCGGTTCACGTCCACCAGGCGCTCGTTCACTTCCGTGCCGGCCACGATGCCGTAGCGCCGCGTGTGCTCGGCCGGCACTTCCTGCACCGCGATGATGCTGGCGCGCCACTCGGCGAACTGTTCCACCATCTGCTTGAGCACGGGCTTGTCGTGCACCATCAGGTCGTCGGCCAGCAGCACGGCGAAGGGCTCGTTGCCCACCAGTCGCTGGCCGCACAGCACGGCGTGGCCCAGGCCCAGGGCCTGGGCCTGGCGCACGTAGATGCACTCCATGTCGTCGGGCTTGACGCTGCGCACCACGTCCAGCAGGTCCTGCTTCTTGGCCTGTTCCAGCGCCACTTCCAGTTCGAAGGTCATGTCGAAGTGGTCTTCGATGGGGCGCTTGTGGCGGCCCGTGACGAAGATCATCTCGCGCACGCCGGCGGCGTAGGCCTCTTCCACGGCGTACTGGATCAGCGGCTTGTCCACCACCGGCAGCATCTCCTTGGGCTGCGCCTTGGTGGCGGGCAGGAAGCGCGTGCCCAGGCCGGCGACGGGGAAGATGGCCTTGTTGACTTTCATCGTGTTCTTCGCGGCAGGGAGAAGCGAAGAATTCTGGCACGCGGCCCCGTCAGCACTGTGACGGGGCGCATGAAGCATTCACGCCTTGAGCCGGGCCAAGGGCTGCTCGATCTTCACCAGCGCCTGCTCGAAACCGGCCAGGCGTTCGCGCAGCTCCGCCACCACGTTGGCCGGCGCGCGCGAGACGAAGCTCTCGTTGCCCAGCTTGGCCTGCGCCTTGACGATCTCGCCGCTCAGGCGGGCGGCTTCCTTCTCCAGCCGCGCGATCTCGGCCGGCACGTCGATCTGCACGAACAGCGCCAGGCGCAGCGCGCCGTTCACCACCACGGGCGCGGCCTGCGTGGCCTGGGTGAAGGCCGCCTCGTCGGCCAGCACCTGCACCTCGGCCAGGCGGGCCATCGTCTTCAGCAGCGGCGCCGCGACGTCGATGAACTCACGGTCGCCCAGCGTCAGCAGCGGCACCCGCTCGCCGGGCTGCAGGCCCATCTCGCTGCGCAGGCGGCGCACGTCGGCCATCACGCTCTTGAGGCGGCCCAGCCAGGCGTCGGCCGCGGGGTCGATCTTCTCCAGCTGCGCCTGCGGATAGCGTGCGCTGACGATGGTGTCGGTCAGCTTCAGCCCCGCCACCGGGGCCACGGTTTCCCACAGCTCGGCGGTGATGAAGGGGGCCAGCGGGTGCAGCAGGCGCAGCACGGTCTCCAGCGTGCGGATCAGCGTGCGGCGCGTGGCGCGCTGCTCGGCTTCCGTGCCGTTCGCGATCTGCACCTTGGCGATCTCCAGGTACCAGTCGCAGTACTCGTCCCAGACGAAGGCGTAGATGGCGTTGGCGACGTTGTCCAGCCGGTAATCGGCGAAGCCCTGCGCCACCGCGGCTTCCACGCGCTGCAGCTCGCCGCTGATCCAGCGGTCGGCCTTCGAGAAGCGCATGTAGCCATGAAAGGGGCCGCCTTCGGTGCATTCCGCCTTGGTGTGCTCCTTCAGCCCGCAGTCCTGGCCCTCGCAGTTCATCAGCACGAACTTGGTGGCGTTCCAGAGCTTGTTGCAGAAGTTGCGGTAGCCCTCGCAGCGCTTGGGGTCGAAGTTGATGTTGCGGCCCAGCGTGGCGTAGCTGGCCATGGTGAAGCGCAGCGCGTCGGCGCCGAAGGCGGGGATGCCTGCGGGAAACTCTTTCTCGGTGTCCTTGCGCACGCGCGGCGCCGTCTCGGGCTTGCGCAGGCCGGTGGTGCGCTTGTCGAGCAAAGGCCCCAGTTCGATGCCGTCGATGAGGTCCACCGGGTCGAGCACGTTGCCTTCGCTCTTGCTCATCTTGTGGCCCTGCGCGTCGCGCACCAGGCCGTGGATGTAGACGTCCTTGAAGGGCACCTGGCCGGTGAAGTGCGTCGTCATCATGATCATCCGGGCGACCCAGAAGAAGATGATGTCGAAGCCCGTCACCAGCACCGTGCTGGGCAGGAAGAGCTGCTGCTCCAGCGTCTTGCCGGGCCAGCCCAGCGTGCTGAAGGGGACGAGCGCCGAGCTGTACCAGGTGTCCAGCACGTCCTCGTCGCGCGTCAGCGTGCCGCTGTAGCCGGCCGCGGCGGCGCGCTGCTTCGCTTCCTCTTCGCTGCGCGCCACGAACAGTTCACCGCCCGTGCCGTACCAGGCCGGGATCTGGTGGCCCCACCAGAGCTGGCGGCTGATGCACCAGTCCTGCAGGTTGTTCATCCAGTGGTTGTAGGTATTGACCCACTGCTCGGGCACGAAGCGCACCTGGCCGGAGCTGACCGCGCGGCGCGCCTTCTCGGCGATGGACAGCCCGTCGGCACCGGCCTTGTTGACGGCCACGAACCACTGGTCCGTCAGCATCGGCTCCACCACCTGGCCGGTGCGCGCGCAGCGTGGCACCTGCAGACGGTGCTTCTTGGTTTCGACCAGCAGGCCCAGGGCGTCGAGGTCGGCCACCACCTTCTTGCGCGCCACGAAGCGGTCCAGGCCGCGGTAGGCGGCCGGCGCGTTGTCGTTGAGCGTGGCGTCCAGCGCCAGCACGCCGATCATCGGCAGGCCGTGGCGCTGGCCGACGGCGTAGTCGTTGGCGTCGTGCGCCGGCGTCACCTTCACCACGCCGGTGCCGAACTCGCGGTCGACGTAGGCGTCGGCGATGACGGGGATCACGCGCTCGGTCAGCGGCAGCTTGACCCGCTTGCCGACCAGCGCCGCGTAGCGCTCGTCCTCCGGGTGCACCATCACCGCGGTGTCGCCCAGCAGCGTTTCCGGGCGCGTGGTGGCCACCACCACGCTGCCGGAGCCGTCTTCCAGCGGGTACCGGATGTGCCAGAGGAAGCCGTCCTCCTCTTCGCTCTCCACCTCCAGGTCGGAGACCGCGCTCTTGAGCTGCGGGTCCCAGCTCACCAGGCGCGTGCCGCGGTAGATGAGGCCGTCGTCGAACAGGCGCACGAAGGTCTCGTTGACGACGTTCGAGAGCTTCTCGTCCATCGTGAAGTACTCGCGGCTCCAGTCCACGCTGTCGCCCATGCGCCGCATCTGGTTCGTGATGGTGGCGCCGGAGCTGTGCTTCCAGTCCCAGACCTGCGCGACGAAGTTCTTGCGGCCCAGGTCGTGGCGCGACAGGCCCGTCTCCTGCAACTGCCGCTCCACGACGATCTGCGTGGCGATGCCGGCATGGTCGGTGCCCGGCACCCACAGCGTGTTGAAGCCGCGCATGCGGTGGTAGCGGGTCAGCGCGTCCATGATGGTCTGGTTGAACGCGTGGCCCATGTGCAGCGTGCCGGTGACGTTGGGCGGCGGCAGCTGGATGCTGAACGAGGCCTTGTCGGGGTCCAGCGAGGGCTGGAAGACGCCGGCGGCGGCCCAGGCGGCACCCCAGCGGGCTTCAATGGCGGCGGGTTCGAAGGACTTGGCGAGCTCGGTCATGATTGCAATTCTAGGTGGCCGTCCTGCTCGCAAACCCCGGGGCCACCGCCCGCACGCCCTGGAGTTGCGCGACATGCTGCCTGTCCGGTCCCGCCCATCTTCCCTGGCCCTGTGCCTGCTGCTGGCCGCCTGCGGTGGCGGCGATGGCGGCGGCGACACGGCCGCCACGCCCGAGGCCTGCAGCGTGGCCGGCCAGAACGCCTGGCTGGCCAGCTACTTCGACGACTGGTACTTCTGGTACCGCCAGGCGCCCCGGCCCGACGCCGCAGCCTACGGCAGCGTGCAGGCCTATTTCGAGGCGCGCCGCTACGCCGGCACCGACCCCGTCTTTCCCGCCGACCGCTGGAGCTACGAACAGAGCACGGCCGAGTTCAACCGCACCTTCGGCGACGGCGTCACGCTCGGCTATGGCGTGGCCGTCACCGGTGTCGAAGCCGATGGTGATGCGGCCCGGCCGCTGTGGGTGCGCTACGTGGACCCGGGCTCACCGGCCGAAGCCGCCGGCGTACAGCGCGGCGACCGCGTCATCAGCCTCAATGGGCGGGCCGTGGAAGGGCTCATCACGGCGCGTGACTACAGCCTCCTCACCGCGGCGCAGGCCGGCGATGCGCTGACGCTGGTGCTGCGCCGCGCCGGCACCGACCGCACCGTGGTCCTCACCGCCGCGCTGTACAGCCTGGTGCCGGTGCCGCGCGTGGCGGTGCGCGACACGCCGGGCGGCCGCAAGCTCGGCCTGCTGCAGGTGCAGCAGATGATCAGCCAGTCGCTGGCGCCCATCGACAGCGCTTTTGCGCAGTTCAGGGCCGCCGGCGTCGACGACGTCGTGCTCGACCTGCGCTACAACGGCGGCGGCCTGGTCTCCACGGGCGGGATGCTGGCGTCCTACATCGCCGGCAGCCGCGGTGCGGGCCTGGCCTACGCGCGCCTCACCTTCAACGACAAGCACACCGCCAGCAACTCCACCTACGCGTTCTCGCAGCCGGCGGCAGCCCTGTCGCTGCCGCGCGTGTTCGTGCTGGCGGGCCCACGCACCTGTTCGGCCAGCGAGCAGGTGGTCGCCGGCCTGCGCGGCGCGGGCGTCGACGTGGTGCTGGTGGGCGACACCACCTGCGGCAAGCCCGTGGGCTTCCAGCCGGCGTCGAACTGCGGCCGCACCTACAGCGTCGTCAACTTCGAGAGCGTCAACCACCTTGGCGAGGGGCGCTACTTCGACGGCCTGGCCGCCAGCTGCCCGGTGCCCGAAGATTTCAGTGCTGCACAGGGGAGCGACGCCGATCCGTTGCTGGCGGCCGCGGCGCAACTGGCCGATGGCGGCGCCTGCCCGCGGGCTGCGCCGCTGGGCGCGCCGCGTGGCCGGCGCGCCGCCCCCGCAGCCGTGCCTGGCGTCATGCTGGCGCGCTGAAGGCCGGTGCCGCGGAACTGCGGCCTCTTCACCTGCCAAATCGCTGTCGCGGTCATGCCCCCGGGGGTTCACAATGGTCCGGCGATGAACGCTCACCGTTGGAGGTGACGATGGTTCGGAGGCGTGCACATCTCGGCATCCTGCTGCTGGCGGCCCTGGCCGCACCGGCCGCGCCTGCCGCCGCACCATGCACGCGCGTCGTCTTCTCCGCCAACCCCGACTACCCGCCCTTCCACTGGGTCGAGAACGGGCGCATCGTCGGAGCGAGCGTGGCGCTCACCGGCCGCATCCTCGACGAGCTCGGCGTGCGCTGGGAGGCGCGCTACGTCGGCCCCTGGCCCCGCGTGCTGAAGTCGGCCGAGTACGGCGAGATCGACCTCGTCGTCAGCCTCAAGCCCACGCCCGAGCGCGAGGCCTATCTCGAGTTCACGCGCTCGCCTTCGTTCCCCAACCCGATGGCGGTGTTCGGCCTGCGCGCCCGGCCGCTCAAGTTCGACGCGCCGGAAGACCTGGTCGGCCGGCGCGGCGGCCGCACCGCCGGCGACCGTTTCGGCGACGGCTTCGACCGCTTCGCCGAGAAGTCGCTCACGCTGGAAGACGCCGACAGCCTCGACGTCAACTTCAGCAAGCTCGCTGCCGGCCGCATCGACTACGTGGTCACCGGGCTCTACACGGGCCGCGCGCACCTGTTGCGCGCCGGCCTGGCGGAGCGCGTGGCGCCGCTGCCGCGCCTGGTCAACGAAGGCTTCGTCCATCATGGCTTCTCTCGGCGCAGCCCGTGTGCCGCGCTGGCGGACGCCGTCGACGTCCGCCTGCAGGCCGCGCAGCGCAGCGGTCTGGCCGCGCGTCTGCTCGAAGATGCGCTGCAGCAATGGCAACGCAGCGCGGCCGGGGGAAGACGACCATGAAGCGGCCGGGCCTGCTGCGTGGCGAGGGCCGGCTGGCGGTCCGCCAGGCCGCTGTCGTGGCGCTGATCGGCCTGGCGCTCGGCGTGGCCTTCAGCGCGCTGCAGCTCAGGCGCGACTACCGAGAATCGGAAGAAGGCGAGCAGCGGGACGTCGCGCGCATGCTGGCCGTGATGCGCGAGCCCGCGGCGCAAGCCAGCTACAACCTCAACGCGCAGGCGGCGGCCGTCGTCGTGCAGGGCGCGTTGTCCTTCGAGCCGGTGCTGGAGGCCGGGCTGCGCAACGATTTCGGGGAGGTGCTGGCCGAGGGACGCAACGCGGCGCTGGCCCCCGATCCCGGGGCATGGTGGGCGCGATTCGTGTCACCGACGCAGGAGCATCGCCAGGCGCTGAGCTACGGCCCCGATGGGCGTCGGGTCGGTGAACTGCGGGTCCTCACCTCGCAGGGGCCGCGCATGGAGCGTTTCATCCAGGGCGTCTGGCACGACGTCGGCATCTCGGTGCTGCAGAGCCTGGTCGTGGCGCTGGCGCTGGGCGTCTGGGTCCACGCGACGCTGACGCGCCCGCTGGTGGCCGTGGCGCGGCGCATCCGCAGCGGGCCCGGCGACGGCATCCCCGAGCCCATGGCGGAGGGCCGACGCAGCGACGAGATCGGCGAGATCGCTGCCGCCTTCGAACGCCACGAGCGCGAGGCGCGCGAGCGCTCGGCCAGCATCGAGGCCTCGGCCTCGGCGCTGGCGGCCAGCGAGCTGCGGCACCGGCGCATCGTCGAGACCGCGGGCGAAGGGGTGTGGCAGGTCGACGAGCGCGGCATCACCACCCTGGCCAACGAGGCCATGGCCCGGATGCTGGGCACCAGCGTGGCCGCGTTGCAGGGCCGCTCGATGTTCGAGTTCATGGATGAGGACGGCCGGCGCATTGCCAGCCCGCTGTTCCTCGGCCGCCGCGGCAGCGCCAGCGAACGCTGCGACTTCCGCTTCGTGCGCGCCGACGGCCGCGAGCTGTGGGCCGAGGTCTCCAGCTGCCCCATCACCGACGCCGACGGGCAGCGTGCCGGCGTGCTGGCCATGGTGACCGACGCCACCGAACGCCGGCGGCGCGACGACGAACTGCGGGCCTCGAATGCGCAGCTGCGTGCGATGGTCGGCGACCTCGAACGGCACAAGCGCGACATGGCGCAGATCGCCGAGCTGAACGAGCTGCTGCAATCGGCCAGCACCGAGCCCGAGGCCTTCGAGGTGATCAGCGCCGTCGGCACGCGGCTGTTCGAGGGCGGTTCGGGCGGCCTGTCCATCGTCGGTAGCGGCGACGAGATGCTCCGCGCCGGCACCTGGGGTGTGCTGCCCTGGGTGCCGGCGCGCTACGACAGGCAGTCCTGCTGGGCCGTGCGCCGCGGCGGGCCGCACCTGCAGGTGCCGGAGCACGGCGTGCGCTGCACCCACCATGGCGCCGCGCCGCCCGGGAGGCTGCTGTGCACGCCGCTGTACGTCGAAGGCAAGCTGCTGGGCGTGCTGCATGTCGCCGACGGCCAGGCCGCGGGCAACGACCTGCTCGACGACGCGCTGCAGCAGCGCGTGGAGATCTTCGGCGAAGTCATCAAGCTGGGGCTGTCGAACCTGCGCCTGCGCGAGTCGCTGCGCGACCAGGCGCTGCGCGACGCGCTGACCGGCCTGCCCAACCGGCGTCTCTTCGACGATGCACTGCCGCGCGAGGTGGCGCGCTGCCTGCGCAGCGGCCAGGCGCTGACCGTGGCCGTGGTCGACGTCGACCGCTTCAAGCACTTCAACGACACCTACGGCCACGGCCTCGGCGACCGCGTGCTGCGCGCGGTGGCCGCGACGCTGCGGCGCGGCATCCGTGCCGGCGACCTGGCCTGCCGCTACGGCGGCGACGAGTTCGTGTGCCTGCTCATCGGCGCCACGCCTGCGGAAGCCCGGGCGCGCTTCAGCACCCTGCTGGCGCAGTCCCGTGTGGACGAGGACCCGGAGCTCGGTGACCTGCCCGAGCCTGTCCACTTCACCATCGGACTGGCCGGTGCGCCGGAGGATGGAACGGACGCCGCGGCACTCCTGCGCGCGGCCGACGACGCGCTGTACGCGGCCAAGGCCCGGGGCGGCCACTGCATCGAAGTGGCGGACGGCCGCAGGCTGCGTGGGGAGTCCGAGATGGGGGGGCTCACGCGCTCGGGCTGAGGGCACCGGCCGCTGCGCCGCAACGGCACGGCAACGGCCATCGGCCATCGTGGCGCCACGGGCCAGGACGGGCCCGCCCACCACAAGGAGCCCCCATGTTCGATGACCGCCGCGCCGCGATCGGCCGCGCCCTTTGCACTGTCGCCACCCTCCTGGCGCCCACACTGGTCAGCGCCGGCACGTTCCTGCCGCTGGACCCCAAGGCGACCTACCTTCACACCCACCAGGACTTTCCCGCGGCCCCGGGGGCCCTGGCCGTCAACCTGGCGTCCCTGGGCTACGCAGCGGGTGACCAACTGCTGCTGCAGGTGCAGGGCGACATCGACAATGGCCCCGGCGGCGACAGCTTCAGCTTCACGATGGGTCTGTTCAGCAGCGGCGACGTGCTCCTGGGGACCGAACTGCTGCAGCGTGTGCCCGGCGCCTTGGCCAGCGACGGCCCGGCCTTCGTCTCGTCGAACACCTTTTTCGGCAACCAGCCGACGGACATCGCCGAAGACTTCGGCTTCGACAGGCAGCAGGGCATCGTCGTGACGGTGCCGCCCGGCGCGCAGTACCTGTTCCTGGCCAAGAGCGACCAGCTTTACAACGACAACAGCGACCCGGACCACGACTACGGCGTCGTCATCGGCCTGGCGCCGGTGCCCGAGCCCGCCACCTGGGTGCTGTTGGCGGGAGGACTGGCCGCGCTGCTGCGGCGAAGCTGGCGGCGGGCCTGAGCCGACGGTCCGCCTCAGGGTGCGGGCGCAGGCGCGATCAGCGCGCCGTCGCGGCCCAGGCTCAGCTGCAGTTCGGCCAAGGTCTGCGGCCTGGCGAACCAGTGGCCCTGGGCCATGTCGCAGCCGGCCTGTCGCGCGATGTCGGCCTGGTCGGCGCGCTCCACGCCTTCGGCCACCGTCTTCAGCCCCAGGCGGTGGGCCATGGCGTTGATGGCGCCGACGATGCTGGCGCTTTCGCGCGAGACCCCGGCGTCGGCCACGAAGGAGCGGTCGATCTTGAGATAGGCCACCTGCAGCTGGCGCAGCGCCTGCAGCGAAGAGCGGCCGCTGCCGAAGCCGTCGACGGCCGCGGCCACGCCGGCTTCGCGCAGTGCCGCGAGCACCGGTGAGCCGCTGTCGAACTGGCCCATCACCAGGCTCTCGGAGAACTCGACGATGAGCGCCTCGCCGGCCACGCCGGCGCGCCCGAGTTCGCCGACGATGGTGTCGGCCAGGCCCGGCGTCCCGAGCTGCCGGCGCGACAGGTTCACGGCCACGCGGGCGTCCGGCCAGACCCCGTCGCGCAGCTCGCGCACCGCCCGCAGGGCCTGGCGCACCGAGAGCTCACCCAGCTCGACGATGAGTCCCGACTCCTCGGCGATGCCGATGAACTGTTCGGCCGCCAGGAGGCCGCGCTCGGGGTGGTTCCAGCAGAGCAGGGCCTCCAGGCTGTGCACGCGGCCGCTGGCCATGTCCACCAGCGGTTGCAGCAGCACGGCGAATTCGCCGTGCTGCAGGCCATGGGCCATCAGCGCCCGCATTTCCAGGTGCCGCGACACGCGCTCACCCAGCGCCAGCGAGAAGAAGCGGCTGGTGTTGCGGCCGGCCGATTTGGCGGCGTACATCGCGGCGTCGGCATTCCGGATGAGCGCGTCGGGCTCGTCACCGTCACCGGGGAAACGCGCGATGCCGATGCTGGCGCCGATCTGCACGGCGTGCCCACCGAGCTCGAAGGGCGCGCCGATGGTGCGGATGATCTTCTCGCAGAGGTTGAGCAGTTCGACCTCGCCCGGGAAGCCCTGCACGACGACGGTGAACTCGTCGCCGCCCAGCCGCGCGATGGAGTCCGTCTGGCGCACGCAGCGCTCGATGCGCCGTGCGGCTTCGGTCAGCAGGCGATCGCCGGCATCGTGGCCGAGGCTGTCGTTGACGAGCTTGAATTCGTCGAGGTCGATGAACAGCAGCGCCAGCGCGTCCTGCTCGCGCCGCGCGCGCGCGATGGCCTGTTGCAGCCGGTCCCTGAAGAGCACGCGGTTGGGCAGGTGCGTGAGGCTGTCGTAGAAGGCCAGCCGGTGCCAGTGTTCCTCGGCGTTCTTCAGTCGCGTGATGTCCGAGAAGACGACCACGTGGTGGCGCAGCGCGCCGCTGTCGTCGGGCACCGCGCTCACCGAGAGCCACTTCGGGAACAGCTCACCCCCCTTGCGGCGGCCCACGCACTCACCCTGCCAGCTGCCGGTGCGCGCCACCTGGTCCCAGATGCCCTCGACGAAGCCCGCAGGGTGCTGCCCCGCCTCGCCCAGGCCGTGTGGCGTGCCCAGCACTTCACCCTTGGTGAAGCCGGTGAGCGCGGTGAAGGCCGGGTTGACGTCGATGACCCGGCGCTCGCGGTCGGTCACCACCACGGCTTCGCCGGAACACTGCAGCACGCGGTGGGCGAGGTAGAGGTCCTTGCTGAGCACGGTGCTCAGTCGCCGCAGCTCGCCGTTCTTGCGCGCCAGCGCACGCTCGGCGTTCACCAGCCGGTTGTTCAACTCCAGCATGTCGCGGAACATGTCGTTGGTGAAGCGGCCGGACAGCCCATCGTCGGCGGTGCCCGCAGCCTGCGGCCGTGCCACGCGCTTGTTCAGCACGCGCAGGCTGTTGATCTGCTCGTTGATGACGTGGCTGAGCCCGTCGTAGATGCGCGACGGGTCCTGCGGCGTGATGCTGGCGAGCACGACGATGCGGTCGCCGACCACGGCGGCCGCGAACTCCAGCGCGCGCGGACCGTCCGGACCGGGCACGTTGAGCTCCCAGCCGAAGCTGGCGCCGCGCTCCTTGACCTGCAGGAACAGGTTCAGGGCCTTCTGCACCGAGCCGGGATCGAACAGACAGACCAGGTGGGACAGTCCGGCGAGCGGAGCGCTGATGTCCAGGTCGTCCCACAGGACCTGGGTCACCGCACCGTCGTAGTCACAGACCAGCGCCAGCCCGGGGTTGCCGCCATCGCCTTCGGACACTCAGGATCTCCAGCCTGCCGCCAGCTCCAGCGCCGTTGGCGGATCGGGTGCCCAGCCGTCGGCGCGCAGCGTCTGCCACAGCGTCGGCTCGACATTGAAGGCGGCGCCGCCCACCAGCACCTTCACCGCCGCGCAGTCCGGCGCCGCCCGCACCGCCTGGATCAGGGCTTCGGCGCAGCCCAGGTTGGCCGCCAGCGTGACCGAAATGGCCAGCACCTGGGCGTCGGTCTCGACGAGCATGTCCACCACCGACTCGCGCGGCACGTCGGCGCCCAGGAAGACCGTGTCCCAGCCCGCCATCTCGAAGAGGTCGGCCACCATGCGCGCGCCGATCTCGTGCAACTCGCTGGCCACGCAGGCGCACACGATGCGGCCGACGGGTGGTCGGTCGCTGTCGAAGATGGCCGGGAACAGCTGGGCCATCACCATCTGCGCCACGGCGGTGCAGTAGTGCTCCTGCGCCACCGTGGCCCGGTTCTGGTGCCACAGCCGGCCCAGCTCGTGCATCGCCGGCGTCATGACGTGGGTGTAGATCTCCGCCACGGGCACGCCGCGTTGCCGCGCCTGCTGCACCAGGGCCAGGGCCTCCTGGCGCCGCAGATGCAGGCAGGCATCGAGGAAGGCCTCCCCCAGCGCGCGGTGCGGGTTGTCGTCCTGCCAGTGCGAAGCGTGCGCCAGGGGTGCGCTGCGCATCACGGTGCAGGCGGTGTCGAGGTCGGCCAACGCCACGGCCACCCAGTCGCCTCGGCCCTCGGTGCGCAGCAGAGCAGCCAGGGCGCGCAGGCAGGTCTCGAAGCGCTCGCCGTCGCCTCCCGCCGTGAGCAGCAGCTGGTAGCTCCAGGTGGCGTATTCCGTGAACAGCCGCGGCACACCCAGGCGCACCGCTTCGCCCAGGAAGGCCAGATGCATCTCCAGGTCGAAGACCATGGCCAGGCGTTCGTTGCCGCCGACTTCGAACCACGCCGGATCCAGCATCGTGCGCCACTGCCGCGCCAGATCCGGCTTGCGCTGGAGAAGCTCGCTCGCGTTCTGGATCGACATCCCTGAGTCCGACTGCCCGATCCGCATCGTGCTCCTGACCGCGACAGACGTCCATGCAGCGGCTCGGGGGTCGGGGGCGGCATCGGCCGGGGCCTTGATCTGGCTCAAGCCTCGTCGGGTCCCGGCAACGGGGCCCGCTTCGCCGGGGGTCCGCATGGGAGAACAATGCCTCAGGCCAGACCCTGGCCTGCTCCTGCGCCCTCAAGTCATGGGCCGGTCTGCCGACCTGACGGACACGCCGTCGGCCGCATGCCGCCGGCCGCAGGAAGGTTGAAACGCGTGCAGCGGTGGCCTTCAGCGGAGACCCTGAACATGAATCGACTCCACCGGTGGTGCCGGGCGCTCGCCGCGCTCGGCTTTGCGCTGTGGGCCACAGCCGCGGTCTCGGCCGACCTGGCCGAAGTCCGCGCGCGCGGCGAGTTGCGCCATCTGGGCATCCGCTACGCCAACTTCGTCACCGGGGCCGGCGATGGCTTCGAGGTGGAGCTCGTGCAGGGATTCGCGCGTCACATCGGCGTGCGCTACACGCTGGTGCCCACCGACTTCGCCCATGTGATGCGCGACCTGCTGGGCCAGGACGTCGTCCGGCAGGGCGGGCAGGTGACGCTGCGCGGCCGCCATCCCGTGAAGGGCGACCTCATCGCCACCGGGTTCACGGTGCTGCCCTGGCGTGAGCAGGTGCTGTTGTACTCCGCGCCCACCTTCCCTTCGCAGGTGCTGCTGGTGGCCCGCGCGGAATCGCTGCAGCGGCCCATCAAGGGCAGCGACGACCTCGCCGCCGACATCGCGCGGACCCAGGCCCTGCTGGTGGGGCACAGCCTGCTGGTGATGGAGGGCACCTGCCTGGATCCGGCCAACTACGGACTCAAGGGCAAGGGCATCCAGCTGCGCCCCTACACGCAGAGCAGCAACCTCAACGAGATGGTGCCGGCGCTGCTGAACGGCGAAGCGGAGTTCACGCTGCTGGACGTGCCCGACGCCATCCTCGACCTGCAGAAGTGGGCCGGCCGCATCAAGGTCATCGGCCCCGTCTCCGAGGAGCAGCAGCTGGCCACGGCCTTCCCGCGTTCGGCACCCGAGTTGCGCAAGGCCTTCGACGAGTACCTCGTGCAGTTCAAGGCCGACGGTCGCTACGACAAGCTGGTGGACAAGTACTTCCCCGGCATCCGCCGCTACTTCCCGGCGTTCTTCGCCAGGAAGGGCTGAGCAGGCCTCCCCATGGCGGGCCTGCGGTCCACGCTGGGACGCCGCTGGCCGCTGGCCGTGGCCGCGGTGTTCTGCGTGTACTCGCTGCTGTTGCTGTCGAACACCTTCCAGTCGCAGCAGCAGCTGCGGCTGGCCGCCGACGCCCGCCTGGTGGCCGATAGCAAGCGCCGCGCCACCGCGCTGGGTGACCTCGTGGCCGGCCAGATGGCGCTGGCGCGTGACCTGGCGGAGCTGCACGAACTGCGCAGCTACCAGCACAACCTGGCGCTGGGCATGTCGCCGCGCTACGGGCTGGACGCCAGCCTGGACGCCCTGGAGCAGCGGCTTGGCCAGTTCGTCGGCAGCGGCCAGCAAGGTGATGAGCGGACGCTGCGCCGGGCGGTCTTCGTCGACGCCACGGGCCGCGTCGTGGCCGACACCGGCGCCGGCCAGGGCCAGCCTGTGCCCACCCCTGGGACGGTGGGCGTGGCGCTGGACCTCGCCCAGCGAGCGCTCGTGGCCCGCACGGAGGTCACGTTCCAGGGTGTGCGCAGCGGCACGATGGTCTGCTTCTTCGATCTCGGCATGCTCACGCGTTCGATGCTGCAGCTGGACCAGCACGGCACCTACCGCGAGACGCTGATGACCGCCGATGGCCACGAGATCGCCGGCCCGGGCCGGCCCGACCCGTTCAGTGCCGACCTGGCGGCGCGGCTGGCGCGCCTGGCACCCGACCGGCCCACGGCCGTGGCGAGCCTGGCGGCGCCAGGGCAGACGCCGCCCGGCAGCGACGTCATCGCCGTGGTCGCGCCGGTGCCCGGGCTGGCTGCCGTGCTCGTGACCTCGCTGTCCAGCGGCGACATCTATGGCGGCCTCAGCTCGCCCTGGTTCCTGGGCTCGCTGAGCGTCTTTCCCGTCCTGCTGCTGCTGGCCACGCTGCGTGCCGACGTCCTGCAGCACAAGGCGCACCGGCTGGAGCTCGACGGCGCACGCGCCGATGCCCATCGCGAGCGGCTCGAAGAGCTCGTGGAGCAGCGCAGCGCCGAACTGAACCGCCTGTTCCACGCGCTGCCCGATCTCTACTTCCGCATCGCGCGCGACGGCACCATCCTCGAGCACCGCGCCGGCCGCGAGGCCGACCTCTGGATGCCGCCCGAGGCCTTCCTGGGCCGGCGGATGCAGGACATCGTGCCGTCCGACGTGGCCGCCCGGTTCGAGGCCTCGCTGGCGGAGGTGGCACGGGGCGCCGATCACAGCGTGGTGGAGTACGGCCTGGCGATGCCGCAAGGGCGCCAGCACTTCGAGGCGCGCACGCTGCCGCTGGGCGAGGGCCAGTGCGTGCTGGTGGTGAGAAACGTCACCGAACGCCGCGAGGTGGAGGAACTGCGCGAGGCCAACCGCCGCGAGGCCGAGCGCCTGGTGCGCGTGAAGAGCGAGTTCCTCGCCAACATGAGCCACGAGATCCGCACGCCGCTGAACGCCGTGCTCGGCCTGGCGCAGCTGGGCTCGCGCGGCGGCGACACGAGCCAGACCGGCGAACACTTCGCGCGCATCCAGGAGGCGGGCCGACACCTGCTGGGCATCATCGACGACATCCTGGACCTGTCCAAGCTGGAGGCCGGCAAGCTCGGCGTCGAGCGGCGGGCCTTCTGCCTGGCCGCCGCGGTGGACGCCGCCGTGCGCCTGGTGGCCGGGCGCACCGAGGTCAAGGGCCTGGCGCTGCGCGTCGATCTGGACCCGGCGCTGCCGCCCTGGGTGATGGGCGACGCGTTGCGGCTCAAGCAGGTGCTCGTCAACCTGCTGGGCAATGCCGTGAAGTTCACGCCAGCGGGCGAGGTGAGCCTGCGCGCGCACGGCGAAGGCGAGCGGCTCGTCCTGCAGGTGGCGGACACCGGCATCGGCATGGACGCAGCGCAGATGGGGCGTCTCTTCCAGCCCTTCGAGCAGGCCGACAGCTCCACCACGCGGCGCTTCGGCGGCACGGGCCTGGGCCTGGCGATCAGCGACAACCTGGTGCGACTGATGGGCGGCCGGATCACCGTGGACAGCCGCCCCGGCGAGGGCAGCCGCTTCACCGTGAGCCTGCCGCTCCAGGCGGCCGAGGCCGCGCCGGCCACGGCCACCGCGGACGCCACGGTGCCTTCGCGCCGCCTCGCCGGCCTGCGCGTGCTGGCCGCCGAGGACACCGAAGTCAACCGCCTGGTGCTGGAGAGCCAGCTGCAGCACGAAGGCGCGGAGGTCGTCTTCGCCGAGGACGGCCAGGCCGCGGTGGCGGCCGTGGCGCAGGCCGGGCCCGGGGCCTTCGACGCGGTGTTGATGGATGTGCAGATGCCGGTGATGGACGGCCTCACGGCCACGCGCCATCTGCGCGAGATCGCGCCTTCGCTGCCGGTGATCGGCCTCACGGCCCACGCGTTGCAGGAAGAACACGAGCGCTGCATGGCGGCCGGCATGGTGGAGCGCGTGCTCAAGCCGGTGGACCTGGACCTGCTGGTCGCCGTGGTGCTTCGCCATGCGGCGCGCCCGGTCGACTCCTTGCAGGGCGAGCTGACGCCGGGCTGAGCGCCTCAGGCTTCGCGGCGGCTCGCGGCTGCGTTCACCACCTTCAGCACCAGCGGGTGGTGCTGGCCGCGGCGGGAGCGGATGGCGTGGATCTCTTCCTTCACGCCCTCGCTGCGGCCCAGCAGCCGCAGGCCGCGCATCAGCCCGACGTCGTCAGCGCCCAGCCGGCTCACCGGGAACACGCCCAGCCCGCGGGCCGCGAAGACCGCCAGCAAGGCGCTGTCCTCGAACTCGCCGACGACGTGCGGCCGCAGGCCCTGGGTCTCGAACCAGTGGTCCAGCGTCGCGCGCAGTGCCGAGTGGCCGGTGGGCAGCAGCACCGGCAGCTTGCCCAGGCTCTGCGGGAAGCCCTCGCGCTCGGCCTTGCCGACCAGGCGCGTCGGCCCGTACCACTCGACGGGTGAGTCGACGAGCCGCTCGCTGCTCAGGCGCAGGTTCGGATTGCGGGGTGCGGCCTGCCCGGCCAGCACGAGGTCGAGGTGGTGCAGCGCCAGTTCGCCCAGCAACTGCTCGAACTCGCCCTCGTGGCACACCAGCCGCAGCCGCGGCGTGGCCAGCACCGGCTCCAGCAGCACGTGCGCTGCCAGCTTGGAGATGCCGTCGGACAGGCCCACCGCCAGCCGGGCCACCGAGCCGCTGGCCGCCGCGCGCACTTCGTCGGGAATGCCCTGGCCCAGCTGGAAGATTTCCTCGGCACGCGCGAACGCGGCCTGGCCCGCCTCGGTGAGGGCCACGCCGCGGCCCGCCGGCTTTAGCAGCTGGTGGCCCAGCGCCTTCTCCAGCTCGCGCACCTGTGCGCTGATGGTCTGCACCGCCATGTCCAGCCGCTCGGCGGCGCGGGCGAAGCCGCCTTCCTTCGTGACGACCCAGAAGTAGTGCAGATGGCGGTAGTTCAGCATGCGCGCACCGGTGCGGAAGAACCGAATGCTAGGTGCGGCGTGGTCTGGTTTGTCCGATGCCCGTGCATCCCCACACTTCCCGGCAGACCTTCACCACTCTCCAATGCCCTCCATGGATGTCCTGATCCCGATCCTCAGCGCCGACTTCATGGGCAAGCCCGCGTGGGTCTGGCTCACGTTCGTCGGCATCGTCATCGCGCTGCTGGCCTTCGATCTGGGTGTCCTGCACAAGGACGACCACGAGATCGGCGTGCGCGAGAGCCTGCTGCTGTCGGCCGGCTACATCGGCGTGGCGCTGCTCTTCGGTGCCTGGGTCTGGTGGTATCTGGGCGCGCAGAGCGGCATGGACTACTACACCGGCTTCATGATCGAGAAGTCGCTGTCGATGGACAACGTCTTCGTGATCGCGCTCATCTTCAGCTTCTTCGCCATCCCGCGGCAGTACCAGCACCGGGTGCTGTTCTGGGGCATCCTCGGCGTGATCGTGCTGCGCGCGATCATGATCGGCCTGGGCGCAACGCTGGTGAGCCAGTTCAGCTGGGTGCTGTACCTGTTCGGCGCGTTCCTCATCTTCACCGGCATCAAGATGTGGATCATTGCCGACCACATGCCCGACATCGCCAACAACCCGCTGCTGAAGTTCCTCAAGCGGCACATGCGCGTGACAGACGGGCTGCGCGGCAATGCCTTCTGGGTGCGCGAGACCGACACCCAGACGGGCAGGCTGGAACGCTACGCGACCCCCTTGTTCCTGGCTCTGGTGCTGGTGGAGTTCGTCGACCTGATCTTCGCGGTCGACTCGGTGCCGGCCATCTTCGCGATCACCACCGACCCGTTCATCGTCTACACCAGCAACATCTTCGCCATCCTGGGCCTGCGCGCGCTGTACTTCGCGCTGGCCGCGATGATCCACCGCTTCAAGTACCTGAAGTACGCGCTGGCCCTGGTGCTGGTGTTCATCGGCAGCAAGATCTTCCTGGTGGGCCTCATCGGCAAGATCCCGGCCGTGGTTTCGCTGAGCGTGACCTTCGGCCTGATTGCTGGCGGCGTGCTGGTGTCGCTGTGGAAGACGCGCGGGCCTGCGGCGTAGGGCGGATGCCGGGGTCCAGGCCTCCGTTCAAGAAGCCCGCACGACCTGATTTCTGCCGCCGCGCTCAACGTGGCAGATACGCTGTTCGGACGGCATCAGGCACTGCAAGCGCCGGGCCGCTAGCATCGGCCGTGCCCAAGTTCCGGGAGCCCCGATGCAGTCCACGACCTACCGCCAGCCCGGCCTGCGGGTGACCGAACATCTCCTACAGGTGCCCCTGG
>CAZBUU010000064.1:0-17688 GCA_964495125.1 uncultured Rubrivivax sp.
TGCGCTACGAGTTCGCCAAGCTGCACGAGCAGTTCAAGACCACCATGGTCTACGTGACGCATGACCAGGTGGAAGCGATGACGCTGGCCGACCGCATCGTCGTGCTGCAGGCCGGGCGCATCGAGCAGGTGGGCGCGCCGCTGGAGTTGTACGAGCAGCCCTGCAACCTCTTCGTCGCCGGCTTCATCGGCAGCCCCGGGATGAACTTCATCGACGGCAACGTGGTCGAGGGCGGCGCCACCGGCGCCGTCGTCAAGCTGCGCGGGGGCGAGACGATCCGCTGCGCCGTCCATGCTGCCAGTGCCGAGCCCGGCGACGACGTGAAGCTGGGCGTACGCCCCGAACACCTGCGCGCCGGCGTCACCGACAACGCCCTGGCCACCACCGTGACCTTTGTCGAGAGCCTGGGCAGCATGACCTACGCCTACTGCAGCAACCCGGGCACGGAGGACGTGATCACCTGCGCCGTCGAAGGTGACCGGCCGCTCACGGCGGGGCAGGCCCTGCCGCTCTCGGTGCCGGTGGAGAAGACCTACCTCTTCGACTCGCAGGGTCGCGCCTTCCAGCGCCTCGTGCCGGCTGCCCAGCGGCATGCGGCCTGAGCGGCTCGTCATCGCGGCCTGCCTGGCCGCCTGCTGTGCTTTCGTCCACGCCCAGGCCAGCGGCACGCGCTTGCTGGTGTGGATCAACGGCGACAAGGGTTACAACGGGCTGCAGAAGGTGGGCGACGCGTTCGCACGTGAAGCCGGGATGCCCGTGGTCGTGCAGCATCCCGAAGGCGCACCCGACAAGTTCACCGCCGCCGCAGCCGCCGGCAAGGGCCCGGACATCTTCTGCTGGCCGCACGACCGCGTGGGCGAATGGGCCAAGAGCGGCCTCATCGTGCCGGTGCGGCCGCCGCGCCATGTGCGCGAGGAGATCGAGCCCTCGAGCTGGCAGGCCTTCACCTACAAGAGCCAGGTCTGGGGCTACCCGCTGTCCATCGAGGCCGTGGGCCTGGTCTACAACAAGGCGCTCGTGACGACGCCACCGGCGACCTTCGACGAGGTGATCGCGCTCGACCAGCGACTGAAGCCTCAAGGCAAGGGTGCGATCCTGTGGGACTACAACAAATCCTTTTTCAGCTGGGCCATGCTGGCCGGGCCGGGCGGCTACGTCTTTGCGCGCACCCCGGCCGGTGACCTGGACCCGGCCCAGGTGGGCATCAACCACCCCGGCGCCGTGGCGGGTGCCCGGATGCTGGAACGCCTCGTCAAGGAAGGCGTCATGCCGCGCGGCGCGCGCTACGCCGAGATGGAGGCGGCTTTCGCCCGCGGCCAGGTCGCGATGATGATCACCGGCCCCTGGGCCTGGGACAACGCGAAGAAGGCCGGCATCGACTTCGGCGTCGCGCCCGTGCCCGCCGTGGTGCCCGGCAAGCCCAGCAAGACCTTCGTCGGCGTGCTGGGCTGCATGGTGTCTTCGGCCAGCAAACTGAAGGACGTGGCCCGCGAGTTCATCGAGAACCACCTGCTGAAGGTGGACAGCCTGAAGACCATCTCGGCCGACGTACCGCTGGGCACGCCCGCCAACAAGGCCTACTTCCGCGAGCTGGCGAACGACCCGAACATCGTCGCCACCATGGCCAACGCGCAGGCGGGCGAGCCGATCCCGAACATCCCCGAGATGCAGCGCTTCTTCCCCGCCATGGACGCGGCGCTGGAGGCCATCACCAACGGCCGGCAGGCGCCGAAGGACGCGCTCGACGGCGCGGCTGCGCGCATGGTGATCCGCTGATGGGCATGCTGGGCTCGAAGCTGCAGACGATCATCGCGGCCGCCTTGGGCCTGCTGCTGCTGTGGTTCGTCTTCGGCCTGTGGGCCGCCGGCCAGCCGCTGGTGGCCGTGGGTGTGCTGGCGCTCGGCGGCAGCGCGCTGGTGGTCTATGGCACGGCGGTGAGCATCGCGTGGAAGTACCTGTTCCCGGGCATCGCGGGGATGCTGGTCTTCCTGGCCTTCCCGCTGCTGTACACGGTGCAGATCGGCTTCACGAACTACTCGTCCAGCAACCTGCTCGAGCAGGAGCGCGCACGGGCCTACCTGCTGGACCAGACGGTGAGCGACGAGGCCCGCGCGCGGCCCTTCACGCTGCATGCCGAAGGCGATGTGCTGCGGCTGAAGCTGGCGCCGCCGGAAGGCACCGAGGGCGAAACCCTGGTGTCGCCGCCGCTCAGGCTCGGCGCCACGGCGACCGTGCCGATGGCGCCGCTGGGCGCCACCGTGCTTACCCCGGCCCTGGGCCTGCGCGAACTGGTCAAGCTGCGCGAAGGCTTGGCCGCGCTGCAGTTGCAGCTGCCCGACGGCAGCGCGCCGCTGCGCTATGCCGGCCTGCGCGAGTTCGGCGTCGTCGAACCCCTCTGGCGCGCGAACGCCGACGGCAGCCTCACGCAACTCTCCACCGGCACGGTCTACAAGCCCAACCGCGATTCCGGCTTCTACGAGAACGCCGCCGGCGAGCACATGCAGCCGGGCTTCAAGGTCAGCGTCGGTTTCGCGAACTACGCGCGCATGCTGTTCGATGCCGACTTCCGCGGCCCCTTCGTCAGCATCTTCATCTGGACCGTCCTGTTCGCGGCCCTGACGGTGGTGTTCAGCACCGCCCTGGGCATGGCGCTGGCCGTGCTGCTGGAATGGCCGGCCTTGAAGCACCGCACGCTCTACCGTACCTTGCTGTTCCTGCCCTACGCCGTACCGGGCTTCATCAGCATCCTGGTGTTCAAGGGCCTGTTCAACCAGAACTTCGGCGAGATCAACGCCATCCTGGATGCCGTCTTCGGCATCCGCCCCGCCTGGTTCGCCGACCCGCTGCTGGCCAAGGTGATGCTCCTCACCGTGAACACCTGGCTGGGCTACCCGTACATCATGATCCTCTGCGCGGGGCTGATCAAAGCCATCCCCAGCGACCTGTACGAAGCCAGCGCCATCGCCGGCGCCAAGCCGCTGACGAACTTCTTCAAGATCACGGTGCCGCTCATCGCGCGGCCGTTGACGCCGCTGCTCATCAGCGCCTTCGCCTTCAACTTCAACAACTTCGTGCTGATCGAGCTGCTCACCGGTGGGCGGCCCGACTACCTGAACACCAAGCTGCCGGCGGGCACGACCGACATCCTCGTCAGCTACACCTACCGCATCGCCTTCACCGACGCGGGCCAGAACTTCGGCCTGGCCGCCGCTGTCAGCACGCTGATCTTCGTGATGGTGGCGGTGCTGGGCCTGGTGCAGCTGAAGATCACGCAGCATTCGAAGAGGTAGACCGATGGCCATCGTCACGGGAAAGAGCCAGCGCTGGCGCATCTTCGCTGCGCATGCGGCACTCTGCGTGCTTCTCGCGCTCACGCTGTTCCCGCTGCTGGCGGTGGTGAGCATCTCGCTGCGGCCTGGCAACTTCGCCACGGGTTCGCTGATCCCGTCGACCATCAGCTTCGAGCACTGGCAACTGGCCCTGGGCATCCCCGTGACGCAGCCCGACGGCACCGTGGTGCCGCCGCCTTTCCCCGTGCTGCTGTGGCTGTGGAACAGCGTGAAGGTGGCGACGATCTCGGCCCTGCTCATCGTGGCCATCAGCACCACGGCGGCCTATGCCTTCGCGCGCATGGGCTTCTCACGCAAGCAGCTCATCCTCAACGGCATGCTGCTGCTGCAGATGTTCCCGGTGGCCGTGGCCCTGGTGGCGGTGTACGCCATCTTCGAAGGCCTGGGCACCCGGGTGCCGTGGCTGGGCGTGGAGACGCACGCCGGCCTCATCGTGGCCTATCTCGGCGGCGTGGCCATGCACGTGTGGACGATCAAGGGCTACTTCGAGACCATCCCCATCGAAATCGAGGAGAACGCCAAGGTCGATGGCGCCACGCACTGGCAGGCCTTCCGCCACGTGCTGCTGCCGATGGCCGTGCCCATCCTCATGGTGGTCTTCGTGCTGGCCTTCATCGGCACCATCATCGAGTACCCCATCGCCAGCGTGCTGCTGCGCGAGGAACCCAACCTCACGCTGGCCGTGGGCAGCAAGTTCTACCTCTACGACCAGAAATACCTGTGGGGCGACTTCGCGGCCGCCGCGGTGCTGAGCGGTCTGCCCATCACGGCGGTGTTCCTGTTCGCGCAGCGGTGGATCGTTTCCGGTCTCACCGCCGGGGGGGTGAAGGGATGAAGCGTGTTCTCGTGGCCGCGGCAGCGCTGTCCACGGCCTTGGCCGGCCAGGCCGGCCCCTTCGAGGACCGCGAGCGCGACTGGCGCAACGGCGCCATCGTCTACCAGGTCATCGTCGACCGCTTCGCTCCGGCCGCCGACCTGAACGCCAAGCGCGCGCTCTACCCCGCGCCCAAGGTGCTGCGCGGCTGGGACGAAGTGCCCAAGCCCGGCACCTACCTGCCCGAGCTGAAGCTGTCGTCGGTGGAGCTCGAGTTCTGGGGCGGTGACCTTGCCAGCACCCTGTCCAGACTGGGCCACGTGCAGGCGCTGGGCGCCGACGTGCTGTACCTCAACCCCATCCACCTGGCCTACACCAATCACAAGTACGACGCGCTGGATTTCCAGGCCATCAGCCCCGAGTACGGCACGCGCGCCGACTTCAAGCGCCTGGCGGCCGATGCGCACCGGCGCGGCCTGAAGGTGGTGCTGGACGGCGTCTTCAACCACATGGGCCGCAACTCGCCGGCCTTCAAGGACGCCTTCGCCGACCCCAAGAGCCCGTGGCGTGAGTGGTTCGCCATCGGTCCGCAGTACGAAGGCGGTGCGCGCTCCTGGGCGGGCTACCAGAACCTGCCCGAACTGAACCTGGAGAACCCGGCCGTTCGGCGCTACCTGTGGCAGGCGCCGGATTCCGTGGTGCGCAGCTACCTGCGTGACGGTGCCGACGGCTGGCGCCTGGACACGGCCTATGAACTGGGCCACGCCTACCTGCGCGAGCTCACGGCCGCGGCCCATCGCGAAAAGCCCGGCTCCCTGGTCGTGGGCGAGATCGTCAACTACCCGTCGGACTGGCTGAAGTCCATCGACGCGGTGATGAACTTCACCCTGCGCGAGATCGTGCTGGGCGTGGCACAGGCCGAGCTCGAACCCGCCACGGCGATGCGCATGACGTCCCGCCTGGTGAACGAGGCCGGCATCGAGCCGATGCTCAAGTCCTGGGTGGTGATCGACAACCACGACATCCCGCGCATCGCCACGCAGCTGCCGCAGACCGCACAGCGCCGCATGGCGCAGGCGCTGCAGTTCACGCTGCCCGGCGCCCCCAACCTCTATTACGGCGCCGAGCTCGGCATGACCGGCGGCCCCGACCCCCAGAACCGTGGCCCCATGCGCTGGGACCTGGTGCGCGACGACAACCCGGAACTCGTCTGGGTCAAGAAGCTGATCGCGCTGCGCAAGGCACACCGCGCGCTGCGCGTGGGTGACTTCCGCACCGTGGAGTCGAACAAGCTCTTCGCCTTCGAGCGCCACACCGATCGCGCGCTGGAGACGGTGCTCGTCGTCGTCAACCCCGGCACACAGACCGTGCGCGAGAAGCTCCTGGTCGCCAGCGCCCACCTGATGCCGGAGACGCCCATGGTCGACGTTCTGGGCCTCGTGCCGAACGCGTCGCCCGCGGGCTTCGGGCCGGGTGTCATCACCGTGGAAGTGCCGCCGCAAGGCGTGCTGGTGCTCCAGCCCCTGCCCAAGGCGCAGGGGGGCTACAGCCGCTACAAGCGCGTGCCCTGAGACCGCGGGAGCCCAGGATGGACTACGCCAACCGCTTCGACCGCGCCGTGGCCGGCGTCTACGAGGCCCGTGAGCGCGACTGGCGCCAGGGTGCCGTGATCTACCAGGTGCTGGTGGACCGCTTCGCGCCCAGCGCCGACCTCGAAGCCAAGCGCCACCTCTACCCCGCGCCCAAGCGCCTGCGCACCTGGGACGAGCTGCCGCGTGCCGGCCGCTACCTGGAAGACCAGCGGCTGTGGAGCCAGGAGATCGAGTTCTGGGGCGGCGATCTGGCCAGCACGCGGGCACGGCTCGGCCATGTGCAGCAGCTCGGCGCCGACGTGCTGTACCTCAACCCCATCTGCGGCGCCTACACCAACCACAAATACGACGCGCTGGACTACCACGCTGTCTCGCCCGAGTACGGCGCGCGCGACGACGTGAAGGCGCTGGCCGAAGACCTGCACGCCTGCGGCATGAAGCTGGTGCTGGACGGCGTGTTCAACCACATGGGCCGCCACTCGCCGCTGTACCGCGAGGCGGCCGCCGACCCCGCCAGCCCGAAGCGCAACTGGTTCTACTTCGGCGACGAATACCCGGGCGGCTCACGCTCCTGGTTCCGCGCCCAGAACCTGCCCGAGCTGAACCTGGAGAACCCGGCCGTGCGCGAGCACATCTTCGGCGGCCGCGACTCCGTGGTGCGCCGCTGGCTGCGAGATGGCGTCGACGGCTGGCGGCTGGACGTCGCCTTCGACATCGGCTTCACCGTGCTGGAGCAGCTCACGCGCGCGGCGCACGAGGAGAAGGTGGGTTCGCTGGTGGTGGGCGAGATCGCCAACTACCCCCGCGAGTGGTTCCCGAGCGTGGATGCGGTGATGCACTTCGCGTTGCGCGGGCTGCTGCTGCGCCTGGCCGATGGCCGGCTGGACGCGCCGACCTTCGGCCGCATGCTCACGCGCATGGTGGAAGAGACCGGCACCGAGAACATGCTGCGCAGCTGGATCTACCTGGACAACCACGACACCGCACGCCTGGCCACGCTGGTGCCTGACGTGCGTGCGCGCCGCCTGCTGCAGGCCCTGCAGTTCACGCTGCCCGGCTCGCCCAACCTCTACTACGGCAGCGAGCTCGACATGGAAGGCGGCGCCGACCCCGAGATGCGCGCGCCCATGCGCTGGGACCTCGTCACGCCCGACAACGAGGCCCTGGCCTGGACGAAGCAGCTCATCGCCATGCGCCGCAGCCACCGTGCGCTGCGCGTGGGTGACTACCGGCCGGTCTCGGCGAACCGGCTGCTGGCCTTCGAGCGCTTCACCGACCGCGTGGCCGACACGGTGCTCGTCGTCGCCAACCCTTCCGACGAGACGCTCACCGAGACGCTCATGGTGGCCAGCAGCAAGATGATGGACAACACGCGGCTGGTGGACCTGCTCGCCCCCGAGAGCACCGAGGACCTGCGCCTGTGGGCCGCGCTGCTGGACATCACCGTGCCGCCGAAGACCGTGCGCGTGCTGTCGCCCGTGACGGCGCCGCTGGGCGGCTACACCAACTACAAGCGGGTGCAGTGATGCGCGCGGGCTGGCTCGTGGCCGGGCTGCTGGCGGCCACGCTCCCCGACGCGCAAGCCGCCGAAGCCTGCGTGCCCGATCCGCTGGCCGGCCGCGCCCTCTACCTGCGCGGCAGCTTCAACGCCTGGACGGCACCCGACGCGCAGCGCTTCACCTACGACTGCCGGCGCTGGACCCAGGTGACGCGCATCCAGGGCGAACACAGCTTCAAGATCGGCGACGAGGGCTGGAGCGCCGATGCCGACTACGGCTCGCCCGACGGCTCCCGGCTCGTGGCGCGCGGGCCCGACCTCAAGCGCCGCTTCAACGGCGCCACGCGCATCACCGTCACGCTGGCCGAAGGTGGCCCGGTGCTCGCGCTGCAGGACTGCCCCGTGCAGGTGCCCCCACTGGGCGACACCATGCTGTTCCTGCGCGGCACGCCGAACAACTGGGCGGCGGTGGACGACGCGGCCTTCCAGTTCAGCTGCGACGCCTACTACCTGAACGTCAAGCTGAGTGGCCGGCACGAGTTCAAGATCGCCGATGCCAGCTGGAAGCCGGCCAGCACCATCGGTGCGGGCGGCCTCGGGGGCGGCAACCTGGTCGAGACCTTCAGCGGCGAGCACACGCTGCGCCTGGCCTGGGTCGACGGCCAGCCGCAGCTCAGCGTGGGCCCGCGCAGCTTCGCCGACCCGCGCGCCGCCGCCGTCACCGACCCCGTGGCGCTGAGCCTGCGCTTCGACTCGCGCGACGCGGCGTTCAAGCACCCCTTCGGCGCCGTGCCCGCCGGCACCACGGTGCAGTACGCCGTGGAGGCGGCACCCGGCGTGGACCGCCTCACGCTGGTGGTGGAGCGCCGCCGCCTGGAGGGCAACCAGGAGGTCCTGGCCTACGACGAACTGGCCCGGCTGCCGATGCAGCGCGAAGGCACGCGCTGGCGCGCCGCCTACCGCTTCGCGGACGTGGCGGTCTACGGCGTGTGGTTCGAGGCCGAGATCGCCGGCCGCCGCTTCGCGCTGCAGAACAACACCGAGCCGCTGTTCTGGACGCGCGAGAAGGGCACCGGCGGCCGCGCTGCAGTGGCCGCCATGCCGGCCTCGGCGCGCGAGGTCCGGCGCTTCCGCCAGACCGTCCACGACCCGGCCTTCCAGGTGCCGGCCTGGGTGGCCGACGCCGTCTACTACCAGATCTTCCCCGAGCGCTTTCGCAACGGCGACCGCAGCAACGACCCGCGGCCCGGCCTCGCCCGCTACCACGACAAGACGGTGGAGCTGCACCCGCGCTGGAACGAGCGCCCGTACCGGCCCGGCGACGGCAGCGACCCCCACTTCAACAACGATTTCTTCGGCGGTGACCTGCCCGGCATCACGCAGAAGCTGGCCACGCTGCGCGAGCTGGGCGTGAATACGCTGTACCTCACGCCCATCTTCCTGGCCGCCAGCAACCACAAGTACGACACCGCCGACTACCGCCAGGTGGACCCGGCCTTCGGCGGCAACGCGGCCTTCGCGCGCCTGGTGCGCGAAGCGAGACGCCACGGCATCCGCGTGCTGCCCGACGCCAGCTTCAACCACACCGGGCAGGACTCGGTGTACTTCAATCGCTTCGGCAACTTCGGGGCCGAGGGTGCTTTCCAGAACGGCCGCATCAACCCAGCGTCGCCCTACGCGAGCTGGTACCGCTTCGACCCTTCGCAGAGCCGGCCCGACAAGCAGTACCAGGGCTGGGTCGGCGTGGCCGACCTGCCGGAGCTGGACAAGACGAACCGCGCCGTGCGCGATTTCTTCTACGGCGAAGGCGGCATCACGCAGCGCTGGCTGGCATTCGGCACCGCCGGCTGGCGCATGGACGTGGCGCCCTGGGTGCCGGACGATTTCTGGCGCGAATGGCGCACGGCCGTGAAGCGCGCGAATCCCCAGGCGGTGACCGTGGCCGAGACCTGGTTCGACGCGAGCAAGCACCTGCTGGGCGACATGTTCGACAGCACCATGAACTACATCTTCCGCAACACGGTGCTGGACATCGCAGCGGGTGGCGACGTGGCCGCGCTCTACCGCAACCTGGAGCATGTTCGCGAGGCCTACCCGCCACCCGCCCTGCACGCGGCGATGAACCTGATCTCCTCGCACGACCAGCCGCGCGCGCTGCACGTGCTGGGCGGGCGCGAGGGCGAGAGCGATACCGCCGTGATGGCCCGCGCCAAGGCGCGCCTGCGGCTGGCCACCTTCTTCCAGATGACCTACCCGGGCGCGCCCAGCATCTACTACGGCGACGAAGTCGGCGTGACCGGCGGCGACGACCCCTTCAACCGCGCCCCTTACCCTTGGGCCGACCTGGGTGGGCAGCCGGACACCGCGCTGCGCGCCGACTTCAGGCGCCTGATCCAGCTGCGTCGCCAGCACGCCGTGCTGCGCCGCGGCGAGCTGCTGGCGCCGCTGCATGCCGATGCCCGCGTGCTGGTGCTGGCGCGCCGCCTGGGGCGCGACTGGGCGCTGGTGGCGCTGAACAACGGCGACGCACCGCAGCGCGTGACGGTCACGCTGCCCGCAGACGCCCCCAACCGGCCCGTGGCGCGAAGCGCTGCAACCCGGCGCGCCGCTGCAGCCTGCGGGCCGCAGCGTGACGCTGGAACTGCCGCCGCTCGCCGGCCGCGTGTGGTTCCCTAGACGCTGAACGGCGCCTGCTTCAGGAAGCCGGCGGCCGGCCCCAGCACGAAGAGGTTGGGGCTCTGGGTCGGCGGCAGCCCGGCGCGGATCTTGGCGTGGAAGCTGGCGTAGCCGCCCTTGAACTTGCCGTTGTTCCAGGCCTGCAGCAGCTGCTCGGTGAAGGCGCCGTTGTGGTCGCCATCCATCGAGGTCTGGTTGTCCTGGCAGCCGGAGATGAGGATGACCGCCGGCTTGAACTCGCCCACCAGGCTCACCGCCTGCGCCGCGGCGCCCGTGACCGTCACGTTGGCCAGCGCGGCGTCGGGGTCCACCACGCCCTGGCGGCCGGCGGCCTTGGCCACGTCGGCCTGCAGCTTGTCGTAGAAGGCCTGGTGGGCGCCGTAGACGCGCAGGCCCACGGCGGGCGGCAGCAGCTTGGAGCGCTGGCCCGGCGGCGGCGGCGGCGGGTTGCGGTCGCGCGTGACGCTGCCGCTGTGGCAGCTGTCCGACAGCACCAGGACGCGCACGCCGGCGGCGAAGCGGCTCAGTTCGAAGTAGAGCTCGTCGTCGATGAGCTGGCCGTCCCACAGGCACCAGGTCTCGTCCTTGCGGTCGGGTTCATCACGGTTGGTGTCGGGCACCTGGCCGCCATGGCCGCTGAAGCTGAGGAAGAAGAGGTCGCCGCTCTTCAGCGCCTTGGCCCCGGCGCGCAGGCCGGCCAGCAGCGCGGCGCGCGTGGCCTTCTTGGTCAGCAGCACGGTGGCCTTCATGCCCTTGCCGCGCGCGATGGCCGCCATGTCCTTGGCATCGAACTCGCAGGCCGCCAGCGGGCCGTCCCAGCCTTCGTAGGCCTGGGGGTCGACGCTGTTCAGGCCCAGGTGCAGCGACATCGCCTTGGGGGTGGCAGGCTTGGTGGCCATGGGAGTCTCCTCGTGGTTGGGGCCCGCATCATGGGCGCGTGATGGCCTGGGACAGAAGCCCTAGATCAAGGCTTGGGCCCGCGGCCCTGCCAGCGGGCGATGAGCGCGAAGGCCGCTTGCATCTCGGTGTCGCGGCCGGCCGCGCCGTCGGCGAAGCTGGGCGCCACGCGCACGTCGGGTTCGACGCCGGCGTCAGGCACCTCACCCGGGTGGATCGACGCCAGCAGCGGGATGTCCACCGCCACCCCCGAAGCCGGGAGCGTGATCCAGGCCAGCTGCCCGCCGTTCAGGCCGCGCAGGTTGCCGCCCGTGGTCTGCCCCACCAGCGTGGCCGCGGCCGTGCGTTTGAAGTCGCGCGCCAGCAGGAAGCCGGCCGAGCTGTTCTGCGGCCCCACCAGCGCGATCACGCGGCCGGCGTAGCGCGGCTCGCGCGGCTCCACGCGCGTGGGCGCGGCGTCCGGCAAGCGCCAGTTGCGGCCCGGGCCCTTCGTCACTTGGCCGGTGCGGTCGAAGAAGCCGAAGTCCCAGGTGTCCAGGTAGCGCGCCAGCACGTAGGGCACGCGCTCGTAGGCGCTCTCGACCGCGTAGCCCGGGAACTCCAGCGGCGTGGGCAGCAGGTGCGCCAGCACCATGCGGCCGATGGCGTCGGAGCCGCCTTCGTTGCGCCGCAGGTCGATGATCAGGAAGGGCACGCGCCGGATGGCGTTGAGGGTGCGCGCGAGGAAGGCGTCCGCCTTGAAGTCCTGGCCCCAGAAGGCGAAGGTGGGCAGCGTCAGCACGGCCACGTCGCCATCGACGCGGAAGGACCACTGCGCGGCTTCCAGCGGCACGGCCTTCTCGCGCGCGGCCTGCGTCGTCGTGGCCACGTCCACGTCTTCCGGCTGCGTGGCGCCCGGCGCCAGCAGGCGCAGCCGGTAGCGGCCGCCCTGCGGCGGGAAGCGCAGCGGGAACAGGCGGTCCATGGCGCCGCCATTGGCGCCGCTGTCCAGCTGCGACAGGCGCTTGGCCTGCGCGCCGGCGTGGCGGCCGTCGGCGCGCAGCAGGGGCAGCAGGGCGTCGCGGATCTCGGCCACCGGGCGGCCGTCGATGGCCAGCAGCTCGCTGCCCGCTTTCACTGCCGGGTCGGCGCTGCCGGTCACGAGGGCTCGGCCCTCCACCCAGCGCAGCGCCACGGGCAGTTTGTCGTCGCGGCCGTACAGCCCCTTCTCGACCGCCGGGCTCTGGTTGTAGCGGCTCACCCAGGTGTGGCCGCACTGCACGGCGGCCGCCAGGCGCGACACCGTCAGCAGCATCTCGGCGCGCGAGCTGCCGTTCTTCACCGCGGCGTCGGCGGCGGCGAACTCGGCGTCGATTTCCGTCGGCGTGGCGTAGCGGTACAGGCCCGGGTGCAGATCGGTGAAGGCGCGCTTGAGGATGCGCAGGTCGCGCTGCGCCTGGTCGCCCGGGATCTCGGGCGCCGCGGGCGTCTGGGCGCCAGCCGCGAAGGCCAGGGCCAGCAGCAGGCCGGCCAGGACGCGCAGCGGCGCCATCAGAACCTGAAGGCGAGGCCGACGCGCAGGCCGGAGACGTTGCGCTTTTCGTTCGTGTTGCCGGATTCGTAGTGCGACTTGCCGGTCCAGTAGTCCACCGTGAAGCCCAGCTCGTTGCTGGCCGCCAGGTAGGCGCCAGCGTAGACACCGGCCAGGTCGGCGGTCTGGAAGACGTTGGTCGTGCCGCCGTACTCCAGGCCCACCTGCGGGCGCAGCCAGGGCATGCCGGCCAGGCCGCCTTCGGCGCGCCAGCGCACGCGCAGCAGCAGCAGGAGGCCGTCGTTGCTCTTCTCGCGGTGCACGTTGCCGTAGCCGACCGAGCCGCCCAGCGCCCAGCCGTTGCCGAACTCGCGGTTGTAGGACAGGTCGCGCGAACGGCGGCCGTCGTTGGCCAGGCCACCGGGCATCCATTGCAGGGCCACTTCGTTGCGCAGTTGGGCGGCGGCGGGCGTGGCGTGCAGCGCGGCGGCCGCGGCCACGGCGGCCAGGGCCAGGGACAGGGGTCGGATCATGGGTTTCATGGGGGGAACAAGATGTGCCGCGGATGGTAGCCGCCCCGCCCGAAGGCCTTACCCTCACGGGAGATGACGACGAGTGCACCCCCGAAGCCCCGGCTCTTCGCGCTGGCCTGGCCGATGTTCCTGGAACTGCTGCTGGGCATTGCCGTCGGCGTGGCCGGCACGGCGCTGGCCGCGCGGCTGTCCGACCTTTCCGGCGCCGCCTTCGCGATGGCCAACCACGTGGCCGCGATGCTGTTCATCCTGTTCCGCATCGTCGGCGCCGGCGTGGGCGTGGTGGTGTCGCAGAACCTGGGCGGCGGCCGCCGCGATGCCGCCGACGCGGTGGCGCGCGCCGTGCTCGGCGCCAGCACCTGGATCGGCGCCGGCACGGCCATGGTGGCGCTGGCCGGCGCCGTGCCGCTGATGAAGCTGCTGAATGCGCCGCCCGAGGTGCTGCCGCTGGCCGTGCCGCTGCTGCAGGTGCTGGCGCCGGCCATGCTGCTGGACGCCTGGAACGCCAGCATGGCCTCGGTGGTGCGGGCTCACCTGCACGCGCGCGACACGCTGGTGGTGATGGTCGTCATGCACCTCGTGCACCTGGGTCTGGCCGGCCCGCTGATGCTGGGCGCCTTCGGCTGGGATGGCTTCGGCATCGCCGGTTTCGCCGTGGCCGTGGTGGTGGCACGCAGCGTGGCGCTGGTGCTGCACCTGGCGCTGTGGAAGCGGCGCCTGGGGTTGGTGCCGCACCGCGAGGACTGGTGGCGGCTGCGCCGCGCCGAACTGGCGGCGGTGGCCCACATCGGGCTGCCGGGCGCGGCCGAGAACATCGCCTGGCGCCTGTCCTTCATGGCCAGCATCGCCGTGGTGGGCAGCCTGGGCGCCACGGCGCTGGCCACGCATGCCTACACCATGCAGGTGATCCACCTGGTGCTGCTGTTCGGGCTGGCCACGGGCCTGTCGGCCGAGACGGTGGTGGGCCACCTCATCGGCGCCGGCAAGCTGCACGAGGCGCACCGTCTGGTGCGGCGCGCGATGGCGCGCGGCCTGGCGGTGAGCGTGGGCGTGGCCGTGCTGGCCGCGCTCTCGGCGCCCTGGACGCTGCGCCTGTTCACGCAGGACGCTGCCATCATCGCCGCCGGCACCGTGCTGCTGTGGTGGACGGTGCTGCTGGAGCCGGGGCGCACCTTCAACCTCGTCGTCATCAACGCCCTGCGCGCCGCCGGCGACGCGCGCTTCCCCGTGGTGGCCGGCGCCGCCAGCCTGCTGGTGGTGCTGGCTGGCGGCAGCTGGCTGCTGGGCAGCGAGGCCGGCCTGGGCCTGGGCCTGCCCGGCGTGTGGATCGCCTACATCGCCGACGAATGGCTGCGTGGGCTGATCATGTGGCGGCGCTGGGCCACGCTGGCCTGGGTGCCGCACGCGCGGGCGGCGCGGCGGCGGCTGGCGGCCGCCGCCTGAGGCGCATCGCCGTTCAGCGGCCGCCGCTGGCGCGATGGTGCTGGACGACGTAGGTGATCACGGTGCGCAGCGCCCGTTCGAACTCCGGATCGGACACCGGGTTCTTGCCGCCGTCGGGCAGCACGGCGGCCAGCATCCAGTCGGGCGGGAACTTCTTCGGCTCTGACTCTTGCTGCGTTGGCTTGGTGGTCGGCATGGGGTGACTCCGGGCGGCCTACAGGGACAGGTCCAGTGCAGCGGCCGGCCGGGCTGCACGGGGGTCGCGCCGCCACCCGGCGGCGCGCTGAACGATGGGGGCCTGGCGGCCGAGCGCGGCCTCCAGCACGGGCAGCGCCTGGTCCAGCAGGGCCTGCGCCTGCGCGGGCTGGTCGCTGGCCAGCAAGGCCGGCACGCCGTTGAGCGCGTACAGCCAGGTCAGCGGGTGCTGCGCCCCCAGCACGACCCCGGCACGCGCCTGCACTTCGGCCCAGCGGCGGGCCGCATCGGCGGGCGCGCCGGTCAGCCCCAGCGCCGCAGCGGCCAGCGCCTCGTTGCGCAGCTGCTGCTGGGCAGACGGAGCGCGCTCCGCGGCCAGCTGCCGTCGGGCGCTTTCGATCCAGCGCTGCGCCTGCGCGGCGTCCCCGCTGCGCAGCCGGGCTTCCGCGATGCGTTGCTGCGCCTGGATGCGCAAGTAGCCCGGCATGGGGTCGGACTGCCGGCCTTCGGCGAGTTCGAGCACGGCCGGCCAGGGCGGCGCGGTCCAGTCGATGCGGCCCGACACGGTCAGCACATGCGCCCAGCTCAGTTGCGCTTCGTGGCGTCGCACCGGGTTGACCGCAGCCTGCGCATCGACCCGCATGGCCGCGGCCAGGGAAGCTGCGGCTGCCCGCTCGCCCAGCCGCACCCAGGCCAGCGCCAGCATGCGGCGCAGGTTCGGGCAGGTTTCCCAGGCCGGCCCGGCAACGGCCTCGCAGCGCGCGATGGCCGGCTCGAGCCGGCCGGCGACGGCGCCGAAGCGGCCGAGGCCGATCTCGATCGTCGCGCGCACATACTCGGCATTGGCGGCCTGGCGGGCGGTGGCGGGCGACGGGTCCCCCAGGTCGGCGATCAAGGACCCGAGCAGGGCCAGCGCCCGCTCGGACTGGCCGGCGGCGGCGGTGGACCGTGCCTGCTGCAGCCGGATGAGGACCCGCGCCTCGTCGGCGGCGGCCCAGGCGCGCGCCGCAGCACTGGCCGCCCGGGCGTCGTGCGCCATGGCGGCGGCCGCGTCGCCGGCCATCAAGGCGTGCCAGCCCTCCACCTGCGCCATCCGGGCCTGCAAGGGCAGGCCGGCCACGGCGGGCATCGCGCGGCGTGCCTCGGCCAGTCGCTCGGCCGCTCGCGCGAGGTCCCCGACGCGCAGCGCCATCTCGACACGCTGGATCTGCACTTGCGCCAGGTCTTCCCGACGGCCCAGGGCCGCGAGCCGGGGCGCCAGATCGTCCAGCGTGGCCGTGGCGCCCAGGTAGTCGGTGAGTTCGGCCTGTGCGCGCGCGATGTCCAGCAGCAGGTCGGCACGCTGTGCGGGCGTGGCCGGCATCTCGACGGCCCGCTGCCGGCCCCAGGCCAGCATCTCGCGGGCGCTGATGTCGATGCGACGGTGCTGCTGGCTTTCGGCGCGCCCCAGCATCTCCAGAAGGAAGTCGCGCGACAGCACGGCGCGCTGCGAGGCTTCGTTTGCGCGCCAGCCGAACCAGCTTGCCATGATGCTCAGCATCACCAGCCCGACCACCGCCGTGCTGCCCGCGGCCACGCCCCAGGGATGCCGGGCCACGAAGCGGCGCAGCCGGAACGCGACGCTCGGCGTCCGCGCGCGCACCGGCAGGCCAGCGAGCCAGCGGTCCAGGTCGTCCAGCAGCGCGTCCACCGACCGGTAGCGGTCCGCGGGCCGGCGCGCCAGCGCGCGCAGCAGCACGGCGTCGAGTTCCGGCGCCAATGTCCGTTGCAGCGCCCGTGGCGTGGTCGAGCGCGCGGCCGCAGCCTCGGCGCTGGCCGGCGTGCGGCTGGGCAGGGCGACATCGGCATCGGCCATGGCGCGCTCCAGCGCGGCGGCGCCGCGCAGCGCGGCGGCATAGGGCAGGCGGCCGGTGAGCAGCTCGTGCAGCAGCACGCCCAGCGCGTAGACGTCGCTGGCCGTGGACAGCGCTTCGCCACGCAGCTGCTCGGGGCTGGCGTAGCGCGGCGTCAGCGGGTGGCCGGCCTGTTGCGTGAGCGCGGTGTCCTCGGCCTGGGCGTCGTCGCCGGCCAGCAGCTTGGCGATGCCGAAATCCAGCAGGCGAACCTCACCCGCCTGCGTCACCAGCACGTTGGCGGGTTTGAGGTCGCGGTGGATCACCAGTTGCGCGTGCGCGTGCTGCACGGCCAGCAGCACCTGGCGGAAGAGCGCCACGCGCGCGGACAGCGTCAGCCGGCGGGCGTCACAGGCCTCGGTGATGCGGGTGCCTTCCACCAGTTCCAGCGCCAGCCAGGCCTGGCCGTCGGTCTCGACCCCGGCGTCCAGCAGCGCGGCGATGTGCGGATGCCGCAGCGCGGCCAGGATGTCGCGTTCGCGCGCGAAGCGTTGCGCGCGCGTCTCGCCGACGGGGCCGGGCACGGGGAACGGCAGCTTCAGCGCCACCTCGCGCTTGAGCTGCCCGTCGTCGCGCACGGCGCGCCACACCTCGGCCATGCCGCCGCTGCCCAGCGGCGCCACCAGCCGCCAGGGCCCGATGCGTTCCCCGGCCTGGCGCGCCGCCATGGCGCGTGGCTTCGGTGTCGGCGGCATCAGTTCGTCGGTGCGCGGGCCTTGTGCCGCGGCCAGCATGCGGGCCAGCCGAGGCACCAAGGCGTGGCCTTGTGCGCGGAGGCTGTCCAGGCGGTGGGCGCGCGCGGCCGGGGGCAGCTCGCTGAGCTCGTCGAACAGGGTCGACAGCTCGGCGTAGTCTTCCGGCGTGAGCGCTCCGGCGGGCTTCATGCCACGGTGCCCGGTGGGCGTGGACGACTGTCGGTCCCACCCCTAGACTGCGCCACCGCTGCCGGCCAGGACATTCCCATGGAACCTCCGATCACCGAGTTGCTCCTGCGGGTCGCCGCCGGCGACCGGGCTGCATTCGACGAGGCCTTTGCCGCAATGTATCCGGAGCTGCGCCGCATCGCGCATGCCCGTTTGTACGAAGGGGGGCGCCCGAACGGCCTGGGCACGACCTCGTTGGTGCACGAGAGTTTCCTGCGCCTGGTCCGCTCGGCGCGGTTGAAGGCCGAGAACCGACGCCACTTCTTCGCCCTGGCCTCGCGCTGCATGCGCATGACCATCATCGACGAACTGCGCCAGGCCCATGCCGACCGGCGCGGCGGCGGGGCGCAGCCGCTGACGCTGGG
>CAZBUU010000065.1:0-17535 GCA_964495125.1 uncultured Rubrivivax sp.
GCGTGCGCGTGCTGTTCTCGAAGAACAGGTTGAACACGCTCTTGCCGCGCAGCAGTGGCACCTTCTTCACGTCGCGGTCGTTCACGCTGAGGAAGGTGCCGGCGGTGTCCAGGATCTGCGTCAGCACGGCCTTGGGCAGGCCTTCGATGGTGAGCAGGTGGATCAGCTCGCCGTGAGGGTTGAGCTGGGGGTTTCGTCGGTTAAGCATGGTTCTCGCCTGCGGCGCAGTGCATCAGGAAGATTCCTTGACGGCGAAGCTGAAGCGGCCGGCCTCGTCGCGCGCCAGGGACAGGCGCTGCGCGGCCGGCAGCACGATCTTGGCGGCGGCGAAGGCGGCGGCCACGGGCATCTCGCGCCCGCCGCGGTCCACCAGCACCGCCAGCGTCACGCTGGCCGGGCGGCCGAAATCGAAGAGTTCGTTGACCACGGCGCGGATGGTGCGGCCGGTGTAGAGCACGTCGTCGATGAGCACGATGTGCGCGCCGGCTATGGCGAAAGGCAGCCGCGTGGCGTCGGTGCCGCCGGCCAGGCCGCGCTCGGAGAAGTCGTCGCGGTGCAGCGTGCTGCTGATGACGCCGAAGCCCTTGTCGCCACCGGGCCGGGCCAGGTCGCGCTGCAGGCGTTCGGCCAGCCAGGCGCCGCCGCTCCAGATGCCCACCAGCACCGATTCGGGCTGCAGGAGGTGGGTCACGCCGTGGCGCAACTCGGCGTAGAGACTCTCGGCGTCAAGCTGCAGCATCGTGGGCTTCCGGCAAGGCTTGCAGGTACTGGTTCAGGATGATGGCGGCGGCCGCGGCGTCGGCGTCCTTCGCTCCCGCAGCCAGGGCCTCGGTGGTGGTGTAGCGCTCGTCCACCTCGTGCACCGGCAGCCTGAAGCGGCCGTGCAGCTGGCGCGCGAAGCGGCGCGCACGGCGGGTGTTCTCGTGCTCGGCGCCGTCCGGGTGGAAGGGTACGCCGACCACCAGCGCGTCGGGTTGCCATTCGCGGATCAGCGCCTCGATGGCGGCGAAGCGGGCGTCGCCTTCCACCGCGATGGTCTTCATCGGTGAAGCACTCTTCAGCAAGCTATTGCCGCTGGCCACGCCCACGCGGCGCGTGCCGAAATCGAACGCCAGAAAGCTACGCTGCACCACGACCCAGCTTTCCCCCGCGGATCCGGCTCCGCCGGTCCGCCAGGGGGCGGCCCCCTTGGGGGGTAGCGAGCGCCAGCGAGCTTGGGGGCGAACAGCTACGCATGCCCAGCCTCTTGGGAGAGCATCCGCGGGTCGATGCCCAGCAGCGCCACCGCGCTGGCATAGCGCTTTTCCACCGGGGTGTCGAAGATGATGGCGGGGTCGGCACCCACGGTGAGCCAGCCGTTGCGGCCGATTTCGTCTTCCAACTGGCCGGCGCCCCAGCCGCTGTAGCCCAGCGTCACCAGCACGCGCTTGGGGCCGGCGCCATCGGCCAGGGCTTCCAGAACATCCTTGCTGGTCGTCATGGCCAGGCCGCCAGGCACGGTGAGCGTGCTGTTGTAGGGGCTGGGCGCGCCGTCCAGGGCGTCGTGCAGCACGAAGCCGCGCTCGGTCTGCACCGGGCCGCCGAAGAACACGGGCTGCTCGGCCAGATCCCCACCGCTCAGCGCCAGTTCGACCTTCTCGAACAGGTTTTTCAAGGTGATGTCGATGGGCTTGTTGATGACCAGGCCCAGCGCGCCCTTCTCGTTGTGCTCGCAGAGGTAGACCACACTGCCGGCAAAGGTGTCGTCGGCCATGCCGGGCATGGCGATCAGGAACTGGTTGGTGAGGTCGATGCGGTCGCCGGCAGGCATGCCCGAATTCTATTCCCGGGGCACACTCGCACCGTGACCCGAACGTCGCCCGCCCCCCCGAGCAAGCCGCTGGACCGTGCCCTGGTCTGGCTGCGGCGCGACCTGCGGGTCGACGACCATGCCGCGCTGTACCACGCGCTGAAGTCCGCGCGGCAGGTGTGGTGCGCCTTCGTCTTCGACACCGAGATCCTGGATACCTTGCCCCGTTCCGACCGCCGCGTGGAGTTCATCCGCGACAGCCTGGTGGGCGTGGACGCCGAGCTTTGTGCCTTGGCCGTGTCCCATGGCACCGACGGCGCCGGGCTCATCGTGCGCCATGGCCGCGCCGACGTCGAGATCCCTGCCCTGGCGGCCCGCCTGGGCGTGCAGGCGGTCTACGCCAACCACGACGACGAACCGGCGGCGCTGGCGCGTGACGCCCGCGTGCGCGGCCGCCTGGCCGACGCCGGCGTGCTGCTGCACACGGCCAAGGACCACGTCATCTTCGAGCGCAGCGAGGTGCTCACGCAGGGCGGCGGGCCGTTCTCCGTGTTCACGCCCTACAAGAACGCCTGGTTGAAGAAGTGCGATGCCTTCTTCCTCAAGGCCTACCCGGTGGCCCACCACGCCGGCGCGTTGGCGCCGCGGCCGGCCGGCGAGCCTGGCGTGCCGGTGCTGGAAGACCTGGGCTTCCAGCGCACCAACCTGCACCAGTTGCGCCTGCCCAGCGGGCCTTCGGGCGCCGCCGAGCTGCTGGACGACTTCCTGGGCCGCATCGACGACTACCACGAGACGCGCGACTTCCCCGCCATCAAGGGCCCCAGCTACCTCAGCACGCACCTGCGCTTCGGCACCGTGTCCATCCGCCGCCTGGCGCGACTGGCGATGGAACGCCGGGAAGGCGGCTCGCGCGGCGCCGAGGTGTGGCTGTCCGAGCTGGTGTGGCGCGACTTCTACCACCAGATCCTGCACCACCACCCGCGCGTGGTGGGCCACGCCTTCAAGCCGGAGTACGACCGCATCAAGTGGGAGCACGGCAAGCCCGCCGAGGCCCTGTTCGCCGCCTGGTGCGAAGGCCGCACCGGCTACCCGCTGGTGGACGCGGCCATGCACCAGATCAGGCAGACCGGCTACATGCACAACCGGCTGCGCATGGTGGTGGCCAGCTTCCTGACCAAGGACCTCGGCATCGACTGGCGGCGCGGCGAGGCCTGGTTCGCGCTGCATCTCAATGACTTCGACCTCGCCGCCAACAACGGCGGCTGGCAGTGGGCGGCGTCGACGGGCTGCGACGCCCAGCCCTACTTCCGCATCTTCAACCCCGTGAGCCAGAGCGAGAAGTTCGACCCCCAGGGTCGCTTCATCCGCCGCTACCTGCCGCAGCTGGCGAAGCTGCCCGACGCGCTCATCCACGCCCCTTGGCAGGCGCGGCCGGTGGATCTGGCCGCGGCGGGCGTCGAACTGGGCAAGGACTACCCCATGCCGGTGGTGGACCACGCGGCGGCCCGGGAGAAGACGCTGGCGCGCTATGCGGTGGTCAAGGCCTCCCCCTAGGCCGAAGCGGCACGTCCACCCCTGCTGGGGGCGCGCCGGCGCGCGGCGGCTGGCTCAATGCGCCGGCGCAGACCGCGCGGTACTCCAGAGAGGGATCCATGTTCGACCGACCGACGACGCGCCTGCTGGGCGCAGCCGCCACCTGGCTGCTGGCCGCCGCCATGGCCACGCCCCTGGCCGCCAGGGCCAGCACCTACGTGGTCGACGACTTCGCCGCGCCGGCCCCGCCGGCCACGAGCGTGCTCGTCGGAGTCGGGGAAGACAGCTTCAACCAGTTCACGGCCACCGTGCCCGGTGGCGTGCGCGGCGTCTACCACCACAACTACTTCAACCCCTTGAACAGCATTGCCGCGCTGGCGGTGGGCAACGGCTCGCTCAGCAGCAGCACCGGCGTCGGCGCGCGCACCGAAGTGGTGGTCAGCTACGGCGCCTTCACGCGGCCGACCGGTGACCCCAACATCGGCGGTCCGCTGCTGGGGCTGGATCTCACGCCCTACAACGCCTTCCGCTTCGAATTCACGGGCGTGTCCGAGGTGCTGAACGTCATCGCCGTGATGTACACCCACGCGCCGCTCGACCCGGTGACCCCGCTCTACTACTCCACGGCGGCGGTCAACATGGCACCTGCGGTGGCCGGTGGCGCGATGGACGTGATCCTGCCCTTCACGGCGAGCGACCCCTTCAACTTCGCCGAGGTCGACGGCATCGTGTTCCTCATCAACCGGGCGAACGGCACCACCAACGTCTCGTTCAACCTGGACCGCTTCAGCCTGGTGAGCGCCGTGCCCGAACCCACGCCCGCCTGGCTGCTCCTGGGCGGTGCGGCGCTGCTGATGCTGCGCCGGGGGCAGACGCGGCCCCCGGCGGACTGAAGGGAACAGGCGCCACTCAGGCGCCGGCGGGCTGGAAGCGCGCCAGCAGGGTTGCATGCTGGCGCGGCCACGAGGCCAGCGCCGCCTCATCGCCTTCGAACACCTGCCGCACGAAGGCCGTGGCCAGCGTCTGCGTGGCGGCCTTGACCTGCGGATTCAGCGTCGCGCCACCGGTCTGCGTGCGGTCGGTGAACATGCTGTGCGAGCCACCCTCGTAGACGGCCAGCCACTTGCGCGGGCTGCCGATCGCATCGAAGACCTTCAGGCGGTCGTCGACGCCGCTCCAGTAGCCGGGGATGCGGATCACGTCTTCCGTGCAGGTGACGTGCAGGCTGGGCACGGTCACGTGGGACAGGATGGCCTTGGGATCGCCTTCGCCGTAGAAGGGCGGCGCCGACATCACGATGGCCGCACGCAGCCGGGCATCGCGCAGTTCGATCACGCCGCCCTCGCGCGGCACACGCGCCCCGGTGGCCAGCAGCGTGGTGTTGGCGCCATAGCTGTGGCCGGCGGCGAGCATGCGTTGGGCGTCGATGCGCGCGCCCAGCGGACCGGCCAGCAATTGGTCGAGCGCGAAGCGCAGGTCCTGCACGCGCGCGATGGCCTCCTTGTCCTGCGCTGCCGCCTGCAACCGCCCCACCAGGCCCAGCGCCGAGCCCTGCCACAGCTGGCGGTCGCTGCCCACGTGCTGCACGTGCAGGCTGGCGATGCCCTGCTCGGCCATGTGGCGGCCGAACCAGCTGTAGCCGAAGCGCGAACCGCCCAGGCCGTGCGAGAACACCAGCAGCGGGACGGGCGTGGTCTGCGCGGGCAGGTACAGGCGCACGGGCACGTCGCGGTCACGGCGGGCGTCATGGCCGTCGAGGTCGAAGCCTTCGACGCGCTGCGGCTGGCCCTCGGCGCGCAACCGCGGCAGGGCCAGGCCCAGTGCGCAGGCGGCGCCGAACTGCAGTGCACGGCGGCGGCTGCAGGGGTTCAAGCGGCGGCCTCCTGTGCGGCCGGCTTGCGCCGCCGCAGGCGCCCGAGCAGCTGGATGGCGTCGTCGACGTAGGTGTAGAGCACGGGGATCACGAGCAGGCTGAGGAAGGTGGAGGTGATGAGGCCGCCGATGACGACGATGGCCATCGGAGCCCGGAAACTCGGATCGGTTCCGAAGCCGATGGCGATCGGCAGCATGCCGGCCGCCATGGCGATGGTGGTCATGATGATCGGCCGCGCCCGCTTCAGGCAGGCATCCAGCACGGCTTCGAAGCGGTTCAGGCCATGTTCACGCCGCGCCAGGATGACGTAGTCCACCAGCAGGATGGAGTTCTTCGTGGCAATGCCCATCAGCATGATGAGGCCGATCATGCTGGGCATGCTGATGGCCGTGCCCGTGACGTAGAGCGCCAGGAAGGCCCCCGGCACCGAGAGCACCAGAGCCCCCAGGATGGTGGCCGGCTGCACGAAGTCCTTGAACAGCAGCACCAGCACGATGTAGATGCACAGCACGCCGGTCAGCATGGCCAGGCCGAAGCTGTCGAAGAGCTCGGCCATGGCCTCGGCGTCGCCCACTTCCGTCTGCGTCACGCCCGGTGGCAGGCTCTTCAGGCTGGGCAGCGCCAGCGCCGCCGCCTTCACCTCGCCCAGCGGCTGCTGGTTGAGCTCGATCTCGAAGTTGACGTTGCGCAGGCGGTTGAAGCGGTCGATCTGCGCCGGCCCGCTGTCGATGCCGAGCGTGGCGACGTTCGACAGCGGCACCGGCCCGGCCTTGCCCGGCACGGGCAGCCGCGACAGCAGCGCGAGGTCGGTGCGCGCCTCCGCCGGCAGCCGCACGACGATGGGCACCTGGCGCTGGCTGAGGTTCATCTTCGCCAGGCTCTGGTCGTAGTCGCCCGCGGTGGCGATGCGCAGCGTGTCGGCGATGGCCGACGTGCTCACCCCCAGGTCGGCGGCGCGTGCGGGGTCGGGCCGCACGATCAGCTCGGGCCGGACCAAGCTGGAACTGGAGGTCACGGCGCCGATGCCGGGGATGCTGCGCAGCTCGCGCTCCACCAGGGCCGCGTGCGCGCCGAGCACCGCGCCATCTTCGCCGGCCAGCACCAGCACGTACTTCTCGGAACTTTGCCCGAAACCCACGTTGATGCGCGCGCCCGGCAGTTGGGCCAGCGCTTCCCGCAGCTGCGACTCCACCTGCTGCTTGGTGATGCCGCCGCGTTCACCGCGCGGGGTCATGTTGAGCGTCAACGTGGCCTTGCGCACGTCGGCCAAGCTGCCCCCGGGGTCGAAGGCATTGCTGCCGGTGCTGCCGCCGCCCACGGCGGTGTAGACCAGTTTCACGTGCGGGTTCTTCGCCACGATCTGCCGCGCCTGCTCGGCGGCCGCGGCGGTCTGCGCGTAGGTGGCGCCCGGCGGCAAGGTCACGGTCACCTGGGTCTGGCTCAGGTCGTCGGGCGGCATGAAGCCCACCTGCATCAGGGGTATCAGCGCGAAGGAGCCGAAGAAGAACACGACCGTGGCCAGCGTGGTCAGGATGCGGTGCTTCAGGCACCAGCGGGCCCAGCCCAGGTAGTGCGTCATCCAGCCGGGTTCTCGGTGCTCGCGCTGGGGCGGCTTCAGGATGTAGGCCGCCATCATGGGCGTGAGCATGCGCGCCACCACGAGGCTGAAGAACACGGCGATGGCCGCCGTCCAGCCGAACTGCACGAAGAACTTGCCCGCCACGCCGGCCATGAAGGCGGTGGGCAGGAACACGGCGATCAGCGTGAAGGTGGTGGCGATCACCGCCAGGCCGATCTCGTCGGCCGCTTCCATCGCCGCCTCGAAGGGCGTCTTGCCCATGCGCAGGTGGCGCATGATGTTCTCGATCTCGACGATGGCGTCGTCCACCAGGATGCCGACCACCAGGCTCAGGCTCAGCAGCGTGACGACGTTGAGCGAGAAGCCGAACATGAAGTGCATCACCGCGAAAGCCGGCAGCACCGACAGCGGCAGCGCCGTGGCCGCCACCAGCGTGGCGCGCCAGTCGCGCAGGAACAGGAAGACGACGATCACCGCCAGCACCGCGCCTTCCAGCAGCAGGTACATGGAGCCGTGGAAGTTCTCCACCACGGGGTCGACGAAGTTGAAGGCCTCGGTGATCTGCACGTCGGGATGGCGCTCGCGCAGCTGCTGCAGCGCGGCGCGCACGGCCTCGGCGACGTCGGTCTCGCCGGCGCCGCGCGAACGCACCACCTCGAAGGCGACGACCGGCTTGCCGTTGAGCGTCGCGCCGCTGCGCTGTTCGGCCACGGTGTCGCTGACGCTGGCGATCTGGTCCAGCCGCACGCGCCGGCCGTCGCTCAGGGCGATCTCCATGCGCGCCAGCTCGTCGGCGCTCTGCACGGTGGCGATGGCGCGCACGCTCTGCTCGACGCCGCCCACGTCGGCGCGGCCGCCGCTGGCTTCCTGCTGCGTGGCGCGCAGCTGGCGCGACACGTCGGCCGCCGTGGCGTTCAGCGCCAGCAGGCGCGCCGGGTCCAGCTCCACGCGCACCTCGCGCGTGACGCCGCCCACGCGCGCCACCGAGCCCACGCCGCGCACGGCCAGCACGGCCTTCGTGGCCTCGTTGTCGACGAACCAGGACAGGGCCTCGTCGTCCAGCTTGGGCGAAGCGACGGTGTAGGTGAGGATGGGCGAGCCGGCGAGGTCGACCTTGGCCACCACCGGGTCGCGCAGTTCGGCCGGCAGGTCGCTGCGCACGCGCTGCACGGCGGCGCGCACGTCGTCCAGCGCCTCCTGCGTGGGCTTCTCGAGGCGGAACTCCACGGTGAGGATCACCATGCCGTCCTGCACCTTGGTGTAGATGTTCTTCAGGCCCTGCAGCGAGGCCACGGCGTTTTCCAGCCGTCGGGCCACCTCGGTCTCCAGCTGCGCCGGCGCGGCACCGGGCAGGCTGGCGTTGACGGTGATCATCGGCAGGTCGATGTCCGGGAACTGCTGGACCTTCATGCCCTTGAAGCCCATCAGGCCCAGCACGCTGAGCAGCACGAAGAGCATCACCGAGGGGATCGGGTTGCGGATGCACCAGGCGGAGACGTTCATCGCGGCGCTCCGGTTCAGGGCTTGGGCGCGTCGACCACGCGCACGAGGTCACCGTCGGCCAGGAAGCCGGCACCGCTGGAGACGACACGTGCGCCGGCGTCCAGACCGCCGGTGATCTCGATGCGGTCGCCGACGCGGCGGCCCACGGTCACCTTGGCCCGCGTCACCTTCTGGTCGGCACCGAGCTTGAAGACATAGGCGAAGCCGTCGCGCAGCAGCACGGCGCTGGCCGGCAGCGTCATCGCGCTGGAACTGCCCACGGCAAATTCGCCGCGCGCGAACATGCCGGCCCGTGCGGCCCCGGGGTTCGGAAGGTCGACGTAGACCAGGCCGTTGCGCGTGGCCGCATCGACCGTCGGCGCCAGCATGCGCAGCTTGCCCGTGATGGCCGGGCCGCCAGCCGGCGTGACCTTCACCGCCTGGCCGGGCTTGAGCTGCGGCAGGTCGGACGAGGCCACCTCGGCGCGCCACTCCAGCCGGCCCTGGCGGATGAGGCGGAACAGCTCTTGCCCGGCCGGCACCACGGCGCCTACGGTAGCGCTGCGCGCGGAGATGACGCCGTCGTCCGGTGCCAGCACGCGCGTCTGCGTGAAGCGGATCTGCTGCACCTTGGCCGCCGCGCGCAGCGCTTCGAGCCGCGCCTGCGCCGTGCGCTCGGCCGTGAGGTACTGGTTGATCTGCTGTGCGCTCAGTGCGCCGGTGGTCTGCAGTTCGCGCGCCCTTTGCGCGTTCGCTACGGCTTCGGCCAGCGTGGCCTCGGCCTCGGCCACGGCGTGATGGCTCTGCGCCAGATCGGCCGCCGCCATCTCGCTGGCGAAGGTGGCCAGCACCTGGCCGCGGCGCACGACGTCGCCGACGTTGGCACGCACCTCGGCCAGGCGCCAGCCGTTGGCCTCGGAACCAACGCTGGCCTCCTGCCAGGCGGCGACGTTGCCGTTGGCGTTCACGACACTGGCGATGTCGGCTTTCTGCGGCTGCGTCACGGTGACGGTGAGCGCCGGCTTGGCGGCGGCCTTGTCGGCGCTGGCGTTGTCGGCGCCGACGGCGGCGCCAGCGAAGGCCAGCACCAGAGCGCTGGCGGCCAGCGCCATGGCGGCGTGTTGGCGGTGGAGTCGGGGCATGCGCATGGTCGTGGGTCGAAAGTCCTTGGACGCCTTCAAGGCGTGGTGCCTGCGGTGAGCTGGGCCTCGTCGAAGCCGCCGCCGAGCGCGCGGTACAGCGAGATCCAGGCGGCGGCGCGCTCGCGCTGCAGGTCGATCAGCGCGCTCTGCGCCGCCAGGGCGTTGCGCCGCGCGGCTTCCAGGTCGAAGAGGCTGGCGAGGCCGCCCTTCTGCCGCGCCTCGGTGGCGCGCAGCGAAGCCTCGAAGTCCAGCGCCGCGGCGCGGGCGTCTGTTTCGCGGGTGGCGGTGGCGTCCAACGCCACCAGGCTGGTCTCCACCTCGCGCAGCGCCCGACGCACCTGGGCGCGGTAGCTGGCCACGGCCTCGTCGTAGCCGGCCTGCGCCGCGGCGGTGGCCGCGCGGCGCGCGCCACCGTCGAAGAGCGGGAAGCTCACCGACAGCGGGCCCAGGCTCCAGGTGTTGCCGTTGAAGCTTTCGCCGCCGCTGCGCAGCGTGCTGCGCGCCAGGTTGCCGGTGAGCCGGATCTGCGGTCTTTCGGCGGCGGCGCTGCGCGTGCGGTCGGCCGCGGCGGCCTCCACCTGGCGCGCCGCAGCGGTCAGATCGGGCCGGCGCGCCAGCAGCGCCGCCGGCAGCGCCGGCAAGGCCAGTGCCGGTGGCACCGGCATCTGCGCGAGCCCCGGCTGGAGGCGCTCGCGCAGTGCGAGTTCGGGCAGGTCGGTCAACTCGACCAGCGACTTGACCAGCGTCTCGCAGGCGGCGCGCTGGCTCACCGCCAGGGCGCGGGCTTGCGCGGCGCTGCCGCGCGCCAGCGCCGCATCGGCCGGCGCGGCGAAGCCGGCCTGTGCGCTCTGCGCCGTCAGCGCCGCCGTCTGCTCGCGCGAACGCGCATCGGCCTGCACGGGCACCAGTTGCGCCTCGCAGCCGCGCAGCGCCACGTAGCTGGTGGCCACCTCGGCGGCCACGGCCGCCCGCGCGTCGTGCCACGCGGCGCGCGCGCCTTCCAGCCGTGCCTGCGCGGCGTCGCGGCCAGCGGCGCCGGCGCCGAAGAGGTCGATTTCCCAGGCCGCCTGCAGGCCCAGGCTGCCCGCCGTGGCTGCAGGCTGCCCCGGCGTGCTGCGACTGCGCACGGCGCTGGCCGTGGCATCGAGCGTCGGCGCCAGCGCGGCACCGGCCGCGACGCGGCTGGCACGTGCCTGCTCGATGCGCGCACGGGCCGCCGCCAGCGTCGGGCTGGCCTCCTGGGCAGCGGCCACCAGAGCCGGCAGCAGCGGGTCGCCGAAACGCTGCCACCAGCCGGCGTCGGCGGGCGCACCCGCCACGGCTGGGGCCTGCCACTGCGATGGCACGGGCAGCGCTGCGGGGGCGGCCTTCTCGGGGGGCGTCGTGGCGCAGCCCGCCAGGACAGCCAGCGCAGCCAGCAGGGCCAGGGGGCCTGGCTTGAAACTCGGATTCATCTCGTCGGGGCTCCAGTCGGGGCGGCACGGCGGCGTTCCACCTCGGCCTCCACCAGCGCCAGGCCGTAGCGCAGCAGCGCCTCGGCCCAGCGGTCCATCGCGTCCTCGCCGGCGGTCAGCGCCGGCGCCACGATCTCGTTCACGTCGTGCCCCACGTGCAGGTGCACGCCCAGTGCGGCCAGCACGACGGTCAGGCGCACCACCTCCTCGTCGGGGGCGGCCAAGCCCAGGTGGGCGGCCAGCCGGGCTGCCAGAGCGTCGTGCATGGGCCCGATGTCGCGCCGCAGTTCCTCTTCCCACAGTCCCGTCGGCTCGAACATCTCGCGGAAGCGCAGCTTCATGCACAGCCTTGCGCTGTCGCCGGCCCGCAGCGGCGCCAGGAACTGCTCGAAGAAGCCCTTCAGCACCTCGGCCAGCGGGGCATCGGGGCCGGCGAAGGTGGTGTCGGCGGGTGGATTGCCGGCGGGGCCGAAGAAGACGGCGCGGTACAGGCCCGCCTTGTCGCCGAAGTAGTAGCTGATGGCGGCGACGTTGACGTTGGCCGCCTCGGCAATCTCCCGCGTGCTGGTCTTCGCGAAACCCTGGGCCGCGAACAGGCGCAGGCCGGCGCCGAGCAGGCGCTCACGGGCATCTTCGACAGCGGCAGGGCTCGCGGCTCGGGTCATCACACCGCGACTGTAGCGTCTGAATCAAACGTTTGTTTTAGTCTCGACGCGCAAAGGGTTTTCCCGCAACGCCGGGGTCACGGGACGTTCAGAACAGCTCGACGTCGCTGTCGCGCGAGGCTTCGGCGAGTTCGCCGCGGGCCACCAGGTCGGCGTGGCAGGCCACCGCGTTGCGGCCGTGCTGCTTGACCCAGTACACCGCCTGGTCGGCGCGTTCGAAGGCGGCCGCCGGTGAATCACCCGGCCGCAGCGCCGTGAAGCCGACGCTCACCGAGATGCGGCCCACCTGCGGGAAGACGTGGGTCTCCACCCGCGTGCGCAGTCGCTCCAGCGCCGACGCGGCGTGCGACGGGTGGTCGCAGCGCATCAGCACGACGAACTCCTCGCCGCCGAAGCGGTAGAGGTGGTCGTGGTAGCGGAAGTTGGCGCGCATCAGGCGCGACAGCAGCAGCAGCACCTCGTCGCCGATGAGGTGGCCGTAGTTGTCGTTGACACGCTTGAAGTGGTCGATGTCGATCACCGCCAGCCAGGACGTGGCGCCGGCCGCAGCCCGGCGGCTGGCGGTGACCGCCGCACCGCGGGCGGGATCCGAAGCCGACAGGCGCAGGAAACTCTCGTCGAAGGTCTTGCGGTTCAGCAGCCCGGTGAGGGTGTCGCGCTCGCTGTAGTCCAGCAGACCCTCGAAGTTGCGGTACACGCGCAAGATGCTGCCCACCAGGCGCAGCTGTTCGGCGCTGAGCGGCTGCTCGGTGTGGATCTCCACGACGCCCACCGCGTGTACCTCACCGCCCAGCGGGAAGTGCGCCACCGCCGGCACGCCCTCGCCCAGGATCGGCACCTGCGACTGCAGGCAGGCCAGGCGCTGCGGCAGGTCGGCCAGCAAGGGCAGCAGGGCCAGTTCGGTCCACAGCGGATCGGCCGAGGCGGTGGTGTCGGACGCACCCAGGCGGGCGCGCGTCAGCCAGCGACGGTTGTCGCCTTCGCCGACGCAACGGTAGATGGCCACTTCGCGTGGCTGCAGCAGTTCGCGCAGCGCGCCGACGAGCGTGACGTCGAGGACATCGCGGTCGCGGAAGCCAGTGAGCTCTGCCAGATGTTCGACAACTCGGGACATGGGGCCTCTGACGGGCGCGTGATCCCCCCTGATTGGCGTCAGGGATTCTCGATCGAACTGACGCTGGCGGCCCATTCGAAGGACGGGCCCGGGCGGCAGCAGTGCACGCCCGGGCGGTTCGGGATCAGGTCAGGACGTCCGCTCCGGCGTAGCGGGCCACCAGCGACAGCAGTTCTTCCTCGGCATAGGGCTTGCCGAGGTAGTGGTCCACACCCAGCTCGGTGGCGTAGTCGCGGTGCTTCTGGGCGATGCGCGAGGTGATCATGATCACCGGCAGCTTCGCCAACGCGGCGTCGGCGCGGATGTTGCGCAGCAGGTCGAAGCCGTCCATGCGCGGCATCTCGATGTCGGACAGCACCACCGCCGGGCGTTCCTCGGCCAGCTTTTCCAGGGCGTCCAGCCCATCCTTCGCGGTGACGACGCGGTAGCCCTCGCGCACCAGCAGGCGCTGCGTGACGCGGCGCACGGTGAGCGAGTCGTCGACCACCAGCACCATCGGCACGCGGGTCGGCTCGTCGGCCAGCGGCACCGCCGCGGCCGGTTGCGCCTGGGCCGGGCTGCCGGCCTGGCGCATCGCGGTGCGGGCCTCGTCGCCGTACAGCGCCGCCAGGGCCACCGGGTTGTAGATCAGGGCCACCGTGCCCGAAGGCAGCAGCGTCACGCCGGCCAGGCCCGGCAGGCGCGCCAGCTGCGGGCCGACGTTCTTGACCACCACTTCCTGGTTGCCCACCACTTCGTCGATGTGCACCGCCACGCGCTGTGCGGCGCTGCGGATGATGACGATGGCCTGCGTGCGGCCTGCCACGTCGCCGCGCGCGCCGGCGCGCAGCAGCGCGGGCAGCCAGAAGAAGGGCACGGCCTGGTGGTCGTACTCCAGCGTGCCTTCTTCGTAGGCGCGCAGCACGTCGGCGCTGGGCACGCGGCGAACGAGTTCGATGAGCGGCGAAGGCACGGCCACCGTGAGTTCGCCCGAGCGCAGCATCACCACCTGCGTGACCGCGGTCGTCAGCGGCAGCAGCAGCTTGAAGCGCGTGCCGCGGCCGACATCGCTGAGCGTCTCGATGCGGCCGCCCATGGCGTTCACTTCGGAACGCACGACGTCCATGCCGACGCCGCGGCCGGCGAGTTCCGTCACCACCTCGGCGGTGCTGAAGCCGGCCTTGAAGATCATCTGCCGCAGCTCGTCGTCGGACACCGGCGCGCCGCGCGACACCAGCCCGCGCTCTTCGGCACGCTGCCGGATGCGCGCGAGGTCCAGGCCGGCACCATCGTCGGCGAACTCCACGGCCACTTCGTTGCCAGCCTGCGCCACGGTCACGGTGATGACGCCGACGGCGTCCTTGCCCGCAGCCTTGCGCTGCTCGGGAGGCTCGACGCCGTGCACGACGCTGTTGCGCAGCAGGTGCTCGAAGGCGCCGGCCATGCGTTCGAGCACGCCACGGTCGATTTCGATGGCGCCCCCGACGATGTCCATGCGCACCTGCTTGGCGGTCTCGCGCGCGGCCTGGCGCACCGTGCGCTGCAAGCGCTCACCGACGCTCTCGAACTCCACCATGCGCGTGCGCAGCAGGTCGTCCTGCAGTTCGCGCGTCAGCCGCGCCTGGGCTGCCAATTCGTCTTCGGCCGACTGCAGCGTGCGCTGCAGCCCGCGCTGCAAGGTGGCCACGTCGTTCACCGACTCGGCCATGAAGCGCGTGAGCTCCTGGAAGCGCGTGAAGCGGTCCATCTCCAGCGGGTCGAAGGACTGCGACGAGGCCTTGGCCGCTTCCATGCGCGAGGTGATCTGCGTCTCGGCCTGCAGTTCGATGTCGCGCAGCTGGCGGCGCATGCGCTCCAGGCTGTCGGTCAGGTCGCTCAGCGAGCCCTGCAGCAGCTTCACGTCGGCGTCGATGCGGGCGCGCGTGATGCTCACCTCGCCCGCCTGGTTGACCATGCGGTCCAGCAGACCGGCGCGCACGCGCACCACGGCGCCGCCGGTGGCCGCGGCGCGCCCGGCCGCGGCGGGATCGACCGCCGTGAGCTCGCCGCCAGCGAAGCGATTCCAGTCGAACTTCGGCGGCGGGGGCGGCACCACCGGCACGGGCGCCGGCGGAGGCGGAGGCGGTGGCGGTGACAGCTCGGCCACGGGCTCGGGTTCGGTAACCGGCACCGCCTCCGGCTCGGCGGCGGGCACGGCCAGCAGCGGTTCGATGGTGGGTGCCGCCGGTTCGCCGCCGATGTCGAGCAGCAGGTCCGTGGCCGAGGCTTCCGCAGGCTCGGGCGTCGGCAGGGCGGTCGGCGGCGCCTCGGGCTCCACCGGCAGGTCCAGCAGCTCGACCGGCGCCGAGGGCTCCACCGGCGGGTGCGGCTCCGGCTCGGGTTCCGGCGGCAGGTCCAGGTGCAGCAGGTCCACCATGGGCGCCGGCGGCAGCGGCTCGGGCGCCGGCATCGACGGCAGGTCCAGCAGCGGCGACGGCGGTGCCAGCGGTGCCGGCACGGGGGCCGCGACCGCACCGCCGCGCAGCTGATCCAGCGCCAGGCTCATGGCGTCCACGCGCGCGAGCAGCGGCTCGATCTCGCCCGGCGTGGCGTCGCCGCGCGCGCCCAGCGACTCGATCTCGGTTTCGAGCCGGTGCGCCATTTCGCCGATGCGCATGGCCCCGGCCAGCCGTGCGCCGCCCTTGAGCGTGTGCAGCGTGCGCATGCAGGCCATCGGCGCATCGGGGTCGGCCGGACGGTCGAGCCAGTCGCGCAGCCGCGAGGTCAGCTGCGGCATCAGCTCGTCGGCCTCTTCCTCGAAGATGGGCAGCAGCTCGGTGTCGATGTGGTCGGTGACGCCGAGGTCGTCGTCCGCATCGGGCAGTTCGGGCAGCGGCGGCGCCTCCAGCGGCAGCCGCTCGTGCGCGGCCAGGCGTTCCATCAGCTCGGGGGGCACGGAGCGCAGGAAGCCGGCGGCGAACTGGTGCAGCAGGCGGCGGATCTCGTCGGCGGCGTCGCTGAACAGGGCCGGCTCGCCATCGCGGCCGCGGCCGACGCTGCGCGAGCGCATCAGCGCGTGTTCCAGTGCCCGCGCCAGCGCGGACAGCTCGGCATAGCCCACGGTGGCCGAGTTGCCGGCCAGCGAGTGCGCCAGCGCCACGGCGCTGTCCGACACCGGATGACGCTCGGACTCCAACCCCCACTCGGCGAGTTCGGTGACGAGCCGCCGCGACTGTTCGTCGGCTTCGTTCAGGTAGATGTTGAACAGCGGGATGCTGATACGCAGCGGCCCGATGACCTTGACCTGCTCGTCGTCGTCTTCGTCGTTGGCAGCCGGTTCGGCCACCGGGCCGGCCACGGAAGCGTCTTCGGCCAGCGGGAGGTCGGCCAGGGCGACCGGCGCGGCCGCTTCGAGCGTCTCGACCGGCGGCTCCGTGGCAGCAGGCGGGAAGCCGGCCGGCAGGTCCTCGAGGTCGATCTCCAGGGTCTCGGTCTGCGGCAGCGCGTCGGCCGGCGCCTCGGGCAGCTCGGCGTCCAGCGGCAGGTCCAGCAGCTCGTGATCGGGGGTCGGCGCCAGCGCGGGCGGCGGCAGGGGTTCGGGGTCGCCGAACGAGGCCAGGTCGAGATCGAACTCGGGCGGCTCCACCGTCGGCACGGGCAGCGGCTCGGTGCGTTCGGTCGGCGGCTCGGGCTCGGGCTCGACCACGGGGACGAGGTCGAGGTCGGCGGCCGCGGGCAGGCCGGGCACGCGCTCGGCCAGGGCGTCGGCCAGCGCCGGCGTCGGGGCGGGCAGTTCGAGCGTCGGCGGCTCGGCCTCGGGCAGTTCTTCCAGCTCGGGCAGGTCGAGGGAGAACTCCGGCGCCAGCGGTGCCGGCGCCGGGACGGCGATCTGCACCGTCGGCTCGGACAGCGGCACGGGCAGGACGAGGGTCGGCCCGGCGTGGTCGAGCACCGCTTCGGGCGCCGCCGGCGGCTTCGGCAGGATGACCGTCCGCGGCTCCGTGTCGAAGCCTGCGGGCGCGTTGATGGGCAGCCGCGTGCCTTCCAGCCGCATGGCGTCGGCGGCGCGCGCCACGTCGGCGGTGTTGTGGCCCAGGGACTGGCCGGTCGCGATGGCTTCGGTCCAGCCGGAGAGGTAATCCAGTGCCTCGTGCGTGAACTGACGCAGCGCGTTGTCCATGCGCGGCGCCTGCGCCAGGCGCTGGTTGTAGAGCTGCTCGCAACCCCAGGCGGCTTCGCCGAAGGCGCCCAGGCCGACCATGCGCGAACTGCCCTTGAGCGTGTGGAAGGCGCGGCGCACGGCAGTGAGGTCGGTCGCGTTCTCGGGCGCGTCGGCCAGGCGGTCGAGGGCTGCACGCGCATCGGCGACGACTTCGCGCGCTTCCTCGATGAAGATGTCGCGCATCTCCTGGTCGTCTTCGAGGCCGGTGCCGCCTGCGGCCGGGGCCGGCTTGGGCGGCGGCACGGGCGCGGAGGGCGGCTCCACCGGCGCCGGCGGCGGCGCCAGCGCCACGACGGCCTGGGCGAGGTCGGTGCGCACTTGCGCGCGCGTGGCGTCGTCGGCGCCGTCGCGCAGCGCGATCTGTGCACCGGAGAGCAGGCGGGCCAGCTCGGGCTGGTCGGCCGCGAAGGCCTGGCGCGCGAGCGGGTCCAGGCGCTGCGAAAGTTCGTAGTCGCTGACCGTGGGACGGCCGGCGGCGGCGGCCACATCGCGCAGCTGGTCCAGCAGCGGCGCCTGTGAAGGCGGCGACTCCCGCACGGTGACCGTGGCCGTGTCGTCGAAGGCGGCGAAAGCGGAGACCCGCTCGCTCTGCCCCATCACGGCGCTGAGGCTGCCGCTGGCGGGGTCGTAGCGGAACAGCGACTTGGCCAGCGCCGGCTGCACACTGAGCATGTCGATCAGGAAGCTCAGCGCGCCCAGGTTGTCGGCCAGGCGGTCGAAGGTG
>CAZBUU010000066.1:0-17485 GCA_964495125.1 uncultured Rubrivivax sp.
GGCAGGCACCCAGGTTGTGCGGGTCGGTCACACCGTCCAGCACCAGCACCAGGGGCGGGCCCTCCACCACTTCCAGCACCTCGTCCAGCGAGTGCTTGGGCGCCAATGGCGTCACGCGCGCCACCACGCCCTGGTGGCGCGGGCCGCCGGCCAGTGCCGCCAGCCGTGCGGCGTCGCTGTCCACGATCTTCGCACCCGCCTCCTGCGCGCGCTGCACGAACTGGCGCATGCGCGCGTCGCGCCGCGTGGCGTCGACGTGGACCTCGATGACGGACTCCGGCGCGGTCTTCAGCCGCACGGTGACGGCGTGGAAGCCGAACAGGACCTTGGTGCTCATCCACCGATGGTAGGCCCTGGGCCTACCACCACCCCAGCTGCCGCCCGCCCATCAGGCCGCCGATGAACACCGGCTGGTGCAGCATGTAGAAGCTGAGGCTGTAGCGCCCGAGCGTGGCCAGCGGCTTCACCGGCGCCGGCACCGCACCGGCCAGCACGCCGCGGCGGTGGGCCAGCAGCCAGCGGCCGGCCAGGTAGCCCAGCAGCATCACGCCGATCCAGGGCAGCACCGGCACGTAGTCCTCGGTGAAGGGCTTGCGCAGCGGCAGACCCGTCCAGCTGAGCCAGGGGGCATCGAAGACCGTGTGGCGGGCGAAGTGCGGCAAGGCGATGGCCAGTGCCGCCAGCGGCAGCAGCCAGGTGCCCAGCGGTGCCAGCAGCCGCAGCAGCACCAGCATCACGGCGATGCCGTGCAGCACGCCGAAGGCGATCCAGCTCTGCGGGAACATCAGCGCCGAGCCGGCGCTCACCAGCACGGCGCAGCCGGCCACCTGCGCCCAGCGGCGCCAGAAGCGGCCGTCCAGCCGCGGCCCGGCGCCCTCGCCCTGCAGCGCCACGGCCTGCGCCAGGCCGGCGCAGAAGATGAACATCGTGACGATGCCCGTGCGCTGCGTGGTCCAGAAGGGGTCGCGCGTGAAGAACTGGCGCGGGTCCCACAGGCCGAAGTGGTTCAGGTCGAAGCAGAAGTGGAAGGCGGCCATCCAGACGATGGCGCAGCCGCGCAGCGCGTCCAGCCGGTCGAAGCGTTCTCCCGGCTTCTTCACTCGGTCTTCTCGAACACGTCGGTGAAGCACCGGCCGTCCCAGGCGTACAGCAGCACGGCGGCATGCAGGCAGCGGCTGGCGCCGCGTGGGCGGAACAGGCCCACGCACTGGCCACCGGGCCGGCGCACGCTGCGGTAGGCCACGCCAGCCGAACCGGCGGCGTGCAGCGCATGGCCCAGGCGGCGGGCGGCGGCGTAGTCCGCGGGGTCGTGCACCGCCTCGGCGCAGGCGCCCACCGGGCGCAGGTCGTGCAGGCGGGCGTCGATGGCCACGTGGTACAGGCGCATCGGCAGGTGGGTGGCCGCCTGCCGCGTGGCGGCCAGGAAGTTGCCGTGGTGGTACCGGGTCTCGGCGACGGCGGTGGCGCGGTCGCGCGCGGCGTAGAAGACGCCGAAGCGGCCGTCGGAGAAGCGGCTGCCCTGCACGTTGACATGCGTGAAGGCGGCCATGATGGGACTGCTGCCGGGGCCGAACACGCGTTCGCCGCGCGGCACGCGCTCGATCTGGCCGACCTCGTCGCGCACGCGCTCGTTGGTCATCGCTTCCAGCGCGTAAAGGGCGTCGAAGTCCTCGGCATCGGCGACGCGGTCGAACAGCGACACCGACGGGTAGCGCGTGGGGACGATGCGGCAGGCCTGTTGCCAGCGGACGCGGCGGATGTCCGGCGCCGGGTTCAGGACCATCCGCCCCCGCGAACGCCGTCGAGGTAGCGGCGCACCAGGTTCAGGTCGCTGACGTTGCCGGCCAGCATGCGCTGCAGCGCGCTCTGCCCACCGAAGGGCGCGGCGGTGTTCGGCTGGCGCACCCAGGCGTCGGCGGCGGCCGCGTCGGGCAGCAGGATCTGCAGGCTCTTCCAGATGCCCAGCAGGTTGGACAGGCGCTCCAGCGTGTCGCGCGGCAGCGCCGCCTTCTCGGGATGCTTGCGCCAGCCGAAGAAGGTGGAACGCGAAGGCTGGCCCAGCAGCGCCAGTTGCTCTTCGATGGTCAGCTGCCAGGCCTCGGCGATGCGCATGAAGGCGCGCAGGCCGGCGGCGGCCAGTCGCTCGGGGGACACTTCGGGCGCCGGGGCGGGCGCCAGGACGGCACTCATGAAAATCCCTTTCTGGACTTTTCCTGGATATTAGTCCAGATCTGGATTTTCGGGAAAGGTTCAGGCGAGCAGCATGGGCAAGGTGCCTGCGGCCGTGCCACGCAGCACGAGATGTGCGGTGCCGTCCAGTTCGCTGGGCGCCGGGTTCAGCACCACCACCTTGGCGCCGGCGGCACGCGCCTGGCCGGCCAGACCGGCGGCCGGCCACACTGCCCCCGAGGTGCCCACCACCAGCATCAGCGCGCAGTGCCCGGCGGCGCGCTGCGCGGCGTCCAGCGCGCGCACGGGCAGGTTCTCGCCGAACCACACCACGCCCGGCCGCACGCGGTTGCCGCACTCCAGGCACTCGGGCGGCCGCCCGGCCTCGGCCCAGGCGGGGTCGCAGACATTGCCGCCGCGGGCGTGGCGCGCACAGGGGTCCAGCCAGAGGTCGTCCAGGATGTCGCCATGCAGGCGCAGCGTGTCCTCGTTGCCGGCACGCTGGTGCAGGTCATCGACGTTCTGCGTCACCAGGGTCAGCACGCCCGGGTGGCGGCGCGCGAAATCGGCCAGCGCCAGGTGTCCGGCGTTGGGTGCGGCGGCGCGCACGCCCTCGCGGCGTTCGGCATACCAGTCCCACACCCGCTGCGGGTTGGCGCGGAAGCCCTCCTCGCTGGCCAGCGCCATGGGGTCGAACTGCGCCCAGTAGCCGGTCTGCGCGTCGCGGAAGGTGGGAATGCCGCTCTCGGCGCTCATGCCGGCGCCGGTGAGCACGCACAGGCCGCCCCGACGCTGCACCGCAGCGGCGAGCCACGAGCGGACTTCCACGAGCTTCGACGTCTCTCCCATGAGCGCCGATTGTGACGAGGCCAGGGCCGCCTCCCGGCCAGGACCGACAATGCCCCGACCCCACCGGCCACGCCGGCCGGCGTGGGACTGACCTCATGCCCAGCGCCGAAGATGCGCTGCGCGGGAAGAGACTCTGATCATGGAAACGCTGATTGCCCGCCACGACGGGCCCGTGCTGCACCTCACGCTGAACCGGCCCGAGGTGCGCAATGCCATGTCGCTGGCGATGGTGCGCGAGCTGCGGGCGCAACTGGCCCACGCCGAGGCCGACGGCAGCACGCGCGTGGTGGTGCTGCGCGGGGCCGGCGGTCACTTCTGCGCCGGCGCCGACCTCCAGGACCTGGCCGCCGCGCGCGAGCGCCTGGCCGAGGACTGGAACGCCCTCAAGGACGCCGACGCCGCCGTCGGCGATCTGTGCCAGGCCTTCGCGGAGACCGGCCTGGCCACCGTGGCGGTGCTGGAGGGCACGGTGATGGGCGGCGGCTTCGGCCTGGCCTGCGTCGTGGACGTGGCGCTGGCCGGCACCGGCGCCCTGTTCAAGCTGCCGGAAACCGGCCAGGGCCTGGTGCCGGCGCAGATCGCGCCGCGGCTGGTGGAGCGCCTGGGCTACGCCGAGGCCAAGCGGCTGGCCATCACCGGCGGCAGCCTGAACGCCGAAGCCGCGCTGGCCTTGCGCCTGGTGCACGAGGTGCATGCCGCCGGCGCGCTGGACCACGCGCTGGCCGACATGCTGGCCAGCATCCTGAAATGCGCCCCGGGCGCCGTGGCCGCCACCAAGGCGCTGATGGCGCGCGCACGCCTGGAGCCCGCGGCGGCGCTGGTGCAGCCGGCGGCCGAGATCTTTGCCGCGGCGCTGCTGGGCGCCGAAGGCACCGAGGGCGCCTTGGCCGCGCAGGGCCAGCGCAAGGCCGGCTGGGTGCCGCAATGAGCACCGGCAGCGCGCCCGACATCCGCTCCGAGGCCGAAAACCAGCGCCTCGAGGCCGCCTTCGTCGACCTGTTCGAACACCGCATCACCTTCAACCAGGTGCTGGGCCTGAAGGTGGCGGCCGCGCGGCCCGGCGACGTGCGCGCCCGCTTCGACATGAAGCCGGAACTGGTGGGTCACTACGTCTACGGCCGCCTGCATGGCGGCGTCATCTCCGCCGTGCTCGACGCCATGGGCGGCCTGGCGCTGATGGTGGGCATCGCTGAGCGCCACCCGCACGACAGCACGGCGCAGGTGCTGCAGCGCTTCGCGCGCATGGGCACCATCGACCTGCGCGTGGACTTCCTGCGCCCCGGCCTGGGCACGCAGTTCACCGCCACCGCCGAGACCACCCGGCTGGGCGGCCGCATCGGCAGCACGCAGATGCGGCTGGTGAACGAGGAAGGCACGCTCATCGCCACCGCGGCTGCGGCCTACGTGGTGGCCTGAGGTCTCAGCCGGCCGCCCCGGCGAGACGACGGCGCCACGCCGAGCCCACCACACCCAGACCGGCCAGCCACAGCGCCCAGGCCTGTGGCTCGGGCACCGGCGAAGGCGCGAGTTCGTGGGCACCGAGAGCGTCCAGGTCGAAGTAGTTGGTACCTCCGGCCTCGCCGTTGCCGGTGCCCACCAGGCGCACGTAGCGTGCCCAGGGCAGGCCGCCCAGGTCGTAGGAGCGTCCGAACACGCCGCCGCCGTGGGCCTCGTCACCGGCCAGGGCCTGGATGGCGCCTTCGCTGCCCTTCAGGCTGATGAAGCTGATCCCGTCGGCGCTGGCCAGCACGTCGATGAACTCGAACTCGGGGCCACCGAAGTTCACTTCGTAGACGTTCAGGTCCGGTGCGCCAGGGCGGTTGGCCACCACCCAGGCACCGAAGTCGTAGGTCAGGCTCTGCGCCCCCAGGCCCGCGAAGTTGCCGTCGGGCGGACCGAGGAATGCGTCCGCGGGCAGGCCGGTCCCGTTGTCGGACAACGCGGTGCCGAAACCCGACGCGGCCTGCACGGCGCCGGTGCTCAGGGTCAGTGCCACGGCGGCGCCGATGAGGCGGACACCTTGAAGGCAGGGAAGGTCAACAGGGCTCATGGGGCATTCCTCGAACGGACGCGGGCCAGGATGGGCCCGTGACGCCATGGTCCCGGGCCGCCGTTGCCTGGCCGTTGCCGCGCTGCGTCAACCCGGCGTCGGGGCCCAGCGCTGCTCGAAACGCCGCCGCAGTTCCGGCGCGGCAGCCAGCGAAGCGGCCAGCCGCTCGACGCGGGCACTCCAGGCTTCACGGCGGGCTGCGGTAGGTGCCGCAAGCAGCAAGGCGTGGTGCAGCAGGAGCGCCGCGAGCGCGTGCAGGCTGGGGTCCTCCAGCATGCCTTCGGCGGTGGCCAGCGTGGCCGGCTCACAGCCCCCTAGCGCCGCCTCGATGCGCAGTCGCACGGCCAGGGCGCGCGCGCGCATCTCGCCGTTGAAGGCGGGTGTGTCCATCGCAGGCAGCCGGTCGCGCCCGCCGGCGGGATCGCCGGCGGCCGCCGTGAGCGCGGCGTCCAGCAAGTCCCGCCGCGCCTCGATGCGCGGGTTCTCGTGGGCAGCGGCCGTGGCGATGCGTTGCTGCGCCTGCCGCGCCGCCGGAAGATCACCTGCCATCAGCGCGCATTCGGCGCGGACGATCCAGGTCTCGATGGCGACGCGCACCGGCGTCGCCGAGGGCGCTTCCAGCAAGGCCAGCAGCGGCGCGAGGCTGGCGTCCAGGCCGAGCACGACCAGCAGCTCGATGCACGCGGTGCCCACGGCTGCCGCACCGAACACGCGCCCCAGGGCGAGCGCGTCGTCGATGCCGCCCCGGGCCCAGGTGCGCGCGGCGTCGAACTCGCCCAGCCACACGTGGGCCTCGATGAAGGCCGTGCGCATCAGCACGCGCTGCATGTCCAGCGCCATCGGCGGTGACAGGCTCCAGCAGGTGCGGGCCGTCTCCAGCAGGGCCAGCGGGCGCCCCTGGTCCGACAGCAGCACGCACAGGTTGAACAGCGTGTTGCGCTGGAAAGTGACCAGGCCGAGTTGCGCCGCCCGCTCGGCGGCGTCGCGCAGCCTGGCCTCGGCCGGCCCCAGTTCGCCCAGCTGGGTGAGGATGGCGCCTTCGCGGCCGATGGCGCGCAGCAAGCCCATGCGGTCCTGCTGGGCCTGGGCGATGTGCTTCGACTGAAGGGTCAGCTGCAGCGCCTCGCGGAACTCGCCGATGAGCCACTTGGCGTCGATCATCGTTTCGAACACGGCCCGGCGCACTTCCGGGCTGAGGCCCGCCAGCTTCCAGGCGGTCTCGGCCACGACAAAGGCCTCGGCCGGGCGGTCGAGCTTGTGCAGGGCGCTGGCGCGCGCGTTCAGGGCCAGCGCGCGAAGGCGCGGCTCGGTGGCCTCGGGCAGTTCGTCCAGCAGCGCCAGCGCCTGGCGGGCCCAGTCGCGCCGGGCATGCAGGTAGGCCACGGCGATCTGCGCCTCCAGGCACTCGGTGGCGCTGCCGGCACCCTGCGCGGCCAGCTGCAGCAGTTCGGCGGCCTCTGCCCGCGCCTCGTCGACGCGGTCGCACGATTCAAGCGCGCGCATCAAGGCCAGGCGGATCGCCAGGGCCTGGGCCGGCCCGGCACCGTCGGCCAGCGCGCGCCGCCACTGCACGATGGCCTCGTCCAAGGCCAGCAGCCGCATCGCGTCATCGGCCGCACGCTGCCGCCAGGCGATGGCCCGCGTCGGCTCGCCGCCGGCCTCGTGGTGGGCGGCCACCTGGGCCGGCGCCGCGCCGGCGGCTGCGGCCCCGAGTGCCAGACGGCGGTGCACGCTGCGCGCGCGGGCCGGGCTCGGCTGCGCGACCAGGGCCTGCTGCACGAGGTCGTGCGCGAAGGCGAAGCCGCCGCCCTCGTGCCCGCGCAGCAGTTGGGCATCGAGCGCCACCTCCAGGGCCAGCGAGGCCTCCACCTCCGAGAGCGCGCACGCCGGTGCCAGCAGGCGCGCCGCAAAAGGCTCTTCGGCCAGTGCTGCCGCTTCCAGCACACGCTGCGCGGACTCGGGCAGGCGCCGCACGCGGCCGAGCACGGCCTCGCGAACGCTCGCCGGCAGCGGCAACTCGCGGTAGTCCTCGGTGCGGCCGTCGTAGGGCGTCTGCCACTGGCCGCTGGCGTCGGCGGTGAGCAGGCCGGTCTCGACCAGGTGGCGCAAGGTCTCGGCGACGTAGAACGGATGGCCGGCGGTGGCGCGCGTGAGCAAGGCCGCGAAGCGCTCGGGCCGCGCGCTGCCCGACAGGCGCTGCACGAGTTCGAACACCGCCTCGGCAGCCAGCGGCTGCAGCGCCAGGTGGGCCGCGCCGGCATCGCGCTGACGGCGCAGCAGGCTGGCCGCTTCGGGCGACAGCTGGGGCCGGTAGACCAGCAGCAGCCGCGTGTCCGCGCCGTCGGCCACCTGCGCCAGCAGCCCCTGGCTGGCCGCGTCGGCCAGGTGCCAGTCGTCGACCACCACGGTGTCGAAGTTGCCGCTCGCCCAGGCCGCCCACGCCTGCGCACAGGCTTGCCCGAAGCGCGTGCGCTCCGCGGCCGAAGCCAGCGGCGGTGGCGCCGGCCCCAGCTCGGGCAGCAGCCGCGACAGTTCCACCGGCACCCAGGGCGACAAGCCCTGCACCGCAGGCTCGGGCCCGGCCAGGACGCGCAGCACCCGGGTGAAGCTGGACAGCGGCAGTTCGCCGTCTCCTGCGCGGCAGCGGGCCAAGGCGTAGGGTCCCCGTGCGGCGGCAAAGTCCACGGCCAGGCGGCTCTTGCCGACACCCCCCTCCCCTTCGATCAGCAAGGTGCCGCCGCGACGCCAGGCCTGCTCCAGCCAGGCGACGTCACGCTCGCGGCCGACGAAGGGCAGTTCGTCGGGCACCAGCGGACGAACCGGCAGCGTGGCCGGTGCCGAAACGGGCTCCAGCGCCACGGGCGCGTGACCGCGCAGCGAGGCTGCGAGGGCCACGGTCTCGGCCATCGGCGCCAGGCCGAGTTCCTCCCGCAGCAGGCTGCAGCAGCGCTCGAACTGTGCCAGCGCCGCCTCGCGCCGCCCGGTCGTGGCGTACAGGCGCATCACGGCGCGGTGATGCCGCTCCTGCAGGGGGTCGTCGGCCAGCAGCCGTTCCAGCAGGGCCAGCGCATCGGCCGGACGCTGTTCGGCCTCGGCCGCCGCCACGGCCACATCCATGGCCTCACGCCATTGCCCTTGCCAGCGTGTGCGCTCGGCGCCGAGCCACTCGGTGAAAGGCGGGGCATCGTCCAGTTCCAGGCCGTCGGCCAGCGGCCCGCGCCACAGCGCCAGCGCAGCACTCGGGCCCGGGCCCTTCAGCAGCGCGGCGAAGCGCTGGGTGTCGAGCTCGACACGGGGCGAGAGCGACAGCAGGTCGCCCGCGGCGTCGACAGCGTCGCCGGCGCCGCGGTCACGCAGCCGTGCCAGTTCGCGGCGCAGGTTGCGCCGGCCAGTGGCCTCGTCCAGGCCGGGCCACAGCAACGCCGCCACCCGCGGCCGCGGCGCCGGGCCGCCCAGTGCCAGCAGCACCAGCAGGGCGGCCGTCTTGCGCACCGGCAGTGCCAGTTCGTCACCTTCACGCCGCAGCGCCAACGGTCCCAGCAAGTGCAGCGCGAGCATGCGCCGATGATGCCAGCAGCGCTCAGCGCAGCCCTCCGGGACGGGGCGCGCGCCGCAGGTCGACGAAGCGCGCCAGGAAGCGCGCCAGTTCGAAGGGGCTGTCGAACTCGCGCGACTGGTCCCGGCACCAGCGTGCGCGGGCGCGCCAGCCGTCTCTTTCGTCCAGCCACACCGACACGCGCAGCAGCGCCGGACGCGTCGGCCCCAGGCGGCCGGGCATGGCGGTCAGCCCCGGCGGCGCTGCGCGATGCCGCCCACCACCGACAGCCCGGCCAGCAGCAGCGCCCAGCCCTCCGGCTCGGGCACGACCGCCATGACGTCGCCAGGACGCACGGCCACGGGACGCAGGGCGGCGAAGGTCCTGGGCAGATGGAACTGGCTGCCCGTGACCTCGAAGAAGAGCCATGCGTAGTCCGTGTCGGGCGCATACGCGGTTCCCGACCAGATACCGCCGTGGGGCACATTCGAGAACAGCGCCAGGTTGGCGATCTGCTGCGCCGTGTCGCCCGCCTGCTCGAACACCGACTCGCCAGCCTTGTTGCCGAAGTCGGCGACGAACAGGTGGCTCAGTTCACCGCCGGTGCAGTTCTGGCCGTGGTACTGCGGGCCGAAGCCCGGCACATCGTCGAAGGTGCTGCACGTGGTGTCCGAGGCGTTCAGCCTGGGCAGGCGCCAGTCGTCATAGCCACCGAACACCAGGCCGTCGGCCCACCGCCGGGCGTCGTCCCAGATCATCAGCCCGTCGGCGTCGTAGCCGCTGGTCCTGGCGTAATCCATGTCCGCCAGCCAGGTGATGTCGAGCGTGCTGTCGTAGACCATGCCGCCGGCACGCGGCAGCAGTTCGGCCCGGACGGCGCCGGACATCGCCAGCAGCAGGGCCGCGGCGGCCACGGAGGTGGGCAGTTTCATGGGGGCGCTCCTCGGGGGTTGGGAAAGTGACGCCATCGTGTCCAGGAGCCGTTGCCGCGCCGTTGCCGCGCTCTTGACGATGCCGGTCGGCACCCCATCTGGCAGCATTGCGTCCGGAAACCAACGCCCCCCTGCCCATGAGATTCCTGCTCACGCCCACCAAGTTCACCGTGGCCGCGGCCGCGCTGGCCGGCGCCGCCGCGGCCTTCTTCGCCGTGCCGGCCCTGGTGCAGGGCCGCACCGAGGCCGCGCCACGGGCGGTCACGCCGCGCGGGGCGCTGGGCGCCGACGAGACGGCCAACATCGATCTCTTCCGCAGGACCTCGCCGTCCGTGGTGCACATCACCAGCCTGGGCGTGCAGCGCGACATGTTCAGCATGAACGTGCAGCAGGTGCCGCGTGGCACGGGCACCGGCTTCGTCTGGGACGACAGCGGCCACATCGTCACCAACTTCCACGTCGTCCAGGGCGCCGACGGCGGGGCCAAGGTGACGCTGTCCGACCAGAGCAGCTACGACGCCAAGCTGGTGGGCTGGTTTCCCGACCGCGACCTCGCCGTGCTGCGCATCGACGCCCCCAAGGCCAAGCTGCCGCCCATCGCCATCGGCACCAGCCGCGACCTCATCGTCGGCCAGCGCGTCTACGCCATCGGCAACCCCTTCGGCCTGGACCAGACGCTGACCACCGGCATCGTGAGCGCGCTGAACCGCGAGATCGAGTCCTTCAACAACCGCACCATCCGCGGCGTGGTGCAGACCGACGCGGCCATCAACCCCGGCAACTCCGGCGGCCCGTTGCTCGACTCAGCCGGGCGGCTGATCGGCGTCAACACGCAGATCGCCAGCCCCAGCGGCGCCAGCGCCGGCATCGGCTTCGCCATTCCCGTGGACGAAGTGAACCGCATCGTCCCGCGCATCATCCGCGACGGCAAGTTCGTGCGGCCGGCCATCGGCGTCTCGGCCGGGGCGCCGCAGCTGCGCCAGGCACTGAACCTGCCCAAGGGCGTGGTCATCGTGCAGGTGGGCAACGGCACGCCGGCGGCCAAGGCCGGGCTGCAGCCCTTCCGCCGCGGCAACCGCGGCGAGATCGTCGGCGGCGACGTCATCACCGCCATCAACGACGAACCGGTGAACGACCTGGACGACATGCTCGCCGTGCTGGAACGACGCCAGGCCGGCGACACCGTCACGCTGACGGTGTGGCGGGGCGGCCAGACGCGCAAGCAGAGCCTGGTGCTGGCGGCGCCGGAGCAATGAGGCCGCGTGCGCGGGGCGCGCCGCGGCGCTGACTAGGCGGCCACGCCGGTCGCGCCGCCATGCAGCCGGAAGGCCGCCACTGACTCCGCCAGCCGCGCCGACTGCTCACGCATGCTGGCCGCGGCCGCGGCGGACTGCTCGACGAGGGCCGCGTTCTGCTGCGTCATGTGGTCCAGATCGGCCACCGCCGAGTTGACCTGCCCGATGCCACCGCTCTGCTCGCTGGCGGCGGCGCTGATTTCGCCGATGACATCCGTGACGCGCTTGACGCCAGCCACGATCTCCGACATGGCCACACCGGCCTCGCGCACCAGGCGCGAACCCGACTCGACCTTCGCCGACGAAGCGCCGATCAGGCCCTTGATCTCGCGCGCCGCCTCGGCCGACCGCTGAGCGAGCGAACGCACCTCGCCGGCCACGACCGCGAAGCCACGGCCCTGCTCGCCCGCCCGTGCCGCTTCCACGGCGGCGTTGAGCGCCAGGATGTTGGTCTGGAAGGCGATGCCGTCGATGACGCCGATGATCTCGTTGATGCGGCGCGATGCCGAATCGATCTCGTTCATGTTCGAGACAACCTGGTCGACGATGCCTCCGCCACGGCGGGCGGAATCGGCCGCCGCCGCAGCCAGCGCATCAGCCTGGCGGGCCGAATCGGCGCTCTGGCGAACGCTGTCGTTGAGCTGCACCACCGACGACGCCGTGGACTGCAGGCTCGAGGCCGTGGTCTCTGTGCGGCGGCTGAGGTCTTCGCTGCCGGTGGCGATCTCGCTCGACGAGTTGGCGATGGAGTCAGCCGCCTCCCGGATGGTGCCTACGGTCTGGCCCAGACGCGCTGCCATCTGGGCCAGCGACGCGTTGAGTGAATGCGTATCGCTGGCCGAGGTGTTCAGACGCACCTGGAGGTTGCCTTCGGCGATGTCATGCACCACGGCGCGCAGGCGGCTGGGCTCTTCGCCCAGGTCACGCCACACCGAACGCACGACGAAGCGCGACGCCACGCCCAGCGCGGCCAGGACGACGAGGCCGGTCACGATGTTGACCCATTGCGCCTGCCGAACGCCAACTTCGGCCTCGCGCTGGCGATCGGCCGTGGCTTTCTCGGCGTCCCTCAGGCTCAACTGGACCAACTGGTCCAGCCTAGCCTGCGCGTCCTGCATGCGCTTGACCAGGTCGCCAGCATCGGTCTTGCCCAGCATGGCACGCGTCGCGCCCAGGGCCGAGGACTGGTAGGCATCGAAGGCGGCAGACAGCTCACCCGCCAGCGCCGAGCGGGTGGGTACCTGGCCCAGTTCCCTCAGCACAGACTGCGTCCTGTCGACCACCGCCTGCACGTCCTTGAGCTTGTCTGCGTCCCCTTCCACCACGGCGGTCTGCAGCATCAGGCGGAAGGCCTCGATGCCGCGGTCCAGCCGCTGCACGTGCTGCAGCGCGGGGCTGTCCACACTGGCCAGTTGCGCCAGCGCCGCCGTCGTCCTGGAACCCACGAAGAAGCTCACGGCCACGCCCACCACGAACACGGCTGCAGCGGACAACGGCAACATCCATATCTTGTTGCGAAAATTCATGCCAGCTCTCCTTGGGAGGGGACCTGCAAGTGGCGGCCGTTCACTCCAGCGCCAGCAGCACCTTGACGCTGCCGTCCACCGCGGACTTCTCGATGTATCCCACGGCCTTGGGGTCGGCGGCCACGGCTTTCTTGACGGCAGCGCTGTCCGGCAGCTGCTTGGGCGCCTGGCCCTTGCCGGTGAACACCAAGCGCGACCAGGTGGACTTCACCTGTGCCACTTCGCGTCCGGTGGCCTTCTTGTAGAACTCGGCATACAGCGGCGAAGCGTCGTTCAGGTCCAGCGGCGTGGCCGACTGGTTCTTGCCCAGGAAAAGATCGGCGACCTGGTCCTTGGTCAACGGCGCGGCAGCCGGGTTGCCTATGACCACGAGGTCGGCGGCGCCAGCGCCAGTGGCGACGACGAGGCCGAGTGCGGCCATCAGGATGGGATTGCGCATTGCGACCTCCTCAGAACACGAAGTCGACCGCCACGGACAGCACGTTCACGGGTGACGTGGGTGCCGTACCGACCTGGCGGAAAAAGCCATAGCCGCCCTGCGTGTCCACGCGCTCCCACTGCGCCTTCACTGCGGTGTTGCGCCAGGCGTCCCAGCGCAAGCCGACCGCCGTGCTCTTCTGGTCGATGGCCACGCTGGCCACGAGCCCATCCACGGTGGCGGAGAGGACGTCCAGCGCCGGCGCCAGGCCGAGCGGGATGGTGTTGACGACGTTGGTAGCGTCCCGCTTGACCTTGGAGACGATGACGTAGGGTGTCACGCTGCCAAAGCGATGGCCCGCCATCAGGTGCCAGCCCGTCGTGTCGGGCACGTAGCAGGCCGTGCGGCGCCGCGTGTACTCGGCCGAACCGACCCAGTTGCCGCTCTCCACCGAGACGCCGGCGCCTGAGAATGAAGCCTTGCGGTCGGTGCAGTCGATCTGCTCGCCGACGCTGGGGAAAGGCGTGCCGGCCAGCGCCGCGACGAGCGACTTCATGCTGGCGCTGTTGACCGTCAGTCGACCGGAGATGCTGCCCAGACGCAAGGTGACGCCTTCGGCGACCTCGGCCGTGACGTTCAGGCCCACCTGGTTCTTGAAATCGACATCCGTCCGTTCGTACGCCGCCGTCGTCTTGCCGGTGAGGACCTGAGCAGTCACGGACACCCCGGCGACATCACCGGTGTAGAGCAGGTCGGCACCGTCGAAGGTGCGCAGGAAGACCTGGCCGTAGACATCGGTGGGTGTCCGCAGCCAGGTGTTGGCGTAGCCGACCTCCCGGAAATCGGAGACGGCGAAGAAGGGGGCGCCAATGCGCCCGGCGCGCAGCGTGAAAGCGCTGCCCAGCCTGGCCTTGGCGAAGGCCCACTCGACGCGAGGCTGGTCGTCGCCCTTGCCCGAGTGCTTCGCCAGCACCTGCACGGTGGCGGAGAGGACCTTGTTCAGGGTGGCGTCGAATTGCGCGCCCAGACGGCTGTCCGACTTGAAGGAGGCCGATTCGCCGGCGCCACTGGTCTGCCCGGGCTGGGAGTACTCCACGCCCGGCTGGTCGACCTTGACGGCGGCCACAGTGCCGAAACCGCTGAAGCGGAAGTCCGGGCCGTCTTCGGCCAGCGCCGGAGCGGCGGCGCCGGCGGCCAGCGCCATGCCGAGCGCGGGGACGAGGTGTTGTCGTTGCATCAGAGGCTCCAGGTTTGCCTGCGGGCGCGATCAGCCGCACCGCATCGAGATGAAGTTCAAGATCCGTTTTCGACGCCGCGGCCGACAGCTTGACCCCGGCCACAGGTATGGCAAGCGACCCGTGACGTCCATCACGCACGGGCCGGGTATCGTTCGCGCCGATCGAGGAGACACGCACCATGGCCACCGGAACTCACTACCGCATCTGCCCCCTCTGCGAAGCCTGCTGCGGCCTGCAGGTGCAGACCGCGGACGACCGTGTGGTGGCCGTGCGCGGCGCCGACGACGACGTCTTCAGCCGCGGCTACCTCTGCCCCAAGGGCGTGGCGCTGAAGGACTTGCACGAGGACCCCGACCGCCTGCGCATGCCGCTGGTCCGCCGTGACGGCGTGCTGCAACCTGCCGGCTGGGACGAGGCCTTCGCCGAGATCGAGCGCCGTCTGCCGCCGCTGCTGGCCGAGCGTGGCCGCGACGCGGTGGGCATCACGGTGGGCAACCCGTCGGCGCACAAGATGGGCCTGCTGCTGTACTTCAGCCGCCTGGCCAAGGCGCTGGGCACGAAGAACGTGTTCTCGGCCAGCACGCTGGACCAGATGCCCAAGCAGCTGTCGGCGGGGCTGATGTTCGGCCACTGGCTCAGCATCCCGGTGCCGGACATCGAGCGCACGCAGTGGCTGCTGGTCATCGGCGGCAACCCGTTGGTGAGCAACGGCAGCCTGTGGACGGTGCCGGACTTCCGCGGCAAGGCCAAGGCCTTGCGGGCGCGCGGCGGCAAGCTGCTGGTCATCGACCCGCGCCGCACCGAAACGGCGGCCGTGGCCGACGAGCACCACTTCATCCGGCCGGGCGCCGACATTTACCTGCTGGCAGCGATGACCCACACGCTCTTCGACGAGGGCCTGGTGGAACTCGGCCGGCTGGCCGAACACGTGGTGGGCCTGGACGCGCTGCGCATGGCCGTCCTGCCCTTCACGCCCGAGCGCGTGGCGGCGCGCTGCGGCATCGGCGCGCCCACGCTGCGCCGGCTGGCGCGCGAACTCGCCGGCACCGAGCGCGCAGCCGTCTACGGACGCCTGGGCACTTGCGCGCAACGCTTCGGCACGCTGAGTTCCTGGCTGGTGGACGTGCTGAACGCGCTGACCGGCCACCTGGACGAGCCTGGCGGCGCCATGTTCCCGCACGCCGCCGCCTTCGCCGCCAACACGCAAGGCGCGCCGGGCCGCGGCCGCGGCATCACCACCGGCCGCCATGCCAGCCGCGTGAGCGGCGCGCCCGAGGTCTTCGGCGAACTGCCGATGACGGTGCTGGCCGAGGAGATCGAGACGCCGGGCCCGGGCCAGGTGCGCGCGCTCATCACGGTGGCCAGCAACCCGGTGCTGTCGGCGCCCGGCGGTGAGCGCTTGTCGAAGGCGCTGGAAACGCTGGACTTCATGGTCAGCCTGGACATCTACGTCAACGAGACCACGCGCCATGCCGACGTCATCCTGCCCGGCCTGAGCCCGCTGGAGGACAGCCATTACGACGTGGCCTTCCCGCAGTTCAGCTTCCGCAACCACGCGCGCTACAGCGGCCCGGTGTTCGCGCCGGGCGAAGAGCGGCCGGCCGAGTGGCGCACGCTGCTGCGGCTGGCGGCCATCGCGCGCGGCCAGGGGGCGCAGGCCGATGTCGATGCGCTGGACGACCAGTTGCTGGAAGCCGAACTGCGCAAGCTGGCCGGCGACAGCGCGCCGCTGCTGATGCAGGCCCTGGCCGGCCGCCGCGGCCCTGATCGGCTGCTGGACCTGGCACTGCGCGGTGGCCCGTACGGCGACGCCTTCGGCCGCAAGCCTGGCGGACTGACGCTCGATCGCGTCAAGGCCGCGCCCGGCGGCATCGACCTGGGCGAACTCAAGCCCCGCATTCCGGAGGTGCTGCGCACACCCAGCGGAAAGATCGAACTCGCACCGCCTTCGCTGCTGGCCGACCTGCCGAACGCGCTGGCCGACCTGGATGCGCCGGCACCGCCGCTGGTCGTCATCGGCCGCCGCGACGTGCGCAGCAACAACAGCTGGATGCACAACCTGCCGCTGCTGGCCAAGGGGCCGTTCCGCGGCATGGTGCAGGTGCATCCGGAGGACGCGGCGGCGCGCGGCCTGCACGAAGGCGCGCTGGCCCGTCTGACGGGCGCCGGCGAGAGCGTGACGGTGCAGGTGACGCTCAGCGACGAGGTGATGCCGGGCGTCGTCTGCCTGCCGCACGGCTGGGGCCACGACGCGCCGGGCGCGCGGCTGTCTCTGGCGGCCGAGCGGCCGGGTGCGAACCTCAACGCGGTGCTGGACCCGGCCGCGCGCGACCCGCTGTCCGGCAACGCGGTGCTCAGCGGAGGCGTGGTGACGCTGGAAGGCGCCTGAAGCGCGCGGCGGGCTACGATCCGGCCCATCGTCACGGAGTTGCGCATGCACATCGTCTGCCTCGACCTCGAAGGGGTCCTCGTTCCCGAGATCTGGATCGCCTTCGCCGAGCGCACCGGCATCGAGGCCTTCCGCCGCACCACGCGCGACGAACCCGACTACGACAAGCTGATGCGCTTCCGCCTGGCCCTGCTGCGCGAGAAGGGCCTCAAGCTGGCCGACATCCAGGCCGTCATCGCGGGCCTGGCGCCGCTGCCGGGCGCGCAGGACTTCGTCGACGCGCTGCGCAGCCGCTACCAGGTGGTGATCCTGTCGGACACCTTCTACGAGTTCGCCGACCCGCTGATGCGCCAGCTGGGCCGCCCCACCCTGCTGTGCCACAGGCTGGCGGTGGATGCCGACGGCTTCGTCGCCGGCTACCGGCTGCGCCAACCCAACCCCAAGTTCCATGCCGTGAAGGCGCTGCAGAGCCTGCGCTACAAGGTCATCGCCGCCGGCGACTCCTTCAACGACACCGGCATGCTGAGCGCGGCCGACGCCGGCTTCTTCATCCACGCGCCGCCGGCGATCGCGGCGCAGTTCCCGCAGTTCCCGGTGCACCACGACCACGCCGCGCTGCTGGCCAGCATCGACGCCGCAGCTGCGGGTTTCAGCGGCAGCGCCTGATCCGCGCTCGCGGCAGAATGCCGCGCCATGCCCCGCAGTACCCTTGAACTCCTGGCCCCGGCACGCGACGCCGCCATCGGCATCGAGGCCATCAACCACGGCGCCGACGCCGTCTACATCGGCGGCCCCGCCTTCGGCGCGCGCGACAAGGCCGGCAACCCGCTGGCCGAGATCGAACAACTCTGCCGCCATGCCCACCGCTACGGCGCGCGCATCTTCATCACGCTCAACACCATCCTGCGCGACGACGAGCTGGAAGCCGCCCGCCGCCTCGCCTGGGACGTCTGGCGCGCCGGGGCCGACGCGCTGATCGTGCAGGACATGGGCCTGCTGCAGCTGGACCTGCCGCCGATCCAGCTGCATGCCAGCACGCAGACCGACATCCGCACGCCGCAGAAGGCGCGCTTCCTGCAGGACG
>CAZBUU010000067.1:0-11940 GCA_964495125.1 uncultured Rubrivivax sp.
CATGTGGGCAGGCCTCGGTGTTCAGGGCCTGGCTCAAGCTACGGAGAGGAATTCGGCCGGTCAGCGCATCTCGCCCGCTCGGGGGACTTGATTCGTGGGGGGTCATGACGGGCATGCTAGGTAGCGGCACCCCTTCCTAGCATGCGTCGTGCGGCTAGGGATGCAACCCGAAGAGCCTTCAGCAAGCCTGCCGCCCCTCCACGCTGGACAAGGGGCTGACCTTGAAGCAAGAACTCACCGCCGCGCGCCTGCGCGAGCTACTGCACTACGACCCAGGGACTGGCGCGTTCATTCGCCGGGTAGATATGCGCTCGTCCGGCAAATCCGGCTGCGCATGCCAGATGGCCGGGGCCGCCGTAGGCACTGCGATCCGGCCCGATGGCTACATCAGATTCCAAGTCGACGGCCGGTCGTACATGGCGCACCGGCTGGCCTGGCTGTACGTCCACGGTTCGTGGCCGGCCTTCGAGATTGACCATCGAGACGGCAACCGTGCGAACAACCGAATCGGTAACCTGCGCGATGTGACGAGGACGCAGAACAATCGGAACCGGCAACGGGTGCGCTTGGACAGCGAGAGCGGCCTAATTGGCGCGTTCAAGGTGAGGGGCTACAACCGATGGAAAGCCCGCATCCGCATCAACGGCCGCCAAGTGTCTCTAGGCTGCTTCGGATCGGCAGAAGCCGCGCACCAGGCTTACTGCGCGGCAAGACCGCCCGAGAGTCCGCTACACACGGACACGCCCAAGGGCCGGCCAGAGCGCGCCTAGGCCGGCACAAGCGCCTCTAGCCGTTGTTTCGCGGCTGGACGTTGCTGGCGCCTCGCAGCGCGGACCACACCTCGCCGGAGTTCTCGCGGATCTGGCCCGCGATCTGTGAGACCACGATCCTGGCGACGGCCCCAGCTTGATCCTGCTCTGTCGTGATCTGTGCAGTGGGGTGGTTGTTGATCACCTGCACCTGCAGGCTCACGCCCCCGCCGAGTTGGCTCGACGGGGTCACGCGGCCATCCTTGGTCGGCAAGAAGTACTGCGCGCCGTTCGAGGCCGTGAACATCTCGGGCTGGCCGGTCTCGTTGACGCGGTACAGGTTGCCGGCGCTGGCCGGGCCGCCGTACTGGCGGCCGCCCGCGAGTTGACCGATGGCGAGGCCGGCGACGATGCCGGCGCTGGCGTAGCCTGCGGCGCGGATGTACGTGGCCATCGGCACGCCGAAAGGCCCCATGCCCATGGCCTTGGACGCGCCCAGCTCGGCGTTCATGATGATCTCAGCCACTGCCAGGGCCTTGCTGGTCAGGAACAGCGCCTTGCCCAGGGCCGTCCGCTCCTTGCCGGCGCGCTCCAGCACCTGATACAGCTGGTCAGCGGTGCCCGCCGCGAGCGAGACCGCGAGTGCGTCGTTCGCTGCGCGCTGTTCGGCTTCACGCCTCCAGATGTCCGCCTTCTTGGCGCTGATCTCTTCTTCCAGCGCCACCTGAGCCTGCGCGTAGAACGTCGCCTTCTCCAGGTCGAGGGCGGCGGCGCTTTCCAGCATCTCGGTCTTGCGCTGCAGTTCACGCTCAAGGCGCGCGATGGGATCGCCGCCGTCCACCACATCCTGAGCGGCGGCAAGGTTGCGCTTGCGCTCTTCGGCGCGCTTGGCGTCGTCGGCGTCGGCCTTTTCCTTCTTGTCCTGCTGATCCTTGTAGAACTTCTGCGTGAACTGGTCCTGCTCGTCCCTGATCTGGGCCTCAGCTGCGAGGGCCTGCATCTCGCCCTTGAGCCGTTCATCCGCGGCCTTCTTGGCAGCGTCGCGGGCCTTCTTCGCGGCGCTGGCGTCCACCTCGGCAGGCGCGGTCAACTTCGAAGGCGCGGCCGCTGGGTTCACGAATCCCCGGCCAGCACCAGCGCCCTGCTCCCACAGGTTGCGCATCGCGGCGCCGGCAAGCGGATCGCTCCCCAGCGCGCGCAGGTCCGCGAGCATCTCCTTGAGGATGGTCGGGCTGCCGGACTCCAGCCGCTTCACCGTGTCGACGATGGCGGTGAGCCCGGCGAGCGTGATGCCGACGCCTTGAACGCCACGCTTCACGATGTCGAGCGTGTCGGCGACGTAGGACAGCACCAGCCGCGTGCTCTCGGCCCACGTGCCGATCTTGTCGTTCCGGCCGAGGTTGCTGGCCTCCAGATTGGCCGCGCCGAACTGCTCGGCCAGCTTGTCGAGCACCTGGCCAAGCCCTTGCACCATGCCCGTGAGCACGCCGCTGGTACCGGACAGCTCGTCGAACTTCTGCGTAGCCCGGGCCGCTGCGTCCTGCGCGACAGTGAAGGCGCCCATCAAGGTAGGCCCGAGGCGATCGAAGTCGGCGCTGATCGTGGCGCTGGCCTTCGAGAGGGCGTTCACCACGACATCGGCCGTCAGCTTGCCTTGTTCCCCGAGGCTCTTGAGGGCTCCGATGGGAACGCCCAGGCCGTCAGCGAGCTGACGCATGAGGTACGGCGCGTTTTCCAGCAGCGACCGAAGCTCGTCGCCGGCCAGCTTGCCCGACCCCAGCGCCTGGCCGAACTGGATCATCGCGCTGGCCGACTCCTGAGCGCTCGCCCCGCTCACCTTCACGGCCTTGGCCAGCAGTTCGGTGATTGCGAGCGTGTCCTGCTGCGTGCCGCCCATCTGCAGGATGGACTGGTTCAGGCGGGTGAACACCTGGACGTTCGCGGCGATGCTGGTCTGCGTGGCGGCGCTGATCTGCTGCAGGCGCTGCATCGCGCTGGCGGCCAGGTCGGCACTGCCGGCAGCCACCTCCATGCGCGAGCCCAGCAGGCGCACGTCGTCGGCGGTGTTCGCCGCCTTCACCAGAAGCAGCGCGGCGGCATAGGCGCCGATGGCGCGGGCGATGGATGTCAGCTTGGCGTCGAAGCGGTCGAGCGCGCTTGACGTGTTGTCGAGCTGGCGCTGCACCTCGCGCTGGCCGCGGACCATCTGGCCCGTCTCCAGCGTGACGTCGTAGTAAATCTGGCCTACGCGCTCAGCCACCCTTGCGCTCCTTCAGCCGCGCCATGGCGGCGTCGTATTCGGCCCTGGTGGGCACGTCGCGGGCTGCCGACCCCTTGCCCTTCTTCGCGTCGGGGAACTTCATGGCCAGCATGCGCTGCAGCTCGGTCATGGACAGGCCCTCGGCGTCGGCGCTGGACAGGCCCAGGTGAGCCCGCGCGCCGGCGACGTACTCCGAGGCGTCGAAGCGGCTGCTGTACTCACCCGAGCCCTCGTCGGTGGGCTTGGACTCGCCGACGATGCCGTGACGCATCAGGTGGCGGGCGATGATGATCTGCTCGCCCTCGGGCATCTCGCCCGGGTGCCAGGTCAGCGCCTCGTCGTGCCAGCCGATCAGCGGCGTGGGGTCGTCCTGGTCGCACAGGCCCGCCAGCACCTCGGCGGCGGCCTGCGGGGCGCGTGGGCCGTGCAGGTCAGCGAACAGCGCGACTATCGAATGCGGATCTCCGAGCGCAGCGATGCGGCCGAGCGACGGGGTGAAGCTGAACTCGCTCCCGTCGCTGGCCACCGCACGCACGAAGCCGTTTTCGGTGAGCATCTACGCGGTACATCCGGGGTGCGCCGCGCGCTTGGCCGCCATGTATGCCGCGTGAGCGGCATCAGGATCATCGAATTTGCCCACAAGCCGGTCCTCGCCGTCGACGTGGATCTTGGCGTGCCAGCGGCCGTTGCGCCATGAAACGCCAAGTAGCTGCGACTTGGAATTTCGATAGGCTCTGCTGACGTTCTGGCTATTGACCTGGATCGGCACATCCCGGAGGTTTGCGAGGCGGTTATCCGTCTTCACGCCGTTGATGTGGTCAATCGTGTGATCTGGCCATCGCTTGTTCGCGAACAGCCACGCCAGCCTGTGTGCGTAGAACTTGAGGCCGTGGAAGTCGACGACGACATACCCGCGCTTGCCAAGCGTGCCGGTGAGTGCTCCGGCGCGTTGGCGCCCTGGCCGCCAGCGGAACAGCCCAGTGGACGGCTCGTAGTCGAGCGCGCCCATCAGGATGTCCCGCGTGACTTCAGCCTTGTTCATCGACCAGCACGCCTGCAGCGTCAGATGTCGAACAGCTGCGCGGTCAGGTTCGCGGCGCCGGTGATGTGCACCACGCCCGAGCAGTAGGCGCTGATCGTGGACAGCATCACGGCCTTGCTGGCGCCGGCCGCGACCGCGATGGCGTAGCCGGCCGACACGTCCACCGGGCCCACGCCTGGCGCCTGCACGGTCGTGCCGGTGCTGCCGTCGATGGTGGCGGTGAGCGCACCGCCGGTCGTGTTGCGCAGCACCAGCAGCTGCTTCTTCCGCGCGTTGAAGGTGATCGTGTCGTCGGCCGACAGCGTGGTGATCGCGGCAGTGAACGCGCCGATCTGGCTGGCGTCGATGGAGGCAATGGCGGCCATGGTTCAGGCTCCTGGTGGTCAGCGGTTGCGGGTCAGGCCGGCGTGAAGGTGACGGCGCCGTTCGACATGGCGGTCATGCTCCAGGTGGCGGCGTCGGCGTAGGGCCGGTCGTCCTCGAACTGGCTCACGATGAACGGGCCTTCGAGCACGCCATCCGGGCCGGTCAGGCGCAGCCACACCTTCGGCTGATTCGCCGTCGCAGCGCCGGGGCTGTAGACGTGCGCCTTGAACTCGGCCTGGTTGTGGATGGCGTCGGTGTAGGTCACGCCGTCGCCGCTCACCTCGACCGACTTGAAGGTCACGAGGTTGGTCTTGGTGAACTCGGGCGAGTCGTCGGCCGTGGTGTCGGCCGTGTCCCACTTCACGCTGGACTTCTTGCCTCGCATCATGCCGAGGCCGATGTAGGTGAGCGAGCCGCTGGTGGCGTTCTCGTCTGCGATGGCGAATTCGACGGTCACGTCGCGGCCAACGAATGCGGTCATGGTGGTCTGCCTTTCAGGTGGTGATTGCCGCGATGGCGATCTCGAACATGGGCCGGCGGTCTGCCGTGGGGATGAAGATGGGCTCGCCGGGGTCTGCGAACACGAGGCCCTCGCCGCCCGCCTTCAGGGCGCGGACGGTGGTGTCGGCCGCCTCGCTCGTCTCCAGCACGTCGCCGCCGTCCATGCCGATCAGCGTCAGCGTGAACTGAGGCCGGCGCAGCAGCTCGGCGCGCGGGCCGCCGACGGGGCGGATCACGGCGTAGCGCGTGGCCTTCGGCGCGGGGCCGTCCACCCAGGCGCCGTACTGCAGCACGTAGCCGGGCAGCAGCGGGGCCAGGAAGGCGCGGAGGGCTTCGGCGGCGGCGCTCACGTGCGGATGGCGCCGCTCAGCACGGCGCGGATGTTGGGCTCGGCGCGCTCGAAGCCCTTGCGCAGGAACTCCTTCTCGGCGCTCGCGCGGCGGAAGTTCTGCGGGTTATCGGGGTCGTGCACCGGCAGCGCGTAGGCGGCGGTATAGCCCACGGTCCCGACGATGCGCTCGCCGTCCTGCTCGACGCGCCGGTACCGGCTGTTCAGAAGCGTGCTGGTGTCGATCGGCGTCATGGCAGCAGCCTCGGCGGCGCCCAGGATCAGCGCCTGCGTCATGCCCCGGGCCGCGCGCTGCTGCGTGGCCTCGATGAACTGCGGCAGGCGGTTGACGACGCGCGGCGGTGCCATGCTCAAGCCGTCCCGATCTCGTAGTCGTCGGCCTTGCGGTCGAAGACGTCGGCCGCGCGCGCCACGGAGCGCACCTCGACGGCGCCGGCTGCGATGGGGTCAGCCGCCGTGCTGGTGCCGATCAGCACGCGGTCGCCGGGCTGGATGCTGCTGCGCTCGGTGTAGATCACGAGGTTCGACGTGAACTCGTCGCCCTTGGCGTCGCGCATGCGGCGCGTGGTCACGCTGTAGTCGCACTTGAACGCCACCGGGGCGCCGAAGCCCAGAGCGCCGCCCCACGCTGCGCGGCTGGCTTGGGGCCAGTGCGTGGCGGCGGCGGTGTAGCTCCAAGCGGCGACTGCGGACATGCTGCGGCATGCTAGGGACGCATCCCCGGCAGCCGATGCCCGTCAGAGGTTCGCCAGCTTCAGCCAGAGCGTGCGGTCGTCCACCTGGCCGTCGGCGCCCGTCAAGCGCACGGTGAACGGGTACTTCGTGCCCACCTTGTAGTCCGTGCCGGCGGTCAGTCCCGTGCGCAGCTGCATCGTCAGCGCCAGCACGTCGGCGCTGTAGGGGCTGGCCAGGCACTCCAGCGGGCTGTCGGCGATGATCTCGTGCGAGGCGTAGGTCGTGCCCATCTCGGCCAGCCAGTCGTCCAGCTCGAACGGGATCACGCGCTTGGCGTTCGTGTCGAACAGCGCCCACGGCTTCAGCGGGTTGTCCAGGTTCCATGCGCTGCCGGTGGCCATGCTCAATCACTCCGCTGTGTAGGTCAGGCCGCCGGCCTCGCCTGGGACTCGATAGGTGATGCCGCCGGCCTCTCCCGGCACGCGGTAGGCCCATGCTGCGGAGAGGTCGGAGGGGAATGCGCCAGCAGGGCCGGCCAGCGCCAGGGCCGCGTCGATCTCGGCCGCGATGCCCACCAGCATGCGCTGCACTGCGGCCAGGGCGAAGGCCGCGTCGCTCTCCGTGGCCATGCCGACCGGCGCCGAAGTGCCAGCCGTGCGTGCGATGGCCTCGTCGGTCTCCGCAGCCATGCCGACGGCGCGGATCTGGACGCTGCCCAGCGCGAAGGCGCTGTCGGTCTCGGCCGCCACGCCGACGCCGCCCGGAATGAACGCAGCCAGCGCGAAGGCCTGGTCGGTCTCGGCGGCCAGGCCGACGGCCCGCACCTGCCTGCCGGCCAGAGCCTGCGCAGCGTCGGCTTCCGTCGCCACGCCCACGGCGCGCAACTGCAGCCCAGCCAGGGCGAGCGCGGCGTCTACCTCGGTCGAAATGATGGCCGCTGCGCCGAACGTCGTCGTGAAGCTGGCGTCGCCCTCGTAGACCCCGGGCCCGCCCGGCGCCCAGGTGTAGAGGCCGAAGGGGACGGTGTAGCTGCCATCGGCCGCGCCGGTGTGCGACATGCCGCCGTCGTCGTTGGCCGCCAGCGTGCCCGAGCCCGGCAGCGACCGGATCACCCACGCGAACTCGGTGTTCTCGTCGCCCGGGTCCACGCAGGCATCGAGCGGCGACGCGAAGTCTCCGAGGGTGGCGAACTCATCCGGCCGGACGCCAAAGCGGCCGGTGCTGCTGAGGATGACGCGGCCCGTGAAGCCGCCGAGCGGGATCATGTCGCCTGGATCCTGCCGCAGCCGCTCATCGAGCCGTCAGCGTTGCGGGCCACGAAGAAGTAGTAGGCGCTCGCGGTCAGCGACGCGTGCGTCTTGCGCGTCAGCCTGCCGTTGGTGCCGGTACTCTCTGTGTAGGCGAACAGGCGCGAGGCCAGCAACACGTCGGCGTCGGCGAACACGCTCACGTTCAGGCTGGTGCTGGCGTACAGCGAGAAGTCGTCGACATCCAGGCCGGTGCGCTGGCCGAACTCGTAGGGCGCGGTGTTGAACGGCAGGCCAGCCAGGGTGACGGGGGTCAGGGCGAGCGCGGTGTCCGTCTCGGCGGCCATGCCAGCGGCCCGCACCTGCTTGCCGGCCAGAGCCAGGGCGGTGTCGGTTTCGGTGGCGAGGCCGACAGCGGTGCCGCCACCGCCGCTGGCCGAGTCGGTGTAAGTCAGCAGCCCGAAGACGCTGCGCTGCACCTGGAAACCGACACGACCGGCCGCAGCCACGGCGGCGCTGGAATCGGTGTAGGTATCGCTCAGGCAGACGTTGGGGCCGCTGTCCAACTCACCGCGCGTGGATGCGTTGATGAGGTTGATCGTGAAGTCGAATGCCTCATTGAGCGCAGCAGTTAGCCGATACCACGATGCGTTGCCCAAGTTGGGCAGGCTTGACCACGATGTCAGCGCCGCGGCGCCGCCGCCGGAGTCAATCTTGTAGAGGCCCAGAGTGCCGTTCATCTGGACGTTGATCTGATAGCACGATCCGTCTGCCTGCCGGCGGGTCTGAAGCACGGCAAGAGAAGAGCCAGATGCGGCAAGCGTGGCTGCCCACTCCACTATTCCCGTGCAGGCCGCAGTGCCGGCCACCGCGTCGTAGACGTAGATCGACACCAGGGTTTCATCGCCGCTTACTGCCGTCCCGCTTGCGCAGGTCAGCGACGGGCCGGAAACCTTGGTCGGCGCAGGCCCGACCGCTGGCGCCCGGCTTTCAAGCGTCGCAGCGCCACCGCAGACTTCAGAAACGACTGTGCTCATGCTGTCCTCAGAATCGGTAGAACCACCAGCCCGACGACTCGTGCGTGCAGAAACCCACCGCGTTCAGGTCGGGGAACCACACAATCTTGCGCATGGGCTTGTCGCGCGTGGTGGGCAGCGTGCCGGTGAAGCTCTTGGGGCTCAACGTCCACGGCGTTGTCGTCGGGTCCAACTTGAGCCAGGTCATGCCCGCCGCGAGGTTGTAGAGAATCCAGTATTCGTTCAGGGGTGGCACGTAGACCATGCCCATGCCGTCGGTGCCCGCGCTGGTGGACCGGAAGCTCGCAGCACTCAGGCCGCCGCCATATTGCGGCGCGGTGGTGGGCGTTGTTGCCGTGCGGCTGTCCAGGTTGTAGACCATGTAATTGGTCTTCGTCCGGTCGCTGAACGGCGGGCTCCAGACGATGATGTTCCGGCCGTACCGGCAATCGGCAACACCTTCCCACGGGTCATTGATCCACGGGCAGGCCCAGGCTGCAAAAGCGTTTGTGTCGAGGTTGTAGCCACGGCTGGCGCGGATGCCGTCGCCCATGCCGCCAATCAGGTACTCGCCCGTCACTTCGTCATAAGCAGCCGCGATCTCGGCCCCATCGAGCGACACGTCCCACACGCGCTGATAGTCCCAAGACCCGCCCGTGCCGCCGTTGCGCTTGAAGCGCCAGAGGGTGCGGCAGCCGTGCACCAGCTCGTCCGTGTCGGCCTTGTAGATCGGCGTGCTGTAGACGTGGCGGGAGGTCGGCGAGACATCCCAGTAAAGCTGGTCCCAGTAGTACTTGACCCGCGCGCCGCTGCTGATGGCGACTTCACCCGAGGTGGCCTGCGGCGTTGCGACACTGGCTTCGTAGTTGAGCGAATAGGTGCCGGGCTGCGGGCTTGTTAGGTTGATGTACTGCGCCGACCATGCTGTGCGGTCGCTGGGCTGCTTCTCCACCGCCCAGGCCATCTTGAAGCAGTCGAAGCGGTACACGCCGTTCTGGCTGCTGTCGGCGTGGCCCCCCGTGCCCATCAGCCAGACGCGGCTGTTCTCTTCGTCAATGGCGAAGCCGTTCCAGGCGTTGAGCACTTTGTTCCATGCCAGCTTTCCAGCGTCCCAGCCGGGCGCCGTGATGCTGGCCGTGAGGCCGTCGAGGTTCGTGCTGGCGACGTTGAACCACTCGCCGGTCGGCGTGATGGCCCACGACTCGGCATAGACGCGGCCATCTCCGGCTTTGGCTGGCGTCCACAGCTTCGTGCCGCTGTTGTATGTGCCCGTGCTGCCACCCACCGCGAAGCCGGGAGGGCGTGCAACACCAGCCCACACGCTGTCGCCGCTGGCCGCGCTGTACGTCGATGATCGCGGCGTTGCCATCAGCGGGCTACCCTGAATCGTGGCGCGTTGATCTCCGGCCCGGACCGACCGCGGACGGTGATCCAGCCGGTGGCGAGCCTGCAGGCGAACACGACGCGGGCCGGCATGCCAGCCGGGTGCATCGCGGCCCTGTAGAGGTCGGCCGCCGCTGCAGCCTCGTCGCTGACCCTGGCCCGCACGTCGGCCACCTCAGCCGCGGCGCCGGCCTGGGTCATGGTCAGCCGCCCGGAGATTGAGCAGGAGGCTGGCGCAGGATGAGCGTCAGCAGCTGCAGCATGAAGCTCTCCGACAGCCCGGAAGGCGTCGGCGCCGCGGCGTTCTCGCGCAGCGCCTCGGCCAGCGACACGATCGCGGTGTCCATGCGGTCCCAGGCATCAGCGAAGGCGTCGAGCGTTGGCGCAAACTGCGCCGGCAGCGCGGCCACGAAAGCGTGGCATGCCGCCTGCTGCTCGGCCTGGCGGGCGCGGATGAGCACATCGCACTCGCGCCACCAGGTGTTGACGCGCTCGCCGTAGGTAGCCGCGGGCTCGGCAGCCGGCTTCTCCGGCAGCACCAGAGGTGGCAGCGTCGGCGTCGTGGGTTGATCGAGGGGCGCCGGCATGCTCAGCTCGCCCGGTAGAAGACGCCGGTCGTCATCTGGATGTCCGCGCCGCTCGGGGTCTGCGCGAAGTCGAACATCGTCAGCGGGATGATGGCGCTGTCGGCGTCGGCGGTCGCATTGCGGTAGCACACCGCGATCTTGCTGATCGCGTTGCCGCTGGCGGCCGTCCACGTCACCGTGGGCAGCGAGACATCCATGCGGTCGTTCGTGTCGTCGGGCGCCGGGAAGGCGGCCAGGTCGGCGGCCACCAGAACCTTGCGGCCCATGGTCGACTGCTCGTTCGTGGCGCCAGCGATCAGCGCCGCCAGCGTGTCCACGTCGATCAGCGTGGCGTCAGCCTCCAGGCCGGTCGTTTCGATGGGCACCAGCACCAGCGCGCAGGTTGCAGGGTCGGCGGACTTGACGCGCCGGTACAGCTCGGCGACGCGGCCCTTGGCGATGTTGAAGACGATCGATGCCATGTCAGGCTCCTCTGCGATTGAGTGTGTGGATCTGAGCGACGAAGGTGCGGCGGGCCGCCAGCTCGTCATGCGGGATTCCGGCGGAGCCTTGGAAGCTGCGCCCGAGGTGCTTGCGATAGAACTCGACCGCCAGTTCAGCCTGGCTGCGCTTGAGGCGCAGGAACGGCGCGACAACCTCGCAGAACGCGGCAGCGCGCTGGCTGCTCATCGACCAGCGCGTCGACGACTTGTGGTGCGCCTGCCGCGCCGGCACATGCTGGATGTTCCCGCCGAACGTCGCGTGCAGCCACATCGGGATGCCAGCGTCTGTCATGCTGACGGCGACGTAGATACGGTGCTGAGCGCTCTTGCGCAGGCTCGTGCCGTTGTCTCGAGTGCGCGCGCTCGGCACAAGCTCGGTGATGCCGATGGTGCCTTCGCCATCGATGATCCCTGCCGCATAAGCGAGGTCGAGGTCGGTCATGGTCGCTGAGCCTCAGACCACCATGAACAGCGTCTGAGTCGATGGGTCGGGCTCGATGAGGGCGGAGACGGTGCCGGCGGTGTCGAGCGCCGCCAGGGAGCGACGCAGCGCGGTCAGCGCCTTGTCGTCGTTCTTGAAGCTGCGCGAGGCGCCGGAGGGGGCGCCCTGCGACTGGATGCGGCGGGGCGAGCCCGCGGCGGCGATCAGCGCGACGGTCATGGCCTGGATCAGCGTCATGTCGGCCTCGCTGTAGCCGGCGTCGGCCATCGCTGGCTCGACTGCTTCGACCTTGTCCAGCGCCGCGGTGAGCAGGAAGGCAGGGACCGCGACGCCCAGCGCGCTGTCGAGGTACTCCTGCGCCTGGGCCGCGGTGATCACGGTCAGGCCTTCTTGCTGCCCTTGGCTGCGGCCTCGGCCAGCTTGGCGTTCGCTTCGGCCAGGGCCGTGGTCAGCGCTTCGACCTGGGCGTTCGAGGCCTGCAGCAGCGCGCGGGCTTCGTCGCCGGCTTGCTTCTCGGCCTCCAGCAGGCTCTGCGCGATCTTCAGCGCCTCGGCGTCGTCGGCCTTGGGCGCTTCCGCCTTGACCTCGACGGCGGGCGCCGGCGGCTCCCACACGTGCGAGGCTTCGGCGTCCGCTTCGGCAGGCTTGCACTTGCCTTCGAGCCACGAGGGGATGGCGTCGCCCGGCAGCTCGACGACGGAGCCGACGGGCCAGGACGCCTTGCTGTGCGTGATCTCGACCTTCATCGCGTCAGGCCCGCGTGTAGGCGGCCACGTGCGAGCGCAGGTTCGCATCGCTGCGGAACTGCGGCGAGGCCACGGCCATCACCTGGAAGTTGTAG
>CAZBUU010000067.1:12040-17411 GCA_964495125.1 uncultured Rubrivivax sp.
GTTCGCATCGCTGCGGAACTGCGGCGAGGCCACGGCCATCACCTGGAAGTTGTAGTCGTCCTCGGGGTTGAGGCGAGCCTTCGGCCGCGTGGTCATCGGCATGGCAGAGAGGATCGAGCCCCACTCGCCGCTGTCGATGTTGTTCACGGCGATGATGTCGTTCGCCGCCAGCTTGCCGCACGGGATCACCTCGGCCACGCCCGGCACCGCCAGGATGCGCTGGGCGATGGTGCCGGTGTAGTTCGCCGCGTAGTCGGTGACGCCAGCGTAGAACCAGTCGCTGTAGTTCACGAAGATCGTGGCGCGGCCGAAGCTGTTGTCGGTGATCAGCGAGGCCAGCGTCGTCTTGAACGCCGTCACCCAGTTGGCGCCGGTGGTGCCGTTCAGGTCGAACGCGCCGTAGGTGCCCGAGTTGCGGTCGGGGAAGTTCTTCAGGCCGTAGATCGTCGAGCCGCCGACCACGATGGACGACTTCCCGTTGATGACCATGTCTTCCAGGCCTTCGGCCACGACGCGCTGGTTGTTCGACAGCGAGTCGCCCGACTGCAGGCCGCCGCCGCGCGTCATCACCTGCCACTGGCGCCAGCCGAAGCTGGCCTCGCTGTGCAGGATGGGGATCGGCGTGCCGGCGAAGTTCACCACCGCCTGGTCAGCCTTGCCGCCGTTGCGGCCGTCCATCGAGACCGACAGGCTGCCCGAGTCGCTGACCTTCGGGTAGAAGCTCATGATGTCGGCGATGTCCACCGGCGTGGTGTTCGCGCGGGCCAGGCGGTTGAACACCGCCAGCACGTCGCGCTGGATCATGGCGCCACGCTGGTCGATGCGACGCCAGGCGTCGAGGCCGACCGGGGCGGCGTTGCCGATCATCGCCAGATCGGCGCCGGCGGCTTGGGCCATCGCGAGTTCGCGGGCATCGAACGCAGCCAGCGCGGCGTTGCGGATGAGGGTCTGGCGGGGAGTGAAAAACAGCATTTCGTGCGCTCCAGTCTGGGGTCAGGCCTTGACGTAGGGCATGGCGATTTCGACCTCCATGAGGTCTCCCGCCGACTTGGCCCCGGCTTCGCGCGAGTAGGCCCGCACGACGTTGGTGGACGCAGCTGCCGCAGCGCGGCCGGCAGCCGCGACGGTCAGTTCCTGCCCCACGGCGTAGGTCGCCGCGGCCACGGCCACCAGGTAGCGCTGGCCCGGCTCCAGCACCGCGGCAACGCCGCTGTCGCCGGTCGTGTAGGCCGTCAGCAGCGGGTTGGTCGTGGTGAAGAAGTCAGCCGAGGCCGCGAAGTAGTCGCGATTCAGCAGCAGGCGCAGCGCGCCGGCCGGGACCGGGCTGGTGGCCTGGCTGAACTGGGTGCCGTCCTCGGTCACGAAGGTGCACGGCAGCAGCGCGCCGTTGACCAGCTTGTCCGAGTTCGTCTGCGGGGTGCGGTCCACGGGACCGCGGTAAGCACGAGCAGCCATTACGCGGCCTCCTTCTTGGTCATGAACTCGTTGGCGTCGTAGCCGGCATAGGCGCTGGCGCCGGTGTTGCCGGTGGTGCCGGCGTTGCCCACCGCGATGGGCGCGGCGACGGCCTTCAGCTCCTTGCAGCGGGCCAGGCCCATCAGCTTGAAGTCGGAGGCGGTCAGGGACTTGCTGTTCGCGGCCAGCTCGGTCGCCAGCGTTGCCAGCTCGGCGTCGGCGGCGCGGGCGGCGTTCGCCTCGATCTCGGCGAGCTTGCTGTTCGCGGCCGTGAGGGCTTCGACGTGCGGCTTGTTGACCAGCGCGTTGTACGCAGCCAGGAGCGCGGACTCGTCCAGGCCTTCGGTCTTGATGCCGGCTGCGTTCAGCGCGGCGAGGATCTTGTCCTTCATGGGGTCACGCTCCAGGTTGGTGACGGTTTCGTACTTGACTTCCCGCCGAACCTCTTCAGCGGTCCCGGACCATGCTACGGAGCCGTCCGAGCCCACCGAGTAGTCCTGCCGGTACAGCTTTCCGGTGTCGTCGCTCCAGATCGCGTAGCGCGCGAACACCTCCTGCAGCCACGCGCGCTCGGGGAGCGTCTTGTAGAGCCCGCTGCTGATCTGGCCGAAGCTGAGCTCGCTGCCGTTGCCCAGCAGCTTGCGAACCCAGCCGGTCAGGCCCTCGAAGCGGCGGTCCGCGGGGAACTCAGCAGCGTTCATCGACATACCCTTGGAGGATGTACCGCCGCCGAGCGCGGCAAGCGCCGCCTTCATCATGCTCATCATCTTCATCTGGGATTTTTCGCCGTCCTTCCCTGTGGTCGGCACGGTGCCGTCCATATGCTTCTCGTGAAGGTCAATCGCATCCTGAAGCGACTTCATGGCCTTCCCGACATCGGGCTTCGACGCGGAAACATTGATGCTGACTTGCTCTACTGGCTCCGGCTCGCCGGCGGCGTTCAGGAACATGCCGACGCCCTCTTCCGGCGTGCCGGCGCCGCGCTCGTTGAGCAGGATGGCCAGGTGGTCGTACTGCAGGCCGGTGGCGATGCGGTCGTACTTCTTGCCGCGGCTCTCGCCGTTGGCCTGGATCGGCTGCACGAAGAGGCCGGTGCTCACGTGGATGGGGTCGGCGTTGTTGCCGCTGATGGCGGCGTCCAGGCGCTCGACCAGCTTCGCGCCGTCCGGGTGCGCCTTGGCCTGGGCCTCGTTCACCACCACGTCGACCAGCGTGCGGCCGCCTTCGTGCCGGGCGTTGCGGCAGATCGCGCCCACGTAGGCGGTGAGCAGGGCATCGCCGTTCGTGGCGCTGATGAAGCGGCCCTCGGCGTCCTTCGGGTGGCCGGCCGGTGCGGGCTTGCCGTTGAGGGTGGCCACGCCGTCGGCCAGCTGGTCGGCCGGGTACAGCATGCCGTTCATGACGATGTCGTCGACTGCGCCGCACACGTTGGCGATGGTGTACGTGCTGCCGGACTTGCTGACGTTCGCGGCGTTGACCGCCGTCAGGATGTGGACGCGCTTCTTGCTGGTGGCCATGGGCACCTCGGGGAAGAGATGCGGCGGGATGCTAGGAAGGCGACGCAGTAGAAAGGCCCCGGGCATCGCTGCCGCGGGGCCTTGAGCGAGGCCGGTCGGGCCGGCTCAGATCGTCAAATCGACGGGCACATGCGCCACGTGGACTGCAGCACGGGGCGGTCGCGGCGGGTGATCCGGCGCACGAACTCGCGGGCGGCCACGATGCGCTGCTCGTGGATCACGTCGGCGGTCTGCACCAGGCTCACCGGGCCGGTGAACACGGTGCGCAGCTTCTCGACGCTCGCGCGATACGCGAAGCGCGCGAACTCGACGCAGGCGGTCGCGATGGCGCAGGCACCGCCGGCGAGGGCCAGCGTGCAGGACAAGATCAGGGCGGAAAGTCGCTTCAGCATCGGGGCTCCTTGGGGGTGAGGTGGGCAAGCGCAGCCGATGCTACGAATCCCCCAGAAAACAAGCCCCGGCACCTTGCAGCACCTGGGCTAACCTTTCCCTTCCGAGGACAGGAGACAACTGCAGGCCGCCCATGGCCGCAGCGTGGCCGATGCTACGGAAGCGCCATCACCGCTTCGCCTTCGGCGCCCGCTCCCAGGCCGCCAGCTCCTTCGCCATCGAGCGCTTCAGCGCGTCGGTCAGGATCGGCTTGCCGGCCTCGTCCAGCAGGCACTCGGTCGTGGCGCAGTGGCAGCGGAAAACGTTCCCGTTCACGGAGTAGAACGCTCGCACCTGGGCCGACGTGTAGACCTTGCCGTTCCGGCTGGCGTGCCAGGGGCGCGTCGTGGGAATCAGAGCGCTCGTCCACAGCAGCCCGATCCCCAGGCCGAACCGCTCGCGCGCCTCGTCGGCCTCGGCCATGCGAGCCTGGCGCAGCGTGTCGGTGATGTCCGTCTGCGCGTAGCCCAGCGCCCGGCTGCGGCTCACGTCCAGCTTCTCCGCGATCTCGGCGCGCACGGCACGCGGGTTCTTCCCGTCCACCACGGCGCGGCCGATGATCTGCGACAGCTGCGCCCGCGTCTCAGCGGCGAGGCCGGTCCAGTGGTCGTAGCTCTTCACCTGGGCGAAGGCCACGCGGTTCCGGTAGGCCTCGGAGTAGACGATCTGCTCCAGGCTGCGCGCGGCGGCATAGGTGGGCGACAGGTTGCCCAGGTTCGCGGCCGTCTGCGCGGTGCCCAGTTGCGCCGCCTCGGCGTCGTAGGCGTCCCACCAGAAGGTGTGCGCGGGGTCGCGCTGGCCGGCGATCCACCGATCGAGCGCATCCTGCAGCGCCTGGGATGTGGCGGCGAGCTCGTCGGGCGTCAGCGCGTACAGCACCGGGCGCGCGGCGTCGTTCAGGCTGTACGTGCGGATGGCGTCGAAGGTGGCCAGCACGTCGCGCAGCAGGCCGGCGAAGCGGCGGTTGATGTCGGCGCGTGCCCGGCGCAGGATGCCAGCGCTGCCGGTGCGGTCGCTTCTGGTGCCTGGGATCGCGGGATTGCGGACCCGCGGCTTGGGGATCATGCCGCCTGGCGCAGCGCCCGCGGTTGCGGCGGCACGGCGGCCGGGTCAGGCGGGTCGAGCGCCGGGTCGTCCTCGGTCGGCATGGCCGGGTCGACGGTCAGCGGGTCGTAGTCCACCACCGCGCGCAGTTCGTCGGCGTCGAACAGAGGCTCAGCCACGCCGGCGCGGAACGCCTTCTCCATGGAGCCGGTCATCTTGTCCAGGATGTCTACGCGGTCCTTCTCGCTGGGCGCGTCCACGCGCGGCCACTCGATCTCGAACTCGCCGGCCTCGATGGCGCCCACAGCCTGCAGCCGGCGCACCAGCTCCTGAAGCATCGGCGTGAGGTCGTTCTCCTGCCGGGACGCGCAGCGCGCGGCGAAGTCCTGCCGGTCCTGATCGCTGGCCAGGCGCCCGGTCTGCTGCCCGAACAGGATCGTGAACGGGATCTGCACGCTGGCCGAGAAGAGGTTCGCGGCCACCAGGAACGGCTTCTCGGGGTCGATCTGCTGCGTCTGCAGCGCGCCCACCTCGGCGCCCTGGAACACCAGCGCGCTGTCGATGTTGGCGTTCAGGTTGTCGACCTGCTCGCCCACCACCTCGCGCACCGACTTCGTGCCCGGCGTGCCGTCAGCGTTCTGCGTGATGACCTGGGGCGAGGCCTCGGGCGCGAACTTGATCGTCAGGGCCCGCTGGCTGTTCTTCAGGAAGCCCTCGGCGCTGCCGCCGCTGATCTTCTCCAGGTCCACCAGGTGATTGAAGCCGGCCTCCAGCAGCGGCACGCCGTCGAGGTGGTCGCCGACGCCGCCCTCGGCCAGGATCACGACGCGGCTCGGGTGCAGCTGCTGCCAGCGCTCGGGCGCGGCCTGGTTGTCGGCCTGGGACTGCTGCGGCCGGCGGCTGCGGTACTCCCACATCGTCGGCTG
>CAZBUU010000068.1:0-17172 GCA_964495125.1 uncultured Rubrivivax sp.
CGCGCGTGGCGCTGGACCACGGCGTGCCGGTGGCCAACGCCATCCTCACGGTGGAAAACGAATCGCAGGCCTGGGCGCGCGCCGACGACAAGGGCCGCGACGCCGCCCGCGTGGCGGTGGAGATGGCCAACCTGCTGGAAGACCTCTCGTGAGCGACCTCCCCACGCCCGGCGCCGCCAAGGCCCCGGCCCGCAAGAAGCCGGCGCCGCAGAAGTCTGCGCGCCGCCGCTCGCGCGAGTTTGCCGTGCAGGGCCTGTACCAGTGGCTGCTGGCCGGCAGCGACGGCAAGGACATCGAGGCCACGGTGCGTGAGCTCGACGGCTTCGGCAAGTGCGACGTGGTGCACTTCGACGCGCTGCTGCACGGCGGCATCGAGCAGGCCGCGGCGCTGGACGCCGTCATCGCGCGCCATGTCGACCGCGCCACCAAGCTGCTCTCGCCGGTGGAGCACGCGGTGCTGATGGTCGGCACCTACGAGCTGATGAACTGCATCGACATCCCCTACCGCGTGGCCATCAACGAGGCGGTGGAACTCGCCAAGAGCTTCGGCGGCACCGACGGCCACAAATACGTCAACGGCGTGCTGGACAAGTGCGCGGCCGAACTGCGGCCGGCCGAAGCGCGCGCAGCGCGCCCTTGATGCGCACCGCGCGACGGCTCGAGAAGATCGAGCCCTTCTACGTGCTGGAGTGCGCCAAGGCGGCGTCGCTCATCGCTGCCGGCCCCGAGTGCGACCCCGCGCAGGGCGGCGAGCCGATGATCTTCCTGAACATCGGCGAACCCGACTTCACCGCCGTGCCCGCGGTGCAGCGTGCCGCCCAGGCTTGCATCGAGGCCGGGCGCACGCAGTACACGCAGGCCACCGGCCTGCCGGAGCTGCGGCAGCGCATCGCCGGCTGGTACGGCACGCGCTTCGGCGTCGACGTGGACCCGGCCCGCATCGTCGTCACGGCCGGGGCCTCGGCCGCGCTGCAACTGGTGACGCTGGCGCTCTTCGAGCCCGGCGACGAAGTGCTGATGCCGGACCCGAGCTACCCCTGCAACCGCCACTTCGTCACCGCCGCCGGGGCCACGCCGCGGCTGCTTCCGGCCGGGCCGGCCAGCCGCTTCCAGCTGGACGCCGCTGCGGTGGCCGCCCACTGGAGCCCGGCCACGCGCGGCGTGCTGCTGGCCTCGCCCAGCAACCCGACCGGCACGTCCATCGCCCCGGGCGAGATGGCGGCCATCGCCGAGGTGGTGCGCGCCCGCGGCGGCGTGAGCATCGTCGACGAGATCTACCTTGGCCTGAGCTACGAGACGGCCTTCGGCCATTCGGCACTGTCGCTCGGCGAGGACATCATCAGCATCAACAGCTTCAGCAAGTACTTCGGCATGACGGGCTGGCGCCTGGGCTGGATGGTCTTGCCGCCCGAGCTGGTGGCGCCGGTGGAACGGCTGGCGCAGAACCTGTACATCTGCGCCAGCAGCGTGGCACAGCACGCTGCGCTGGCCTGCTTCGAGCCCGAGAGCCTGGCCGAATGCGAGCGGCGGCGCGGCGAATTCCGCCGGCGGCGCGACTTCATCGTGCCGGCGCTGCAGCGCCTGGGCCTGGACGTCCCCGTGGTGCCCGACGGCGCCTTTTACGCCTGGTTCGACTGCAGCCGCCACGCCGGAAACAGCTGGGACTTCAGCTTCGAACTCATGCGCCGGGCCCACGTGGCGCTGACGCCCGGGCGCGACTTCGGCCCCGCCGAGGCGGCGCGCTACATGCGGCTGTCCTTCGCCAGCTCGATGGCCGAGCTGGAGGCATCGACGCGGCGCCTGGCCCGTACGCTGGGCTGACGGAAAGACCGGCAACAGCGGGTTAACGCCGCCGAAACCCCCGCCTTTTCAGCCCGCTCCCCCCTCATACGCGGGGTAAGCTCGCCCACCGTGTCCTACCAGCTCTTCCAGCGTCGGGGAAAAGCCGATGCGGCGACCCCCGAATTCGCCGCCACGGTCGCCTCCCTGCCGCCCGGCCCCGACCTGCCGCCTTTCGCGGCCGATTCCCAGCCCCTGGGCGGCGATTCCCTGCCCGCCCACGCGGATTCGCTGCCTTCGGACATCGACCTCGGCGCCGCCGACCTGGGCCACGACAGCCAGCCCTTGCCCGTGGAGCTGCGGCCGACGCAGGCCCATGTCGGCCGCTACGCGCTGAAAGGGCTGCTGGGCACCGGCGGCCTGGGCCAGGTGCACGAGGCCTGGGACCCGCTGCTGTCGCGCGCGGTGGCCGTGAAGATGCTGCAGTTCGACAGCGACCCGGCCGTGCGCCAGCAGCTGGACGACCTGTTCCTGAACGAGGCCCGCGCCGCCGCCGGGCTGTCGCACGCCCACATCGTCACGGTGCACGACGCCGGGCTGTCCGAACACGGCGTCTACATCGCCATGGAGCGGCTGCAGGGGCAGGACCTGCGCCAGCGCCTGGCCGGCGGCTGGCTGCCCACGCCAGCGCAGGCCGCGCAGCTGGTGCGGCGCGTGGCCGACGCACTGGCCTACGCCCACGCCCGTGGCGTGGTGCATTGCGACATCAAGCCCGCCAACATCTTCCTCAACAAGCGCGACAAGCCCAAGGTGCTGGATTTCGGCATCGCCCGCATCGCCAACAGCCGCGCCGTGCCGCTGCTGGAAGGTGCCGTGGCGGGCAGCCCGCACTACCTGGCGCCCGAGCAGCTGCAGGGCCAGGCCGTGGACGCGCGCACCGACATCCATGCCCTGGGTGTCGTTTTCTACGAACTGCTGACGCTGCGCCGCGCCTTCCCGGGCGACACGGTGGAGCAGATCAGCACCGCCGTGCTCACCAACCATCCGGCGCCCGCCCACGAGGTGCGGCCGGGCGTGCCGCGCACGCTGGCCGGCATTGCGGCCAAGGCCATGGCACGCGAGCCGGGCAACCGATACGCCAGCGCCGCCGAGATGGCCGCCGACTTGCGACGCTGGGCAGAACGGCATCCGCAACACGAGGCCGAGACCGAGCTGCCGCGCTCCACGCCACCGGCCGCGGCGCCGCCTCCGGGCCACGCGGCGCCCACCGTCCGGGTGCCGGCCGCGGTGCTGCTGCTGGCCGCCGCAGCCGTGGGCGCCATCGCCATTGCCGCCCTCTCGCGCCGGCCGGCCCCGTCGGCCGAGCAGCCGCCGCCTGCCGCCGCGACGGCACCCGCCACCCTGGCCCCGGCAGCGACCACGGCATTGGTCGAGGCTGCCAGCGCGCCCGCCGCCGGCCCCGAAATGCCGGCTGCAGCCGAAGCCGCCAGCGCCGCAACGCCGGCCGCCGCGCGCACCGCCGCGCCACCCAGGCCCAAGGCCGCCACGCCTGCGCCCGGACGCGAAGCGCGCCCTGGCGCTGCAGCTGCACCGGCCGCCGCGCCACCCGTCACCGGCCAGTTGCAGCTGGCCATCACGCCCTGGGGCCAGGTCGAGGTCGACGGCCAGCCCGCGGGCACCACGCCGCCGCTGGCGCGATTGACGCTGACCGAGGGCGCGCACAGCATCACCGTGCGCAACGAAGACTTCCCGCCCTTCACCGTCGTCGTTCAAGTGAGCGCCGACAAACCGGTGACGGTGCGCCACCGCTTCAACCCATGAACCGCCTTCCCCTGGCCTGCGTGCTGGCGCTGGCCCTGGCCGGCTGCGCCGCACCGCCTCCACCGCCCCCACCCCCGGGCCTGGCCGACCTCATGGAGCGCCCCGCCGAGCGCGCGCTCTTCGAAGGCATCCGCGCCTACGACGACGGCCAGTACCCGCAGGCCGAAGCCGCACTGCGCAAGGCCTTGGCTGCCGGCTTGCGCAGCGGCCGCGACCGCGCCAGCGCGCACAAGCTGCTGGCCTTCATCACCTGCACCAGCGAACGGCTGGCCGAGTGCGAAGCGGCCTTCCGCGCCGCGCGCGCCGCCGACCCGGCCTTTGCGCTGAACCGCTCCGAAGCCGGCCACCCGCTGTGGGGGCCGGTGTACCGCAAGGCGGTGCCCGAGGCGGCGCGCTGAGGGGCTGGCCGGGGGTCGTCGGTATCATTCCGGCGCCGATGACCCCTGCCCCGCCCTTCCGCCACTCGCTGCGCGTGTACTGGGAAGACACCGATGCCGGTGGCGTCGTGTTCTACGCCAACTACCTGAAGTTCTTCGAACGCGCGCGCACCGAATGGCTGCGCGCACTGGGCGTCGGCCAGCAGGCGCTGCGCGAGGCCACCGGCACGATGTTCGTCGTCGCCGACACGCGCGTCAGCTACAGGGCCCCGGCGCGACTGGACGACTGGCTGGACGTCAGCGTCGAACTGCGCGAACGCCGTGCGGCGACGATGACCCTGTTCCAGCAGGCCGTGCGCGGCGACACCGTGCTGGCCGAAGGCGAGATCCGCATCGCCTGCGTGGACCACGGAACCTTCCAGCCACGCCGCATTCCACCCGAGATCACACAGAGGCTCTGAACGCCCATGAACCAAGACCTGTCCATCACCGCGCTCGTCCTGCAGGCCAGCCTCGTCGTCCAGGTGGTGATGGCGGGCCTGGCCCTCACTTCGCTGGCCAGCTGGACGGTCATCTTCGGCAAGGTCTTCGGCCTGAAGAAGGTGCGCGGGAGCAACGAGGAGTTCGAGCGCGAGTTCTGGTCGGGCCGCAGCCTCACCGAGCTGAACACCGCGGTGGGCCAGAAGCCGCACACGGCGCCGATGGAGCGCATCTTCGCCAGCGGCATGCGTGAATTCCTCAAGCTGCGCGAGAAGCGCCTGGACGCCGGCGCGCAGCTCGACGGCGCGCGCCGCGCCATGCGCGCCAGCTTCCAGCGCGAGTTGGACGTCATCGAGAGCAACCTCAGCTTCCTGGCCAGCGTCGGCTCGGTCAGCCCCTACGTGGGCCTGTTCGGCACGGTGTGGGGGATCATGCACGCCTTCGTCGGCCTGTCGAACCTGCAGCAGGTGACGCTGGCCACGGTGGCGCCGGGCATCGCCGAGGCGCTGGTGGCCACGGCCATCGGCCTGTTCGCCGCCATCCCCGCGGTGGTGGCCTACAACCGTTTCGCGCGCGACATCGACCGCATCGCCATCACGCTGGAGACCTTCATCGAGGAGTTCAGCAACATCCTGCAGCGCAATGCCGGGGGTTCGGTGGCAGCCACCACCACCATGGGCAGCGGGGCGCGCTGAGATGCCCGCCGTCGTCTCCCGCGGTGGCGGCCGGCGCCGCTCGATGAACGAGATCAACATGGTCCCGTTCATCGACGTGATGCTGGTGCTGCTCATCATCTTCATGGTCACCGCGCCGCTCATCACCACCGGCGTGGTGGACCTGCCCAGCGTGGGAAAAAGCCAGCAACGGCCGCAGAGCGTCATCGAAGTGGTCGTCGGCACCGACGAGAAACTGCGCCTGAAGCTGGACAACCAGGAAGCCGTGGGCGTGGCGCTGCCGCAGCTGGCGGCCCAGGTGCGCGCCAGCCAGAAGGGCGACGCCAACGTGCCGGTGGTCATCAGCGCCGACAAGAGCGTGCGCTACGAGACCGTGGTGAAGGTGATGGACACGCTGCAGCGCGCGGGCGTCAAGCGCGTGGGCCTCTCCGTGAAGCAGGCGTCCAGCTGAAGCGATGAGCGCTGCCGCCGCCCGCGTGCACGACGTGCTGCTGCCGCAGCCGCCCGGCGGCATCGGCGCCGGCGCGGCGCTGGCCGTGCTGGTGCATGTCGGCCTGGTCGCGGCGCTCACGGTCTCGGTGGACTGGCGGGCGAGCACGCCCGACGTGGTGTCCGCGGAACTGTGGGCCGCCGTGCCACAGGTGGCCGCGCCGCAGGCCGAGCCGGTGCCCCAGCCCACGCCACCGGCGCCCGTGGTGGCCCCACCACCGCCGCCGCCGGTGGCGGCCCAGCCCACCGAGGCCGACATCGCCATCGAACGCGCCGAACGCAGGAAGGCCGAGGACGAGCGCAAGCGCGCCGAGGCCGAAGCCGAGCGCAAGCGCGAACGCGACCGTGAACTGGCCGAAGCCGAGCGCAAGAAGCGCGACAAGGCCGAGGCGACGGCGCGCGAGAAGGCCGAGGAAGACCGCCTGGCGCAGCAGCGCGAGGAGAACCTGCGCCGCATGATGGGCCAGGCCGGTGGCGGCACTGGCGCGCCGGGCAGCACCGGCACGGCGGCCCGCGACGCCGCCCCCTCGGCCACCTACGCCGGGCGCATCGTCGCCGCGGTGCGCAAGAACATCGTCTTCACCGGTGCCGCCGCCACCGAGGCCACCACCGAGGTGGAGGTGCGCACGGCGCCGGCCGGCACCATCCTGTCGGCCCGCATCGTCAAGGCCAGCGGCCACAAGGACTGGGACGAGGCCGTGATGCGCGGCCTGGACAAGACCGCCAAGCTGCCGCCCGACACCGACGGCCGCGTGCCTTCGACGCTGCTGCTGGTCTTCAGACCGAAGGAATAGTGGCCGCCAGGCCACGCCATACGGCGATGGCGCGGCGGTCGCCGCAGGACAGCCAGCGCAGCGCGCGCGCTCGCGCGGCCCAGGGCTGAAGCAAACCGCCGCCGGCCGCGCGGCGCAGGTTCTCGGCCAGCGCCCTGCCCTCGCCGGCAGGCGCCTCGCCGGCCGCGAACACCTCGGGATGCGACACGCTCTGCAGCGTGGGGCCGGTCTGCACGCCGCCCTGCGGGCGCAGCGCGAGGCCGCTGCCGGCCAGCCATTCGGGGGCGCCGATGCCGCCCGCCAGCACTGGCACGTCGCAGGCCAGGCGGGCGCCGCTGGCCAGCACCACGGCACCGGGCCGCAGCGCGGCGGCGGGTTCGCGGAACACGGTGATGCGCCGCCGGGCCAGGGCCTGCGCGCCGGCCCGTTGCGCCGCCGCCGGCCAGCCGGGCAGCGGGCCTTCGGCACCGGCCACGAGGGCCACGCGCGCACGCTCCACGCCTTGCGCACTGAGGCGCACGGCGAAGGCCAGGGCGAGCTCGAAGGCTTCGGCCCCGCCGCCGACGACCACGAGGTCCAGCACCCGCTGCTGGGACATCGACAGCACCGCCGGCAGCAGCCGCGTGAAGGCTTCGGTGGGGCGCACGAACAGCGCGTGCTCGCGCGCGCCGGGCAGCTGGTCGCGGGCCTGCGCAGCGCCGCCGTCGATGGACAGCAGCTCGTACTCGGCCAGGCGCCCATCGGCCAGGCGCACGACCCGGGACCGCGCGTCCACGCCAGCCACCGAGCCGGCCACCAGCGCCACCCCGGCGGCGGCGGCCAGCGGCGGCAGCGCCACCGTGAGCCGCGCCGGGTCGTCGCGGCCCGAGACCAGCCCGGGCAGCGAGCCCGCAGGGAGCGTCTCGGCGCCCGGTGCCACCAGCAGGGCCTCGACGCCGGCGGGCCGCTCACGCGCGAAGTCCTGGAGCACTTCGATGTGCGCCGCGCCGGCGCCCAGCAGCACCAGCCGTTTGCTCAGAGCCGCTCCTGCGAGAGCACGTTGATACCGACCTCCGCGGCAGGCACCAGTTCGCGGCGGCCGCTGTCGTCGAGGAAGCGCAGGCGCAGCCGGTAGTTGCCCGGCACGAGGAACAGGTTGGCCTGTGTCGCGCCGTTGGACAGGTCGATGGCCTGCACGGGCGTGCCATCGGGCCGCAGCACCTCGAACCTGAAGTGGCCCAGGCCGTCGCCGCCCTGGCCGCGCGGGGCCACGCCGAAGCCATCAACGGCGAAGCGCACGTTGAAGGGGCTGCTCACCGGCTCGCCGTCGCGCAGGTTGACGATCACCGCACGCTGGCCTTCGGGCCGCGGGCGCGAGATCTCGTCCTCGTACCAGGCGCGGCAGCTGGCTTCGAAGCGCGCGGGATCGATGCGCAAGGGCTCCTTGGGCCGCGGTCCGGCCACGTTGACGCGGTACTCGCCGCTGTAGACGAAGTAGGGCCGGTGGTCGTGGTCGGCGAACAGGAGGCGCAGCCGGTGCGGCCCGGGCGCGAGCGCGATGACGGCCCCCGTCTGCCCCTTGCCGTAATGGCGGTGGAAATCGGAGAAGGGGATCTGCGCGCCGGGATTCATGGGCAGCGGGGTGTCCACCAGCATGTGGTGGTGGCCGGCCTTCGGGTTCATCTTGCCGGCGGGCACCACGCCCATGCCGCGGATGGCGAAGTCGACGCGGAAGGGCGAATAGACCGTCATGCCGTCGCGCAGGTTGGACACGTCCACCGCGGTGGGCTCGTTCAGCCGGACCTGGGTGCGCTCCTTGGTGGTCTGCAGCCAGCAGACACGCTCACGCTCGTCGCGCGGCAACGGCTCGGCCAGCGCCGCAACGCTGGCCAGTACGGCCAGCACGGCGAAGGCGAATCGGGCCTCGTGCATGCACCTTCCTTCCAGGCTTCATCGGTAACGATCCGATTCTGCCAAGCCAGGCGGGTGACTTCGTTTTTCTTTCGGGTGGGTTCAGCTCAAACGTCGCGACAACCACGCATCCATCGACCAGCGGCCGGGGCCCCACAGCAGCAGCGCGAGCAGCAGGCTGCCCCACCACTGGTGCTGCAGCAAGCCGGCCGGGGCCACTTCGGCCAGGCTCAGCACGGCCACCACATTGACCACCGACAGCCCCGCCGCGGCGAAGCGCCCGGCCAGGCCCAGTGCCAGGAGCACGGGCAGCACGAGTTCGCCGCCGGTGCCCATCACGGCCGCCCATTCAGGCGACAGCAATGGCACGTGGTACTCGTCGGTGAAGAGCGCGACGGTGATCTCCCAGTCGCGCAGCTTGGTGAGGCCCGAGAGGAAAAAAGCCTGTGCGACGAAGAGGCGGGCCGCCAGCTGCGCCAGCGGCTGCAATTGCTCCAGCAGGGCGATGGCGCGGCGCGCCAGGGCGATGGGGGTGTTGAGGGTGGCGATCATGGGAAGATGGGTTCGGGGTTCAGCGGGCGGCGTCCATGACGCCGGCGACGAGGCCGCGGCGCAGCGCGGCAATGAGCCAGGGTTCGAATTCGAAGTCGTCACCGCCCGCGGCCAGCGCCTGCGCCAACGGCTGCCGGGCCAGCACGGCGGCGATGAAGCGTGCCTCGGCCGCAGGCAGCGCCTGCACGGTGGCCCGCCAACCCTGGCGCGCGACGAAGGCCGCCTCGCCCTGGCCGGCCGCGAAGGCCGCGCGCACGGCGGCGAAACGGTCATCGGCGTCGCTGCGGTGGGCCTGCCAGATCGTGGCCACGGGATGCACGGATTCGATCAGCGCCGAGCCCGGCGCCAGCACGAGGGCCAGCGCGGCCGGGTCGGCCTCGGCCAGACGCTCCAGGCCCTGCGGCGCTTCGGCATCGGCCGCGCGCTCGGCCTCGTGCACGGCCCACTCCAGGCGCGCCACGTCGGCCAGGTAGGGCTCGTCGGCCAGCGTCTCGTCGTCGGCGATGAAGGCGGCCAGCGCGCCGCCCCAGCGGGCGATGTCGCCGTCGGTGGCCGGGTGGCGGCGCCAGAAGACGCGCGCCAGCGCGGCGAAGGAGGCCTCGCCGAGCAGCTGCTGCAGCGTGGGGTAGGCCGCCGCCAGCGCGCGTTCGGCACCGGCGCCGGCATTGGCCTGGTAGGCCGCGAAGCCACGCTCGAAGCGCGGGCCGTCGCGCAGCCAGCCGGCCACCACGGCCGGGCGGGCGTCGCCCAGCAATGCACGCAGCAGCATCTGCTGGCGCAGGGCTTCACGGTCGGCGGGCGCGTTCACGCGGGCACCCCGGCCATCGCGTCAGAAGCGCGATGCGCCTCATCCAGCAGCACTTCGAGGGCGGGCACGTCGGTGTCCCACTCGATGAGCGTCGGCCGCGGGCCCAGCCGCGCGACGGCGTGTCGGTAGACCTGCCACACCGGCGTGTGCACGCGGCTGCCGTGGTCGTCGATGACGACGTCGCCGCTGTCGTTGTAGCCCGCAAGGTGGATCTCGCCCACGTGGGCCGGCTCGATCGCATCCACCCAGCGGCAGGCCGCGGCCACGGCGGCGGCTTCGTCGCCCAGTTCGTTGAGCGTGTTGACGACGATGTTGTTGACGTCCAGCAGCACGCCGCAGCCGCTGCGCCGCGCGAGTTCGTTGAAGAAGGCGGGCTCGGACAGTTCGTCGTCGGCCCAGTGCAGGTAGGCGGAGAGGTTCTCCACCAGGATGGGGCGCTGCAGTGCGTCCTGCGTGCGCTGCACGTTGGCCACGAGGATGCCCAGCGCGGCGCGCGTGTGGGCGATGGGCAGCAGGTCGGCGCCGTGAACGACGGGCCCGCCGCTGCGGCGCGGGGCGCGGGCGAACGAGGCGTGATCGCTCACGCGCACGGGGTCGATGCGCCGCGCCAGCGCCGCCAGGCGACGCAGGTGCTCGGGGTCCAGCCCGGCGGCCGAGCCCAGCGCCAGCCCCACGCCATGCAGGCTGACGGGCCAGCGTTCGCGCGCCGACTGCAGCACCGCCAGCGCGGCGCCGCCTTCGGCGAAAAAGTTCTCGGAGTGCACCTCCACGAAGCCGAGCCGGGCGCCCGCGGCGCGGTCACCGAGCAGGGCTTCGTAGTGCGGTTGCCGCAGGCCGATGCCGACCATTTCAAGCGAATTCGACATCGGCGTGGGCTTCGTTCAGTGCAAGGGCTTCAGCCGCCGCTCACTTCTTCATCTTGGCCTTGGCCTCGGCTTCGGTCATGCCCTTCATGTCCTTGCAGGTGCCCTTGGCGACGTACTTCCACTCGTCGGCGGCCATGTCGGCCTTGGACTGGCCGGCGCAGGTGTGCGTGCCGCTCAGGTTGGCGCAGTCGTTCTGGCCGGCCTTGGCGATGCCGTAGCACTTTTCCTTGCCCTTGTCCTGCGCGGCAGCCTGGCCGACGAGGCCGAGCGCCATGGCGGAAGCCAGGGCCGAGGTGAGGATGAGGCGCTGATTCATGGGCGGGGTACTCCAGGTGGGTTGGAACAACAAGGCCGGCGCGGAACGCAGCCGCCCGGCAGCATAGTCGCAGCGCGAAGGCGCTTCTTACAGCAGGCCCAGGTCGCGCAGCTCGGCGCCGGGGAAAACCCGGTTCAGCTGCTCGGCCGACAGCGCAAACTGGCGCGCCAGCAGGCCGCCGATCCAGCCGCGGTACTCGTTCAGCACCGGCAGGTCGCGGTTCTGGTTCAGCGTGGCGGCGCTGACGGGCTGGCGCTCGCCCACCACGGGGCCAGCTGCCAGCGCGCCGCCCAGCACCCAGTGCACGCTGCCGTGGCCGTGGTCGGTGCCGCGGTTGCCGTTCTCGCGCACCGTGCGGCCGAACTCGCTGATCACCACCACCACCGTGTTGCGCCAGGCCGCGGCACCCAGCTCGTCGGCATAACCGGCCAGGCCACGGCCCAGCTCTTCCAGCCGCGTGGCCAGGTAGCCGGTGGCGGCACCCTGGCCGACGTGGGTGTCCCAGCCGCCCACGTCGACGAAGCCCAGGGCGTAGCGCTCGCGCATCAGGCGGGCGATGCGCCGCGCTTCCAGCTCGAAGCCCTTGGCGTTGATGGCGTTGCGGTTGGCCGCTTCCATCTCGCCGGCCAAGCCGCGCGCCGGGGCGGAAGCCGCCGAGCCGGGCGTCATGGCGGGCTGGGCGATCTGCCGTGCCGCATCGTCGCGCACGTCGAAAGACTCGGCGATGCGCGCCTGCAGCGGATGCCCGCGGTACATGGCCAGCAGCTGCGCGCGCAGGCGCTCGTCACCGCGCTGCGGCGCCTGCTTCAGCGAAAGGTTGGCCACGGCCACCTCGCCGCGCAGCACCAGCGGCAACTGGTCGGTGAAGGCAATGGTGTCGCGCTTCGCGCCGCCCAGCACGCCGGCCAGGCGGTTGAGGAAGCCGGAGCCGAAGTCGCGCCGCGCGTCCAGCGGCTGGCCGAGTTCGATGCTGTCCTGCGTCTCGAAGTGGCTGCGCGTGAGGTCGTCGGTGCCGGCGAAGGGCACGAAGGCGGCCTGGCGTTTGGCCACCAGCGGCAAGAGGCTCGCTTCCAGCGCCGGGTGCAGGCCCCAGTCGGCATCCAGCGGCAGCGGGCCTTTGGTGGCCCCGGCCACCCCGGCGGCAATGGCGATGTTGGGCCGCACCTGGCGGTAGAAGTCGCTCTTCAGGGGCACGAGCAGGCTCATGGCGTCGTAGCCGCCGCGCAGGAACACGAGCAGGAAGCGCGGCGTGCCGGCCGGTGCGGCGAAGAGGCGCGCCGGGCCCGCGAACGCGGCCGTGCTGGCCAGGCCCTGCAGCAGGTGGCGACGTTGCATGGCGGCTCCCGTCAGGTGCTCATGAAGTCGGGCGAGGACAGAAACAGCGTGTTCCAGTCCTGCGGGCTGGCGGCGCTGTCCAGTGCGTCGCGCGTGTTCGCCGCCAGCAGCGGGCGCAGCACCTGCCAGTACAGCGGCCGTGCCAGCTGCGGGAAGGCCGGCTGCTCGCGCGGCGGGTCCTCGGTCTTGAAGAGGCCGCTGGCCGAACTGCCGATGGCGCGCGCGATGTCCAGCCGCGCCGCCAGCTGGCCCGAGCCCGTCCACGCCGCGGCGTGGCTGGGGTAGCCGTCGGGCGTGACCCGGTTGTAGAGCGCCTGGCCCAGGCGACCCAGCCAGCCCTGCATCGGCAAGGTGTTGAGCAGCACGCGCTCGCCGTAGCAGGCGCGCACGGCGGAGACGACGAACTGCGTCGGGTCCTTGAAGTGCGCGTACTGCGCGTCGGTGAAGGCCGGCGCGCGCAGCAGCGCGCCCATCACGTCGGCGATGCGGCCGTCGTTCTTCAGCCAGGCGGTGGCCATGGCGTCCACCAGCGCGGCGGGGGGTTCGTCGGCCAGGAAGTGGCGCGCCAGCTTGCGGCTGACGAAGCGGGCGGTGGACGGGTGCAGGGCCAGCGTGTCCAGCACCTCGTCCAGTTCGGCGGCGCCGCGGCCGCGGATGATCAAGCCCAGCAGCATCTTGTCGCCACGGTCATGGCGCTGCGGGTTGAACTCGTAGAGGCCGTCGCGCAGGTACTGCGTCCGCAGTTCCGTGGACAGGTTTGGCGTGCGGTCGCTGAGGTTGGTGCCGTGGCCGGTGAGCACGCGCGCGAGCTCCTGCACGTCCTTCTGCGTGTAGCCGCCATCCACGCCCAGCGTGTGCAGTTCCAGCAGTTCGCGCGCGTGGTTCTCGTTGATGCGGCCGGCGGCGTTCTGCTCGTTGTCCAGGTAGCGCAGCATCGCCGGGTGCTTGGTGCAGGCGCCCAGCAGGTCACGGAAACGCCCCAGTGCATGCGGGCGGATGGCCCGCTCTTCGTAGTCGCCCAGCAGCACGCGGATGTTGGCCTTGAACTGGAAGACGCTGAAGTGGTTGAACCAGAACCACTGCAGGCGCTCCTGCAGTTGATTGGGTGCGTACAGCGCCCGCAGCAGGTGGCGCTGCGCGCTCTCGCGCGAGAGCTTCGTCAGCGCTTGCTGAAAAGCCTGCTGCGCGGCCTTGCGCTCGTCTTCGGTGGCCTTGGCCTCGCCGGCCTTGCGCGCCGCGTCGATGTCGGCCCACAGGGCTTGCGGGCTTCGCCGGTGCACCGAGAGCGCGTCGATCTGCGCCTGCGCGGCGGCGGGCAGCGGGCCAGCGGCGGAACGCAGCTGTTCGGCGATGTAGCCCTCGGCGCCCAGGCGGCGGGCGCGCTCGAGGTCGGCGTCGGTGGCGCCCCAGCTCAGGCGGTTGACGAGGCGGTAGAGCCGGGCGCTGTCACCCCCCTCACCCACCGGGCGCGGTGCGGGGCCGGAAACGGCACAGCCGGCGAACAGACCGGCGCCGGGCAGCGCCGCGGCAGCAGCGGCTTGGAGCAGGCTTCGGCGTGCAGGCGGCATCTCGGGCGAACGGCTGGGCGCGCACGCCCGTTGACCGGAACGCCCTGACTTTACGCCGCGCCGTAGCCGCCACCGCCCGGCGTCTCCACCACGAACACGTCGCCCGGCGCCATCTCGGCCTGGCCGATGTGGCCCAGTGCTTCCACGCGGCCGTCGGCCCGCTCCACGCGGTTGATGCCCAAGGCGCCCGGCTGCCCGCCGGCCATGCCGAAGGCCGGCACGGTGCGGCCGTTGGACAGGATGGACGCCGTCATCGCTTCCAGAAAGCGCACGCGGCGCACGCCGCCGTCACCGCCACGCCATTGGCCGGCGCCGCCACTGCCGGCGCGCAGGGCATAACTTTCCAGGCGCACGGGGAAGCGGAACTCCAGCACCTCGGGGTCGGTCAGGCGCGAGTTGGTCATGTGCGTCTGCACGACGCTGGTGCCGTTGAAGCCGGGGCCAGCGCCACTGCCGCCGGAGATGGTCTCGTAGTACTGGTGCGCCGCGTTGCCGAAGGTGAAGTTGTTCATCGTGCACTGGCTGGCCGCCATCACGCCCAGGGCGCCGTAGAGCGCATTGGTGACGCACATCGACGTCTCCACGTTGCCCGCCACCACCGCCGCCGGCGGGTTGGGATTGAGCATGCAGCCCGCGGGCACGATGACTTGCAGCGGCTTCAGGCAGCCGGCGTTGAGCGGGATGTCGTCGTCCACCAGCGTGCGGAACACGTAGAGCACGGCGGCCATGGTCACGGCCTTGGGTGCGTTGAAGTTGTTGGGCAGTTGCACGCTGGTGCCGGTGAAGTCGATGGTCGCTTCGCGCTTGTCGGCGTGCACCGTCACCTTCACGGCAATCTGCGCGCCGTTGTCCAGCGGCAGCGTGAACTCACCGTCCTTCAGCGCCGTGATGACGCGGCGCACGGATTCCTCGGCGTTGTCCTGCACGTGCAGCATGTAGGCCGCCACCGTGGTGCGGCCGAACTGCGCCACCATGGCCTGCAGCTCCTGCACGCCCTTCTCGTTGGCGGCGATCTGCGCGCGCAGGTCGGCGATGGTCTGGTCGGGGTTGCGCGCGGGGTACGCGCCGGTGGCGAGCTGGTCGCGCAGCGCCGCCTCGCGCAGCGAGCCGCCGCGCACGAGCAGGAAGTTGTCGAAGAGCACGCCCTCTTCGTCGATGGTCTTGCTGAAGGGCGGCATCGAACCCGGCGTGCTGCCGCCGATGTCGGCATGGTGGCCGCGGCTGGCGACATAGAAACTCGGCTTCGCGTCGCTGCTCTCCAGGTACACCGGCGTCACCACCGTGACGTCGGGCAAGTGCGTCCCGCCGTGGTACGGATCGTTCAGCACGTAGACGTCGCCCGGCTGCATGGCCGGGTTGCGCTCGATCACCGTCTTGATGCTCTCGCTCATCGAACCCAGGTGAACCGGCATGTGCGGTGCATTGGCGATGAGCTGGCCGGCGGCGTCGAAGAGCGCACAGCTGAAGTCCAGACGCTCCTTGATATTGACGGAATAGGCCGTGTTCTGCAGCCGCAGGCCCATCTGCTCGGCGATGTTCATGAAGAGGTTGTTGAAGACCTCCAGCATCACGGGGTCGGCATCGGTGCCGATGGCGTGTTGCGTCTCGCGCGGCCGCACGCGCGCCAGCTCGATGGGGCCGGCCTGCATCAACACGGCCTGCCAGCCGGGCTCCACCACCGTGGTGGCGTTCTTCTCGGCGATGACGGCCGGGCCGTCGATGGTGGCGCCGGCGCGCAGCGACTCGCGCACGAAGAGACCCGCCTCGTGCCAGCTGCCGCTGTGCATGCGCACGCGGGCGTCGGGCTCGGGCACATAGGGCAACGGCTCCGCGCCCCCGACGCCGGCATCGTGCCGCTCGCCGGCGCCCACGGCTTCCACCGACACGGCCTCGATGACGAATCCGCGGCCGGGCATCAGGAAAGCGAAGCGCTGGCGGTAGCCGGCCTCGAAGGCGGCCACGATGTCGGCCAGCGTGCCGAAAGGCACCACCAGCGCCGTGTCCGTGCCCTGGTAGCGCACGTGCACGTTGCGGCGCAGCGTCACGGCCTCGCGCGGCACGCCCTGCCCCGCCACTTCATCGACAGCCGCCACACCCAGCGCAGCCAGCTGCGCTTCGGCGGCGGCCAGGCCATCGTCATCGAGCGGGCGTTCGACGCTCGCCTCGCGCATGGCGATCTGGTCGGCCAGACCCATGCCGTAGGCACTCAGCACGCCGGCCAGCGGGTGCACGAACACGCGCGCCATGCCCAGGGCGTCGGCCACCAGGCAGGCATGCTGGCCGCCGGCGCCGCCGAAGCACTGCAGCGTGTACTGCGTGACGTCGTAGCCGCGCGCCACGCTGATGCGCTTGATGGCGTTGGCCATGTTCTGCACGGCGATCTGCAGGAAGCCTTCGGCCAGGGTCTCGGGCGTGGCCTCGCGGCCGGTGCTCTGGCGAACCTCCGCGGCCATGCGGGCGAAGCGGGTGACGACGCCGTCGCGGTCCAGTGCTTCGTCGGCCTGGGGGCCGAAGACCTTCGGGAACCAGGCGGGCTGGATCTTGCCCAGCAGCACGTTGGCGTCGGTCGTCGCCAGCGGGCCGCCGCGTCGGTAGCTGGCCGGGCCCGGGTTGGCACCGGCGCTCTCGGGGCCCACGCGCAAGCGCGCACCGTCGAAGCTGAGGATGGAGCCACCGCCCGCGGCCACGGTGTGGATGCTCATCATCGGCGCGCGCATGCGCACGCCGGCCACCTGCGTCTCGAAGGCGCGTTCGAATTCACCCGCGTAGTGGCTCACGTCGGTGCTGGTGCCGCCCATGTCGAAGCCGATCACCTTCGGGTGCCCGCCGGCCACCGCCGTGCGCACCATGCCGACGATGCCGCCCGCGGGGCCGGAGAGGATGGCGTCCTTGCCCTGGAAGCGCTGCGCTTCCGTGAGGCCGCCGCTGCTCTGCATGAAGAAGAGCCGCACGCCGGGCATCTGCGCGGCCACGCGGTCCACATAGCGACGCAGGATGGGGCTGAGGTACGCGTCCACCACCGTGGTGTCGCCGCGCGACACCAGCTTCATCAGCGGGCTCACCTCGTGGCTGCTGCTGACCTGCGTGAAGCCGAGTTCGCGCGCGATGCGCGCCGCCGCCTGCTCGTGCGCCGTGTAGCGGTAGCCGTGCATGAAGACGATGGCGCAGGCGCGGATGCCGGCATCGAAGGCCGCCCAGAGCCGTTCGCGCAGGTGCGCTTCGTCCAGCGGCTCCAGCACTTCGCCCTGCGCACCCACACGCTCCTGGGCCTCGATCACGCGCTCGTACAGCAGTTCGGGCAGCACGATGTGGCGCTCGAACAGCTTGGGCCGCGCCTGGTAGGCGATGCGCAAGGCGTCGCGGAAGCCCGCCGTGGTGATGAGCAGCGTGCGCTCGCCCTTGCGCTCCAGCAGCGCATTGGTGGCGACGGTGGTGCCCATCTTC
>CAZBUU010000069.1:0-17092 GCA_964495125.1 uncultured Rubrivivax sp.
GGGCCAAGGACGTCGACCTGATGGTCGTCACCTGGCCGGTGGACTTCCTGCCGTCGTAGCTGCGCCGGTCGTCGCAAGAGCGAGATCGCAGGCGCTCCGTGCGCCTCGATCTGTTGCTGGCCGCATTACTTCACCAGTTGCATCAGCTTGTCGAAGCTGTTGACGACGTCGTACTTCACGTTCTCGGGCGCGTACTTCAAGTTCAGCTGGTCGAAGAACTTTCGGGCGCAGGCGATCTTGGTCTCCTCGATCTTGCGCAACTCCATCGATGACATCGAACCCTTGGTTTCGGCGACGAAGTACACGTGCTTGACCACACCATCCTTGAAGGCGATGGCCCAGTCGGGGTTGTAGTCGCCCACCGGGGTCGGGATCAGGAAGCCGCGCGGTAGCTTGGCGTAGACCACCACTTCGAACGCCGTATCCAGCACCTTGACGAATTCGCGCTCGGTGTTCGAATCTGTCAGCACGTAGTCGTAGATGTGCCGGCCCAGCTTGGCGCCTGACTTGCTGAAGTCCTGCTTGGTCTGGCCATCGGTGAAGATGTTCAGCTCGTAGCGCTCTTCCACCGGGTCGTAGGCCAGATGCTCGACGATCATCGTCGCCTTCTGCTCGTTGATCAGCCGCCGGGCTTCCGCGATGAAGTGCTCGGGGTTGGTCTTGAACTGGCCGAAGACGGCGACGTTCAGCCCCTTGAGCATGTCCACCACGGTGCGTCGCGTGAGCTGGGTGCCTTCGGCCAGCTTGCCGACCAAGTCGTACTTGACCGCAGAGTGCACCGAATGCTGACGATTCGATTCGGTCTCCGTGGCCTTGAGCACAAAACCTTGACCAGACTTCAAGTCGTCAAGTGTCGTGGCCTCGGTCTGCTCGCCCCGCTGGATGGTGTACTGCAGCGGCGTCACGCGCAGGTGTGCGTTCATCTCCGTGACCGCCTTGCCGACCAGCTCTGCCGAGTCGAAGCGCACGCTGTAGGCGGCCTTGCGGTTGATGCGACTCCACAGCGCCTTGAATTCCTGTTTGTTGAAGTTGTCGTTGAGCGGGTTCTTCTTCGGCCGGCGGTCGTCGTCGAACTGCGGCAGCTGCTTGTCGCTGAACACGCTGTCGATCAGCTGGAACACCTGCTCCGTATAGGGCTGCAGCTCTGTCGGCAAGGCGGCAAGGGTGCCGGCGCTCTTGGCATCGTGGTACTTCTCGGTGATGAGGCGCTTCTTGTCGACGTAGCCGTTCTGAATCAAGAAGAACTCGATGTCGTTCGCGAGGTCTTCCGATACGACAACGTCCCCTCCTTCCGTCTTCATGACCTTACCGGTGAAGTAGGCCTTGTCTGCCACGCACGGCCGGGCCGACAGCGATTCGCTGATGTCCTTCTGCAGCGCCGAGACGAAGTCCTTGTAGCTCTCGCTGGCGACCACGGTCAGCACGTTCACGTCGTGCACCGTGGCCGGGTGGTCCATGCGGTCACCCTGCTGGTTCACCGACAGCCTCAGCCCGCGCCCCACCTCCTGCCGCCGGGAGATCGTGTTGTCACTGTGCTTCAGCGCGCAGATCACGAACACGTTCGGGTTGTCCCAACCTTCGCGCAGGGCCGAGTGCGAGAAGATGAAGCGCACCGGCTCGGTCAGCGACAGCAGCCGCTCCTTGTCCTTCAGGATCAGGTCGTAGGCGTCCACGTCGTCCGACTGGCCCGCGTTTTCGCCGCGCGCAGCCACGTCGGGGTCGACCAGGCGCTTGCTCTTCTTGTCGATGGAGAAGTACCCGCTGTGCGTCTTGCCGACCGGGATGCCTTTCAGGTACTGCACGTAGGCTTCATCACGCATGTGCAGGTCCAGGTCCAGCACCTCGTTCAGGTGCGCCTGGTACTCCTCCTCGAACACCCGGGCGTATTCGCCCTTCTCGTCGGCCGCCGCGTAGTCGCGGTACTTGGCCACCTCGTCGATGAAGAATAGCGTCAGCACCTTCACGCCCTGCGGGAACAGCACCTGCTCCTTGTCGAAGTGCGCCTTGATGGCCTCGCGGATCTGGATGCGGCGCAGGGTGGCTTCGTTCACGTCGCCCGCCGCTTCGCCCACGAACAGTTCCACACCGTTGGTGAAGCCCAGCGTGTCGGTCGTGGCGTCGATCTCCGACACCACGTAGCCGCGGTACTGGTCGAGACCGTTGGAAAGATCGAAGAGGTTGTCGCCCTTGCCCAGCTTGCGCAGCACGGGCTTGATCTGCCCGCTGGCGAGCTTGTGCTCCAGCTCCACCCGCGCCTCGGGCGGCCTCTTCGTGGAGATCTCGATCGACTGCAGGTACAGGTAGGCGTTGGTGCCGGCCAGCCCCTTGACGGCGATGCCGCGCACCGCGATCTTCTTCACCAGTTTCTGGTTGTAGGCGTCCAGCGCGTCCAGCCGGTGCACCTTGTTGTGCGCTGTCTTGTGGGTGGCCGAGTAGCGCAGCACCATCAGCGGCTTGAAGTTCACCAGCGAATCGAGCGTCTTGCCACCTTCCATCTTCTGCGGCTCGTCCAGGATCAGGATGGGCCGGTTCGCTGCGATCACGTCGATGGGGCGGCGCGTCTGGAAGTCGTCCAGCTCCTCGTAGATGCGCCGGGCGTCCTTGCCGGTGGCATTGAACGCCTGCACGTTGATCACCATCACGTTGATGCCGGCGTCAGACGAGAAGCTCTCCAGGTGGTGCAGCTGCTTGGAGTTGTAGATGAAGCAGCGCGCCTTCTTCTGGTAGGCCTCCAGGAAGTGCTCGGCCGTGATCGCCAGCGACTTGGCCACCCCTTCCCGGATGGCGATGCTGGGCACGACGATGATGAACTTGCTCCAGCCGTACAGCTTGTTCAGCTCGAAGATCGTCTTGATGTAGCAGTAGGTCTTGCCGGTGCCCGTCTCCATCTCGATGTCCAGGTTCAGCGGCGAGACCTTGGTCTTCACCAGCACCTCTGAGATGGACAGGTTCTTGTGCCGCTGCACCTTCTGCAGGTTCTCCAGCAGTTGCCGCTCCGACAGCTTCAGCTCGGCGTTCTTGAAGCCGTCGCCAAACAGATCTTCCGTGCCGCGCTGGGCCGCACCGGGGTCGATGCGGTAGCTCATGGCCTCGGTCGTCGCCGGTGGCTGGCCGGCAAAGCAGTCCACCACGGCCTGCACGGCGGCCGTCTGGTAGGCCTGGGTCTTGAACTTGAGCTTCATTCGGTGAGGGGTCGTTGTTCTTCCAAGGGCTTCGGCATGGCTGACGTGCCGCGACCTGGCCGCACCGCGTCTTTCGGAGTCTCTGCGCGCCACAAGCGCACTTGTGGAGTCTGAAACTGAGAATAGACTCCGCAAGACGGTTTGCCACTCCCACGGGCTCCACAAGTTCTCACAGCACCTGCCGGCCTTCGGCCACGTTGATCAGCCTGGGAAAGCACAGCGTGGCCGGGCGCCGCCCGCTGCCGGGCTGCAGCTCACGCAGGATGCCCGCGTCGCGCATCTGCCGCAGCAGCCCGGGCGTCGTCTTCTCGTGGATGCCGAACTGCCGCTGCAGCTGCGCCGTCAGGTCCGACGAGCGGAAGATCGGCTTGCTGAAGATCGCGTCCAGCACATGCAGGGTGTACTGCGAGTGCGTGGCCTCCTGGATGGCCAGCTTCATCTCCTCGTACAGCCGCTGGATGGCCGCCACACGGGCGCTGTTGGCACCCGCCTGCGCCACGATGGCCTGCAGGAAGAACGCGATCCAGCCGTCCCAGTCGCCCTCGGCCGAGATCGCCTTCAGCCGCTGGTAGTACTCCTCGCGATGAGCTTCCAGGTACTCGGACAGGTAGAACATCGGCTGCGACAAGGCCCGCTTCTGGAACAGGAACAGCGGGATCAGGATGCGGCCGATGCGCCCGTTGCCGTCCTTGAACGGGTGCAGCAGCTCGAACTGCGCATGCACCACCGCCGTCTGCATCAGGAAGTCGGCATCATCACTGTCCAGGTAGCGTTCCCAGGCCTGCAAGTGATCGGGCAGTTGCACCGGGTTGGGCGGCACGAAGCTGGCCTGCTCGATGGGGCAACCGTGCTTGCCGATCCAGTTCTGGTCTTTGCGGAACTCACCGGGCGTCTTGTCCTGCCCGCGCACGCTGTTCATCAGGATGCGGTGCAGCTCGCGCACGAAGGCCAGGCGGATCGGGTAGTCCTTCAGTTGCTCCCGCGCGGCGTACAGCGCCGCCCGGTAGTTGGAGATCTCCTGGATGTCCTGGAACTTCGTGCCCTCCTTCAACAGCCCGGCCTCCTGCTCCAGCACCTCGTCCACCGTGGCTTGCGTGCCTTCGATCTTGGACGACAGAACCGCTTCCTGCGTGGTCAGCGGCGAGAGCATCACCGCCGGGTTGGGGATGCCCTGAAGCAGCCCGTCGTAGCGCGCCAGCGCCGCGTTGGCCTGTCCCACCAGCGGCAGCAGCCGGCGCCAGTCCAACGCGGTCAGCGGCAGGGCATTGGGTTCGTAGGGCTGCATCGCCACACTCCGCTCAGATGCACTTCACTTCGGTGGCGGGCGACAGCAGCTTGAAGATCTGCTCCACGTTGATCTTGGTGGCGCTGTCGGCGAAGCCTGCGTCGCGGAACACGGCGCGCAGCGGCTTGTGCGTGGCCAGTTCCTTCACGAAGGCTTCGTCGATGCGGCCGCCGGCGTCGAAGCAGGCGGCCAGCGCATTGCCATCGACGAAGAGCACGTCGCGGCCCTGGATCGTCTGACGGGTGATCGGGAGGGCGAGGTCGACGCCCCAGTCCAGCATCACCTGGAACAACAGGTCTTCGGCGGTGCGGTCGGGCTTGATGTTGTCGGTGAAGCCGTCTAGCGCAACTTGGCTGATTGAATCCGCTTGGTAGTAGACATCGGCTAGATTTGATGAGTCGATACGGGCAACTCGAAACCCGAGATCTCCGCTACTCTTTTCTGCGCCAAGAGATGACGCGACGCGACGGATCCGCTCCTTGCTGATTTCAGCGACCGTCAATGGTTTTCCAATTGATTCCAGGAATTCCTTCGCTCTCGTCGCAGTTTGGCGTGCGACCGGCGTGCTAGCGCCTTCTACATCAATTGGCTCTGGGAGTTGGACAAGTATGAATCGGCGACCACCCCCGTCCGATCGGTTTAGCGCAAATACTGCATGTGCCGTGGTGCTCGATCCGGCAAAAAAGTCGAGAACAATCGCCTCTTTGTCGCCTTGGAGCACGTAGGAAATCATGTCTGAAATCACTACATGATCTTTGGGATTATTGAAGATGACCTCGCCAAATATTCCCTTCAATGTGACCGACGCAGCTCTGCCGTCCTTATAGATTACCGGAGTCTTGACTGCTGAATCGACACTGGCCAGGTAGCTCTTTTTGAGGGGAATGGTGGTCTCATCGACGCCAAACAGAACCTCATTATTCTTGATCCGCTCCAGCATCACCGGTTCAGTTGCCCCCCACCCTCGCGACGGCTTCTTCACCGACCGCTTCGTGACGGGATGAATGATTTCATAGTCAGGAATGCTGGTGCTGGCAGACGAGATGTTGTCGCCGAAGAAGAGTCCTCGATCGTCCGATCGACTGAAGTGCGAAAGCTTCTTCGCCGGCGCGTCATCATCGATCTCCGCGTAGAACTTGCGCATCTCTCGCTCGATGGTCTCGTGGGCACTTCCGAACTGTGATCGCAGTGCGCTGTATTTTTCGAGAACTTCGTCTAAGCCCTCCTTTCGCTCGCGCCATTTCCCAAGCCCCGCCAAGCCGACCTTGTTTTTGGCGAAGATAACCATGTACTCGGTGCTCTCCGAGAAGAACGTTGAATCGTTCTTTCGTCCTTTCTCCCAGGTGATGACCGAGATGCGATTCGTCTCCCCAAACACTTCGCCCATGACGCCGACTAGATTCTTAAGCTCCTCGGGTCCGATCGATACGATGATCACTCCATCGTCACGCAACAAGTTCCGCGCTAAACGAAGGCGCGTAAACAGCATCGACATCCAGTCTGAATGAAAACGTCCGTTACTCTCACTATTCACCAATAACCTGTTCCCGCCCTCATCTCGTTGGTTCGACCGGCGAAGGTAACTCAAGGAGTCCTCCGCGAAGTCGTCGCGGTAGACAAAGTCGTTGCCGGTGTTGTACGGAGGGTCGATATAGATCACTCTCACTTTGCCGAGAAACGCCTCTTGAAGGAGCTTCAGCGCATCAAGGTTGTCGCCCTCTATGAACAGGTTCTTCGTGGTGTCGAAGTTCACACTCTCATCGCGGCATGGGCGTAGCGTCTTCGCGATCGGCGCATTGGCCGTCAGCAGCGCCTCGCGCTTGCCCGGCCAGTTCAGCTGATACCGCTCCTGTGGCCCCTCGACCAGCGTGCCCGACAGTTCTTGGCGCAGTAGGTCGAAGTCCACCGCCAGCCGCACGGCACCATCCTCGCCCTTCGCTTCGGTCACACAGCCGGGAAACAGCTCGCGCAGGCGTGCGATGTGGTCCTGCGTGAGGTCGGGGGAATGCATCTTCAGTTTGTCCATGGTCTTCTTGGTAGCTGCCGCCGAGCGTAACGGCTCAGCGGCGCAGGGCCTCCAGCTCCGTCTGGAGCCGGCGCAGGTCGGCGTTAATCGCCACCTTGCGGTTGAACTGACTTTCCTTCTCCAGCTTCGCGGCCGTCTTGTCGGCCTCGCGCTGCTTGGCCGCCAGCGCATCCAGCCTGGCGACGTGTTGGGCCAAGGCCTCGTGCGGCCTTGCGGGCAACGGGAGCAAGGCGCGCAGCAACTGCTCGTACAGACCGCCCAGATGCAGCGCCACGGGCATGGCGCCACGCTCGGCATGGTCGGCCAGCCAGCCACTGGCAAAGTAATCGCTCAGCACCCACCGGCTGGCATCGGCTTCGCTGGGGCGCTTGTGGCAGGCCACCACCTGCGAGCGGCCCGCATGCGCCAGCTCGAAGATGATCGGGAACTGCACCGCCTGGTCGATGGCACGCAGCACGTCGAAGCTCAGCTCCGGCGTCTTCAGCTGAATGGCGAAGACCTGGATCTCGGGCACCGCCGGCCGCGCCGGCAGGTTGATGGTCTCAGGTGCCAGCTTGAACTGCCAGACGATCTGCTCCACCTGCTGCACGAAGAGGTTCTTCAGCCGCGTGCCCGCGCGGCTGTGCGCGTAGAGCTTGCTCTTGGGCAGCGTGCGGCCAAACGCCGCCTGCGCCGGGTAGCGCACGAAGGCGGGGTGGGACGCAGAGCGAGCGGTGGAACCGGTCATCCCCCCTCCTGGATGACGAGGAAGGTGATCAGCTCGAAGTCGTCGAGGCCGGCGATGGCGTTGACCAGAGCCGTGGTTCGGCCGCCGGTGAACAGGCTGTCCAGATCCTTCTCTTCCTTCACCTGGATCATCGAGCGGATGGCCTGGCCCAGCAGGTCGGAGTAGGCCTGCATCTGCCGGCCGTCGGCCGTCTCCTGGTTGAAGCGGCGGCAGGCCTCGGGCATCGGCTGGTCGCGTCCCTTGCAGGCCGAGCGCACCAGGTCGAGCAGGCGCTTGACTTCGCTGTGGTCGTGGATCGCCACGCCCTGGCGGCTGATGTAGACCAGGTAGTAGGGGTGCAGGCGGTTGTGGTCGTTGACATTGACGCCGTTGTGACGGTTGCGCAGCGTGAAGATCACGCCGGGCATCAGGCCTGCTTCAGGCTGCGCGGGCACCACGGCGTGCATGCCGTTGGGCGTGTGGGCCAGCTCGCCGTGTTCCTTCACGTAGTTGAGCAGGTCCATGCGAAAGTCGTTGAGGCCCAGGTCTGTGATCGAGACGCCGGTCTTCACGTCTTCCAGCTCGATCACTTCCTCCTGCAGGCGGCGCAGCTGCTCCTTGCGGTACGACACGTCGTTGGCTTGAGAGCTCAGCACGTTGTCGTCGCCGGTGGCGGTGACATCGGCAATCATCATCCGGCTCTCGACGCGCTCCTTGAGGTTGATGTACTCGTCCAGCGAGATGTCGGGCCAGTAGTTGACGAGCTGGATGGTCTTGTTCGGCGAGCCGATGCGGTCTACACGGCCGAAGCGCTGGATGATGCGCACCGGGTTCCAGTGGATGTCGTAGTTGATGACGTAGTCGCAGTCCTGCAGATTCTGGCCTTCGGAGATGCAGTCGGTGCCGATCAGCAGGTCGACCTCGTTCAGCTCGCCGGGCAGCACGTCCGCCCGCTGCTTCGATCGCGGGGAGAAGAGGGTCAGAAGTTCCTGGAAGTCGTAGCCAGCCTGCAGCGTGGAAACGGGCCTGTCCTTGCCGGTGACCTTGGCGCTTTGCAGGCGCAGGCGCTGCAGCAGCTCGGGCGCGAGGTTGGCGTAGAGGTAATCGGCCGTGTCGGCAAAGGCCGTGAAGATCAGCACCTTGCGATTGCCCGGGTTGATGGGCTGGCCGATCTTGCCCAGCACGTGAGCTTTCAGGTGCTGTAGCTTGGCGTCTTCCTGCGGCGTCACCTGGTCCATGGAGGCCAGCAGGGCTTCAATGAGCTTCAGGTCTTCGGTCAGCTCATGTTCCCAGCGCGGCAGGTCCATGTCGGCCAGGCGGATCTTGATCTTGCCGCCCACGGCATCCGAGCCCGCACTGCCCAGGTCTTCGAGGTCGGGCAGGTCATCGTCTTCAGGGTCCAGATCTTCGATGGCGTCGGTGAAGTCCGCCACGCTGGCTGCGCGGCCGTCCTTCTTGAAGGCATTGATGCGGGCCAGCGTACCTGTGTGGTTGCTGCGCAGCGACCGCAGCGTGAGCCTGAATGCATGCACCGAGCTTTCCAATCGCTTGAGCAGGTTCACCGTCATCAAGGCCTGCAAGCTTTGCTCGCGGTCGATCTGACGCAGCTTGCCGCCGCCGCTGGACACCTGGGTGTCGTACATCGCTTCGTACTTCTTCAACCGGCTGGGCAGGATGTAGCTCAGCGGCGCGTACACGGCCAGCTTCAGGCGCGAGAGGTGGCTGAAGATGTCGTTGAAGCCCATCACGTCGCTGCGGTGGGTGATGGGGCAGTGGTACGACAGCGGCTTCCGTCGCTCCGGAAACTGGCCGATGTCGGTGGTGTCGTAGAAGGTCTGGATGTGCTTGCGGGAGCGGGCGATGGTCACGCTGTCCAGCAACTCGAAGAAGTCGAAGTCCAGCGCGTCGAGGATGGCGCGGGCTGTGCGCTCCTGCACCGGCAGCTTGCTCCAGGTGTTGAAGGCCGCCTGGGCATGGCGAAAAATCTCCTCGACCGATTTGCCGGTGCGCAGCTTCTTGCTCAGGTTCTCGGAGTCGCCTTCATAGGCCAGCGCCAGCTGGTTGCGCAGGTCGTTGAAGCGATTGTTCACCGGGGTGGCCGAGAGCATCAGCACCTTGGTCTTGACGCCTTGCTTGATGACCTGGTTCATCAGCTTCTGGTAGCGCGTCTCCCGCTCCTTGAAGACATCGTTGTTGCGGAAGTTGTGCGATTCGTCGATGACGACGAGGTCGTAGTTGCCCCAGTTCACCCGGTTCAGCGCGGTGCCGAAGGACTCACCGCTGGTGCGGCTCAGGTCCGTGTGGCACAGCACGTCGTAGCTGAAGCGGTCTCTCGCGAAGAGGTTCGTCTTGAGGTTGTGGTTGAAGGTGAGCCAGTTGTCGGCCAGCTTCTTGGGGCAAAGCACCAGCACCGACTTGTTGCGCAGCTCGTAGTACTTGACGACGGCCAACGCGGTGAAGGTCTTGCCCAGGCCCACGCTGTCGGCCAGGATGCAGCCGCTGTAGGTTTCGAGCTTGTTGATGATGCCGGTGGCCGCATCGCGCTGGAAGTTGAAGAGCTTCTGCCAGATCAGCGTGTCCTGGTAGCCGGTGCGGTCGTTGGGCAGCACATCCTCGTCCACGTCGCCCAGGAACTCGTTGAAGATGTTGTAGAGCATCAGGAAGTAGATGCTCTCGGGCGAGTTCTCCTTGTAGACCGTGGCGATGTGGTCGACGATGGCGGCGGTCACGTCCTCGACCTTCTCGGCGTCGTTCCAGATCTGGTCGAAGAGTTGGAGATACGTCGCCGTGAATGGCGGCTCGTCCATCTTGTTGACGAGGTTCGAGACCGCGTTGCCGGGCTGGTAGCCGAGGTCTACCGCGGTGAAACCGTGCAGAGGCATGTAGACGGTTCGGGCATCTCCGGCGTCGCCCGGCTCGACGCAGGCGAACGGCTGCATCGGCGCCTGGGTTCGGTTGGACATGAAGCGCGCCTTGCGGCGCAGCCAGTCGGCGCACTCACGCGCGATGGCGCGCTGGGTCAGCTTGTTGCGCAGATGGATCTCGAACTCGCTGCCGTATAGGCTGCGCTCGCGGTGGAGCTTGGGGATGTGGAATTCCTTGCGCTCCTTGCGGATCTTGTCTGTCACCTCGTCGGCCACGAAGGTGGGCGAGGTGAAGATGAAGTGGAGTTCTTCGACCTGCTCCAGCGCCTCCTTCAGAGCCTCGAAGGCATACATCGAGAAGGACGAAGCGGCGATCTTCAGGCGGGCGCCGGGCTTCAGTTCCCGCTTGATGTCATCGCCCAGCAGGCGGTTGATGTTGTCGATGAGTTCCATCGCGTGCCACGCCGGCTGTTGCGGCCATGCCTCCCTGGAACGTGAGGGTAAGGTAGCGCGCAGGATGTAACAAGGCCCGGGTCAGACGACGGGGCCTTCGTTCGCCAAGCTTCCCCTCGCGGCTCCTCCTCAGGTCAAGGCGCTGGCGAAGGTCTGGCCGCCATCGCGTCGCGCAGCTTCTTCAGCCGCTCGCGCGGGTCGTCCTTCACCTTCGCCTCGTCGAGCTTCATCTCCTTGATGAAGCGGCTGGGGATGGCCTGCACCGTGTCGCGGCCCTTCCTGCGCCGGCGCAACGTGCTCACCAGCAAGGTGCTGCGCGCACGCGTGATGCCCACGTACATGAGGCGGCGCTCTTCCTCCAGCCGCTCGGGCGTCATGGGCTCGGCGTTCTCGCTCCCGCTCTGGAAGGGCAGCAGGCCTTCGTTGACGCCGGCCAGCACCACGTGCGGCCACTCCAGGCCCTTGGCGGCGTGCAGCGTGGAGAGCGTCACCACGTCCTGCTGCTCGTCGCGCTCGGCCAGGCTGATGATCACGGCGATGGTCTGCGCCACCTGCAGCACGCTCTGGCGTTCGCTCTCGAAGGTGCTGCCCGCCTCCTGGGTGACTTCGCCGCCGCAGCGGCGGCTGATCCAGTCGACGAAGTCCAGCACGTTGCCCCAGCGCGCGGCGGCCAGCTTTTCGCTGTCCTCGCCGTCCATCAGGTGCTGCTCGTAGCCGATGTCCTTCAGCCAGCCCAGCAGCAGCGGCCGCGCGTCCTCGGCGCCGGTGGTTTCGCCGGCGCGGTGCTGCAGGTCGCTCACGCTGCGCCCGAACTCGCGCAGCGCGTCCAGCGCCTTGCCTTTCAGCACGCTGGGCAAGCTGGGCGCGAAGAGCGCTTCGTAGAGGCTGATCTTCCACTTCGCCGCGAACTCGCCCAGCGTGGCCAGCGTCTGGTGGCCGATGCCTCGCTTGGGCGTGGTCACGGCACGCAGGAAGGCGGGGTCGTCGTCGACGTTCACCAGCAGGCGCAGCCAGGCGCAGAGGTCCTTGATCTCGGCGCGGTCGAAGTAGCTCTGCCCGCCACTGACCTTGTACGGGATCTGCGCCGCGCGCAGCTTCTGTTCGAAGACCTTGGCCTGGTGGTTGGCGCGGTACAGCACCGCGAAGTCCTGGAACTTGTTGCGGCCGTCCTGGGCCCGCAAGGCCTGGATGCGCGACACGGCGCGCTCCGCCTCGTGCTCTTCGCTGTCGCACTCGGCCACGCGCACCGGTTCGCCGTCGCCGAATTCGCTCCACAGCTTCTTTTCGAAGAGCTTGGGGTTGTTGGCGATCACCGCGTTGGCCGCGCGCAGGATGCTGCCCGTGCTGCGGTAGTTCTGCTCCAGCGGAATGACGGTGAGCTGCGGGAAGTCCTGCGGCAGGCGCTTCAGGTTCTCGATGGTGGCGCCGCGCCAGCCGTAGATGCTCTGGTCGTCGTCGCCCACGGCGGTGAAGCGCGCGCGATCGTCCACCAGCGCCTTCAGCAGCTCGTACTGCACGGCGTTGGTGTCCTGGTACTCGTCCACCAGCACGTGGTGGAACTGCGACTGCCACTTGGCGCGCGCTTCGGCATCCTTCTTCAGCAGCGCCAGAGGCAGACCGATGAGGTCGTCGAAGTCCACCGCCTGGAAGGCCAGCAGGCGCTCGTGATAGAGCCGCATCACGCGCACCGCCACCTGCTCGTCGGCCGTGGTGGCCGCGGCGGCCGCGGCATCGGCGTCAAGCCCCTGGTTCTTCCACAGGCTGATGCCCCACTGCCAGCGCCGCGCCAGCGCGGCGTCGGTGGTGCCGCCGGCCTCGCGCAGGATGCCCAGCACGTCGTCGCTGTCCAGGATGCTGAAGTTGGGCTTCAGGCCGATGCGCTGGCCGTCGCTGCGCAGCATGCGCACGCCCAGGCTGTGGAAGGTGCTGATGGCCAGGTCCTTGGCCGCGCGCGGCCCGACCAGCGCCTTGGCCCGTTCGCGCATCTCCGCCGCCGCCTTGTTGGTGAAGGTGATGGCGGCGATGTGCCGCGGCTCCACGCCTTCCTGCAGCAGGCGCGCGATCTTGTGCACGATGACGCGCGTCTTGCCCGAGCCGGCGCCCGCCAGCACCAGGCAGGGGCCGTGCAGGTGGTGAACCGCCTGCATCTGGGCGTTGTTCAGCGAAGCAGGCGGTGCGGGGGCGGTCATCGGCGGGCGCGGATCATAGCGGCCGCGCCCTGGCCGCCGTGCTCAGTGATCAGGCAGTCAGGAACCCCAGGTTGCGCGCGCCGCTGTCCCAGTTCGCGAGGTTCGGGAACACATCCAGCACCTGCGCATCGCTGAGCCCGAACCAGCGCCCCAGCGTGGCGCCCAGCTGGTCGACCGAGGTCGAGGGCAGCATCGCGCCGTTGCCCAGCTGGTCGCCGCTGCCGTCGAAGTTGTTGTTGTTGGTGTTCTTGGTGGCCAGCGTGGGGAAGCGGCCGTACAGGTCGCCGCCCTTCACGGCACCGCCCATCACGAAGTGGTGGCTGCCCCAGCCGTGGTCGGTGCCGTCGCCGTTGCTGGTGAAGGTGCGGCCGAAGTCGCTGGCGGTGAAGAGCGTGACGTTGCCGCGGGCGTTCAGGTTGCCCATGGCGGTGTCGAAGTAGCGCATTGCATGCGCCAGCCGGGCCATCAGGTCGGCCTGGGTGCGGTTCTGGGAGTCGTGCGTGTCGAAGCCACCCAGGCTGACGAAGAAGATCTGCCGCTTCGCGCCGGTGCTGCCGTTCAGGCCGGCATCGACCATGCGCGCCACCACCTGCAGCTGCTGCGCCAGCGCGTTGAAGGCGTTGGCGCCGGTCAGCGGGTTGGCGTAGAGCAGCTTGGGGTCGGTGTTGGGGTTGTAGGCGGCGGTGCCGCTGGGCGGCGTGCCCACGGCGGCGTCGCTGGCGGCCCGCAGCGTGGTGCGCAGCAGCAGTTCGGCGTCGATGGAGCGCTGCGACACGGCGGCCAGATCGGCCTGGAACACATGCGTGCCGCGGGCGGTACCGGCCATGCGGTTGAGCGTGTCGGCCACGACGGTGGAGCCGTAGACCTGACCCGAGGTGTTCGCGCCCAGGCGTATGGCGCCGGAAGGGCTCACCTGGTACTGCCGCACGTTGGCCCCGCTCAGCCACACCGTGCCGCCGGTGGCCGAGACGGCGGTGAACACGGCCCGCGTGTTCTGCGACGCCAGCAGGTCGGCCATGCGGCCGCCCCAGCCGGTGGTGGCGCCTTCGGGCGCCAGCGCCTGCCAGGTGCTCTGCTGGTCGTTGTGCGAGAACAGCCGCGCCGGCTTCGGGTGCGCAGCCTGGCCGTACTGCGCCTTGGTCGTCGGCCGGATCAAGGGGCCGATGTTGGGCACGATGGCCAAGCGCTTGTCGGTGTCGAACATCGTCTGCAGCGTGCCCAGCAGCGGGTGCAGCGCGAAGCTGCGCCCTTGCGCGTTGACCGGCGCGATGGGCAGCACGCCACCCAGGCGCTGCGGCGAACCGACGGCGGCGCCGGGCGACGGCGCGGTGCCGGCGGCGAGCAGCGAAATCGGGTCCGGCGCCTGGTTGCGCGTGGTGGTGTAGGCGTTCCAGCTGGCCGTGTCGGTGGGCAGCACCATGTTGTAGGCGTCGTTGCCACCGAACAGGAACAGGCACACGATGGCGCGGTAGTCGGTGGCCGCCTGCGCCGCGGCATTGCCGGCAGCCATCAGGTTCAGCGCCAGCGGCGCACCGGCGCCGGTCAACAGGGACAGGGCCCCGGTCTGTTGCAGGAAGAGGCGGCGGGTGGCGTTCATCGGTCGGCTCACTTCTGCACCTGGTACTCGGGGGTGGCCAGCACCAGCAGCACCGCGGCGTTCACGCGGTTGCGCTTGGCGCTGTCGATCTGCGACTGGTTGCTGCCGCTGGCGTTCAGCACGGGGATGGTGATGCTGCCCACGGCCGTGGCGATGTCGGTCTGCGCGGCCGCGCCCAGGTTCCCCCAGGTCAGCCGGCCGGCAACCCGCGCCACCAGGGCTGGCGGGTCGGTGGCCAGCGCCAGTTCGGCCGTGAAGTCGGGCTGGATGTCGCGGCGGTTCAGCGTCACGCCATTGACCACCGTGTTGCTGGCCCCCACGCCCGCGCTGACGTTGTCGCGCATGTAGTTGACGAAGCCGGCGGCCGTGGTCTCGCTGGCGATCTGCAGCTCGGGCGCCGCCAGGTTGCGAGTGCCCGACTGCGTGCCCGGCGCCACATAGCCCGGCCGGTAGTAGTTGAACACCGAGCCGGCGCGCAGCGGCGTCTGGCCGAGGGACGAGCCCGGGTTGTCGGTATTGCCCACGCGCCACCAGCCGGTGTCGCTCTTGTGCGGGAAGGCCCGCAGGTAGGCCGACAGGCGCAGCACCGGTTCGCGCAGCTTGCCCGAGGTGTCGGAGACGGTGCGCGCCTCGGCGTTCATCAGCACGGCCTTGATCACCGCCTTCATGTCGCCGCGCACGCCGTTGCCGTTGTTGGCGAAGGCGCGGGCCACGGCGGTCACGTAGGCCGGGCTGGGGTTGCTGGTGACGAAACGCTGGATGAGCTGGCGGCCGATGAAGGGGCCGACGTTGGCGTGCGCGGCAATGGCGTCCAGCGCCGTCTTCAGGCTGGCATCGGGCGAGGAGGTGGTCTGCACCGCGATCGTGGTGCCCAGGAAGGTCTTGGCTTCCGTGCTGTGGTACTGCGGATAGCCCCGCATCGGCTTGAAGCTGCGGTCGGGATCGCTCACCCCGCCATTGCTGCCCTGCGAGAAGCAGGTGTTGTCGGGCCAGTCCGGGCAGTCCCACGAGAAGCCGGTGAAGACCTTGGCCAGGCCGGAGATGTCGGCGGGGTCGTAGGTCTCGATGGCCAGGCCGCCGCTGGTCCTGGCGCTGCCGTCCTCGTTGAGTTCCACCAGGCCGATGGAAAAGAGCTGCATCACCTCGCGCGCATAGTTCTCGTCGGGCACGCGGCCCGTGCTGGCGCTGGCCTTCTGGTTGCGCAGGTGGCTGAGGTAGATGCCCATCATCGGGTGCAGCGACACCGCTTCCAGCAGCTCGCGGTACGTGCCCAGGCCCTTGTCGCCCAGCATGTCCATCCAGGCGGCCACGGCGCGTGGGCTGTTGCCCACGTTGGAATCCACCATCGAGATCACGAAGATCTGGCTCAGCGCGAAGGCCGCGCGCTGGCGCAGTTGGTCCTCGCCGGTGATGGCCTGCTTCCAGAAGCTCTCGAAGACCTGGTCCTGCCCGGCCGAGTTGCTGGGGTTGGCGGCCTTGATCTCGGCATCGCGCGCTTCCCAATGGCTGCGGTGCGAGGCCGCCGGCTTCGCGAACTGCTCGTCGATCCAGGCCGCGTAGCCAACGGCCATGACGCGGTCGATCTCGGCATCGGTGGGCCCGAACGTGGCCTGGGTGAGGAAACGCGCCGCTTCCTCGCGGGTGGCGGGTTTCTCCACCACCACGACAGGCGGCGGCGTCGTACCGCCGCCCGCATCACCACCGCCACCCCCCCCGCCGCACGCAGCGAGCCCCACCACCAGCATCAGGGCGAACCCGATGCGCCCTCCGGAAAATCCAAGCACTGCCAACCTCCCGGGCCCCACGGCCCCTGCTTCGAGGCATTTTCGGCAGCCTGCAGGCTTTGCAGAGTGTCAGGTCGCACGGCGTAGGCGACCCTTACCTTTGGAAGCAGCTCGGCAATGTGCCGAAGCGTTTCAGCGCCGTCGCTTCACAGCACCGGCGCCAGGCTGCGTCGCGCGTCGGCTTCGGCCAGGCCCTGGCGGCGCGCCCAGTCGGCGAGCTGGTCCTCGCCGATGCGGCCGACATTGAAGTAAGCCGCATCCGGGTGCGCCAAGTAGAAGCCGCTGACGCTGGCCGCCGGCGTCATGGCCAGGCTTTCGGTGAGCGCCATGCCGATGTCACCGGCCGCCAGAACGTGGAACATGTCGCGCTTGACAGTGTGGTCGGGGCAGGCCGGGTAGCCGGGCGCGGGGCGGATGCCGCGGTACTGCTCGGCGATCAGCGCTTCCGGGGTGAGCGCCTCGTCCGGGGCGTAGCCCCACAGCTCGGTGCGCACGCGCTGGTGCAATCGCTCGGCGAAGGCCTCGGCCAGCCGGTCGGCCAGGGCCTTGAGCATGATGGCGCTGTAGTCGTCGTGGTCGTCGGCGAACTGCTTTTCCTTCTTCGCGACGTTCAGGCCGGCCGTCACGGCGAAGAGGCCGATGTAGTCCTCGGCGGCGCCCTTCGGGGCGACGAAATCGGCCAGGCTGCGGTTCGGGCGCTTCACCCCGTCCACCACCGGCCGCTCGGTCTGCAGGCGCAGCGGGTTCCACCGCAAGGCCACCTCGCTGCGCGATTCGTCGGTATAGATCTCGATCGTGTCGTCGTCCACCGTGTTGGCCGGCAGCAGCGCCACCACGCCGGCGGCCTGCAGCCAACGGCCTTCGATCAGGCGCTGCAAGAGGCGCTTGCCGTCGCTGAAGACGCGCTGCGCCTCGTGCCCCACCACCTCGTCGCGCAGGATGTCCGGGAACTTGCCCGCCAGGTCCCAGGTCTGGAAGAAGGGGCCCCAGTCGATGCAGGCGGCGA
>CAZBUU010000070.1:0-17002 GCA_964495125.1 uncultured Rubrivivax sp.
GAGCAGCTTGACCGCCGCGCGGCCTTCGTAGTGGCCGTCGGCGCGGCGCGCCTCGTAGACCTCGCCCATGCCGCCGGCGCCGACCCGCCGCACGGTGGCCCAGGCGCCCAGGCGGTGACCGGGGGCCAGGCCCTGGGCTTCAGGGGGCGCAGCGCTGCGCAGGTAGTCGCCGCGGTGCGGGCCGGCGGTCTCGGCCGCGGCATGGTGGGCCAGCAGCGAGGCCAACTCGGCGCGCGTGGCGCCATCCAGGCCCTGCGCGTCCAGCCAGCCGGCGCGGGCTTCGGGGGCCAGCGCCCGCGCTTCGTCGAACAGCGCCTTCAGCCGCGGCCAGTCAGGCCGCGGCGCGGGTTCGTCGTGGGGGGCTTCGGTCACGGCGCATCGCGGCGGAGCAGATGCGCACAAGCATACGCAGCCTGAGGCTCAGTGCGCGCGTCGGCGAACCCGCATCGCAGCGGCCAGGCCCAGGGCCGCCAGCGCCAGGCTGCCCGGCTCGGGCACACCCTGCGCGGGTTCCGCGTTCGTCCAGCCCTGGCCGTCGGTCAGCGCCAACGCCGGCAGGAAGTCCAGCGAAGCGTTGGCGGCGATGCCGCTCCAGCCGTTGGCCGTGGCCCAGGCGCAAGAGCCCGGGATGTTGGGGCGGCAGTGCGACGTGGCCTGGTCGCTGGCGGCGGCGTCGCCGCTGGACATCCAGTGCGTCTGCGACATCGAGCCGAAGCGCTGGTGGAAGTAGGCGGTGTAGGTCTGGCCGGCAATCAGCTCGTCTTCGTCGGCCAGCACCTGGCCGGACTCGTAGTCGCGATTGAGCTCGAACTCGTAGATCGCCGGTCCGCCGGCCAGCGGCACGTGGCGGCCCAGCAGCCCGCCCTGCACGACCAGCTTGCCGTCGCCGTCGAACAGGCTGATGCGGTAGAAGCGCTCCATGCCCGCCGCCGTGGCCAGCGCGTCCAGCGGCAGGTAGGCATAGGCGGCGCGGCCGCTGGCTTCGGCGGTGAACGTGAAGCTGGCGCTGAAGGCGTTGATGAAGGTGCAGAAGATGCCGTTGCAGTAGCCCGAGATGTCGGCGTACTCGGTGCTGCTGTAGTCGGGCGTGGCGGTGGTGGGGTTGAAGTTGGCGTACAGCGCGCCGGCCTGTGCGGCGCCCAGGCTGCCGAGCAGCGTGGCCGCGGCGGCGATGCGGGTGATGGGGTTCATGCGGTCCTTCCGGTCGAGACAGGGGCCGCCGGGATGGCGCCCTCGATACCGGACGCGGGCCCGCCGGCCCGCCGCGGATCACGTCCCCCGCGCTTCGGGGGGGCCGCCGTCCCGCAGGGCCAGCGCCTGCTGCAGGCGCCGTGCCGCGTCGGCATCGCCGGGTGTGGATTCCGTCACGCGCTGCAGGTCGGCCACGGCCTGGCGGGCCGATGCGCTGGCCGCTTCGGCATCGCCCAGCGCCTGCTCGGCCAGCGCGCGTTCCAGCCAGCACCAGCCGCGCCGGCCCAGCACCCAGCCGCCTTGCGCGTCGGCCATGGCCAGCAGGGCTTCGCGCAGGCGCGGCAGGGCCTCGGCGGGCTGGCCGGCCATGCGCAGCGCGCGGCCGCGGTGCATGGCGAACCAGCGGCGACGCTGCGTCCAGGTGGGTACGCTCGTGTCCTCGCGCTCCAGGGCCTCGATCACGGCCTCGCCACGTTCCGAGACGGCTAGCGCTTCTTCGACGCGCCCCGCCTGCAGCAGGTGCGAGGCGAAGTTGTTGGACTCGCCAGCCAGGCCTTCGCGGTAGCCCACGTTGTCGGGCTGCAGCGCCATCGCGGCGCCGCGCTGCTGCAGCGCCTCGCGCCCGGCGAGCAGGGCCTCTTCGGCGCGCCCCAGCCGCTGCAGCGCGATCATGCGCGCCCCGGCGACGGTGCCGAGCTGGAAGCGCACGTCGCCGTCACCGGGCCGCAGCGCGGCCAGCGCCTCGTAGGCCTGGCGCGCTTCGGCCAGCACGGCCAGTGCCTGTTCGGAACGGCCCAGGCTGGGCTCGAACCAGGTGTCCAGCGCCATCGCCTGGCCCACCAGCGAAGAGCCCTGCTCGAAGCGCAGGTCGTAGTGCTCGGGAAAGCGCTGGCAGGCACCGTGCAGAAAGCGTGACAGGCGCTGCTGCGAGGCCAGCGCGGCCTCGGTCTCGCCGCGCAGGCGCTCGAGCTTGGCGACGCAGCGCAGGGCGCGCGCCCACCACTGGTGGAAATCGGGCCGCGTGGCTTGCGCGGCTTCGCCCCGCGGGAACAGCGCCAGCGCGCGCTCGGCGTGCACGCGGCATTCGTCGCCCTGGTCCAGCGTGGTGTCCAGGCCTGGCAGCTGCAGGTCGGCCAGCCGCGAATGGGCCTTGGCCAGCTCGGCGGCCAGCTCGCCATCCTCCGGGGCCAGCACGTGAAGGCGTTCGAGGTGGGCGATGGCATCGGTCAGCAGGTCGGCCTTCATGCGCAGGCCGCCCGGCAGGAAGGTGGCCATGTCGGCGTAGCGCATGAGCACGTCGCGCACCAGGCTGCCGGTCTCGGCCAGGCGTTGCCGGGCCTCGTCGCGCGCACGGGCGGCGCGGCGAGCCTGCCAGGCACTCACGGCCACGGCCGCGGCCATCACGGCCAGGGCCAGCGCGGCAACCGCTTCGCGCGCCTGCAGCGCGGCGGTGGCCAGCGCGGCCACCACGGCGGCCACGGCCACGGCCCCGGCACCCACGGCGACACGGTGGCGACGCACGAAGCGGCTGGCCACGTAGGCCGGCGTGCGCGGCCGCGCCGACACCGGCCGCTGCGCCAGGGTGGCGCGCAGGTCGTCGGCCAGTGCCTGCACGCTGGCATAGCGGGCGGCCGGCAGACGCGCCAGCGCGCGCGCGACGATGGCGTCGACATCGCCCCTCAACTGCGGTCTCGGCACGCCGGGGTCGCCGCCAGGGTCGACGGCAGCGCGGCTGGGCCGCGTGGGCTCGTCTTCCAGCGCCGCGCGCATGAGTTCCTGCGCCGTCGGTGCACCCCCGGTGGCGGCGCCGAAGGGCCGCACGCCAGTGAGCACGCGGTGCAGCAGCACGCCCAGCGCGTAGACGTCGGTCTGGGCCGTGACCGGTTCGCCGCGCAGCTGCTCGGGGCTGGCGTAGCCGGGGGTCAGCGCGCGCGGCACGCCCGGGCCCTCGGCGGCGGCGTCCAGCGCCGTGGCGATGCCGAAGTCCAGCAGCTTCACCTGCCCGGCGCCGTCCACCAACACGTTGGCCGGCTTCAGGTCGCGGTGCACCAGGCCTTGGCGGTGGGCGTGCGCCACGGCATCGGCCAGCTGCAGCACGAGCAGCAGCCGCGCCGCCAGCGGCAGGCTGCGACAAGCCTCGTCGAGCGGCCGGCCGTCCACCGCCTCCATCACGAAGTAGGGGCGGCCTTCGGGGCTGCGGCCGGCGTCGAGCAGCCGGGCGATGTGCGGGTGGTTCAGCCGGGCCAGCGCACGCGTCTCGTGCAGCACGGCGTCTTCGCGCCGGCTGCCGGCGCCGGCGTCGGGCGGCAGCAGCTTGACGGCCACGCGGGCGTCGTAGGCGCCGTCGTCGCGCCGCGCCTCCCAGACCTCGCCCATGCCGCCGGCCCCCAGCGGGGCGACCAGGCGCCAGGGCCCCAGGCGTTCGCCGCGGCGGTCAGGCGGCCCGGCGGCGGGCTCGGGCGTCCAGCCTGCCGGGTGCGCGAGGAAGGCGCCGCCGTCGGCTTCCTCGGCCTCGTGCTGCGCCAGCAGGGCCTGCGCTTCGCGGGCCACCTCGGCGTCGGCAGCGTCGAGCAGCGCAGCACGGGCCGCGGGCTCGGCCTCGAGCAGGCGTTCGAAGAGAGCGCGGACGGCGGGCCAGGAAACGTCAGGCATGGCGAGGGCGGATCGTAGGCCGGCCCCGCGGCCCCGGGCCGGTCAGTAGGCCTCGGCCACGGCGCGTGCCACGCGCTTGTGGAAGTCGAGGATCTGCCGCTTGTCGATGAGCTTCTTCATCACGTCGGCGAAATCGTCGCCGGTCATGTTGGCGTACGAGAACACCAGCGCCACCCAGATGTAGCCCTGCTGGTTGGGCTCGTGCGGGTCAGCGCGCACCGCGTCCAGCGGCAGCGACAGGCCGCGCACCTTGGACACGATGCTGGCCATGCGCGCCGCATCGGGCGGCGAAGGCGGCTTGGTGTAGACCCAGAACTTGAGTTCCTGGCCGTGGTTCTCGACCCGCGTGGTGAGGTCGTCGGCCAGCTTGAAGCCCCAGGTGCCGCCGGGCAGGTCGCCCTTCAGCTCGTAGCCCGACTCCTTCAGCAGCGGATACAGCGTGATGAAGGTGCCGCGGTCCACCTGGCCCAGCTTGGTGCTGCGCAGCGACTTCCAGCGCTCGTGGTCGGCCAGCTCCTGGGCGGTGTGGATGTCGCAGATCATGAAGCGGGCATTGCCCAGCGTGGCGCCCAGGCGCGAGCGCACGTCGCCCGTCGAGGGGTCGCCGCCGAAGTCGTGCTGGGCGACGAGCTGGTAGCTGCCGTTGTCCTGGCGGCGGATCTCGGCGCGCAGGTCGCGGTACTCGCCGTTGAGCGTCTCCAGCCGCTCGGCCAGCGCCTTCTCCACGCGTTCGCGCTGGTGCGGCTGCACCCCCTGGCTCTGCACCAGGAACTGGAAGTTGTTGCCCATGTTCGCGAACAGCGCGCCGTTCTGGAAGCGCATCACCTGCCCGGCCTGGCTGGAGACGCTGTTGCGCGTGCCGAGCATCTCGCACACGCTGATGAGGTTGACGCGGAACGCGCCCTGCGGGGCGATGCCGGGCACCTCCTGCATCTTCAGCTGCTCGCCCTGCAGAGTGACGTTGCGCAGGTTGCGGTCGGTCATGGCACCGACCAGGGCCTCCTGGAAGTCGGCCTTGGACAGCGGGCCGGACAGCGCAGCGCCCGCCGACCCCAGCAGGGTGGCCAGCGCAAGCAGGGTGCGGGTCAGGGGGGTCGAGGGCGTCATCGGCATCTCCGCAGCGGGCAAGAGGCCCGGATGTCGACAGACGCGGCAAACCAGGGCGCCGAAGCTCAGGGGCTGCGTGGTGCGGGTGACGCGAAGAGCGGCGGCGGCGCCCCGCCCCAGGCCGCGAGCGCGGCCGCTTCGGCGGCACCCGCCAGATCGGCACGGCCCAAGCCGCGGGCCGCCTTGGCGCGGGCCTCGTGCGCCTGCGCCAGCATCCAGCGCCGCGCTGCGTTGTCGGGGTCGTCGGGCAAGGCCTGCGCCAGCGCCAGGGCCGCGTCGGCGTCGTCCAGCGCGGCCGCAGCGTCGGCGGCGCCACGGCTGCGCGCCAGCCACAACCGGGCTTCCACGTGCCAGTAGGTGACGAGCATGTCGCCGGGCGTGGCCGCCGGCAGCGCGCGCAGCGCGGCCTGCAGCAGGCGGGCGGCCGCGACGCCGTCGCCCGTCAGCGCGGCGGCGCGGCCGCGCACGACGTCGGCGATGGCGAGGTCGCGCACCAGCTGCCGGTTGCCGGGGTCGGCCTCGGCCAGACGCTGCGTGGTGGCCCGGGCGCCGTCCAGCAGACGCAGGCCCGCCTCGGCCTGGCCCACGTAGGCCAGCACGCTGCCCAGCCGCAACTCGCTGATCACGCCCTGGTAGCGCAGGTGGGCGTCGTCGGGGCGGCCCGCGGCGGCTTCGCTGCGCAGCGCCAGCGTGCGCTCGGCCAGCGCGCGCGACTCCGGCAGCCGGCGCCGCAGCAGCGCCCAGGCCTGCTGGTTGCTCAGCGCCCAGGCCAGCTGGTGGCGCCATTCGGGGTTGGCGGGCTCGCGCCGCACCAGCGACTCCATGAGCGCCGTCGAGCGCCGGAAGTGCTCGCCGGCCACATCCAACCGCCCGAGATGGGCCAGCGCCGCCGACCCCCCCTGGACGAGCCCGATGCGGCCTTCGAGCGTGGCCTGGCGCGAGACGATGTCGACGCGCTCGCCCTCTTCGCGCAGCAGCCGCTCGACCAGCGGCCGCGCCGACTCCAGCGCCGCCAGCGCCGGGCGCAGCCGGCCGCGCCGCGTGTGCATCTGCGAGCGCGACAGCCACATGTCCACCCCGGCCGAGAGCGCGTCGGCCGGCGCGCCGGGGCGCCCAAGGTAGAGCGGCTGCAGCCGCAGGGCCTGGTCGAGGTTGGCCTCGGCGGCGTCCAGCCGCTCCAGGCTGGCGGAGAAGGTCTCGCCCTGCAGCACGGCGATGCGGTAGTGCGTCTCGGCCAGCTCGCGGGCCAGCACGGCGTCGTTGCCGACGTCGGCGGCCAGCGTCTGCAGGTAACGCTGCGCGTCGGCCAGCAGGGCTTCGCGCGCGGGCAGCGCACCGGCCAGGTTGACGATGGCCTGGTGGTGGTCGAACACCATGCGCTGCGCCAGCTGCCGCGCCTGCGCGAAGCGGCGCTCGGCGGCGGCGCGCGCCGCTTCGGTTTCGCGCACCTGGTGCAGCAGCGCGCCCAGCGTGCCCAGCAGGGCCAGCAGCGCTACCGTGCCCGCCGCCACGCCCACGCGGTGGCGCGCCACGAAGCGGCGCAGCAGGTAGCCCGGGCGGGGCTGGCTGGCCGCGACGGGGCGGCCTTGCTGCCAGGCGCGCAGGTCGGCGGCCAAGGCGTCCACGCTGCCGTAGCGCTCGGCAGGCTGCTTGGCCAGCGCCTTCATGACGATGCGGTCGAGGTCGCCGCGCAGGGTGCGCGCCAGCGGGTCGCCCGGCGGCAGCACGGCGCTGGGGCGCTGCGGTGTCTCGTTCAGCACGGCCTGCAGCACCGCGCGCGCATCGCTGAGGCCCTCGCCGCAGGGCCGGCGCCCGGTGAGCAGGCCGTACAGCAGCACGCCCAGCGAGTAGACGTCGGTGGCCGTGCCCACCGGTTCGCCGCGCACCTGCTCCGGGCTGGCGCAGTGCGGCGTGAGCGGGCGTTCGCCGGCCAGCGTGTGCGCGGCGTCGGCGCCTTCCAAGGGGTCCAGCGCCTTGGCGATGCCGAAGTCCAGCAGCTTGATCTGGCCGCTCTCGTCCACCAGCACGTTGGCCGGCTTGAGGTCACGGTGCACCAGCAGCTGGCGGTGCGCGAAGGACACGGCGTCGGCCAGCTGCAGCAACAGACGCAGCCGCTCGGCCAGCGGGCGGCCGGCGGCGGCCACGTCCAGCGGCTGGCCGCGCACGCGCTCCATGACGAAGTAGGGCTGGCCGTCGGCGGTGCGGCCGGCGTCCAGCAGCCGCGCGATGTTCGGGTGCGCCAGGCGGGCCAGGGCCCGCTGCTCATCAGCAAAGCGGGCCAGCACGCTGGCGTGGCCGAAACCCGGCCGCAGCACCTTGACCGCGACCTCGCCGTCGTAGGCGCCGTCATCGCGCGCGGCCAGCCAGACGTCGCCCATGCCGCCGCGGCCCAGCAGCCCGGTCAGGCGCCAGGGCCCCAGGCGCTGGCCCTGGCGATCAGCCGGCGCGGCCGCTTCGGCCGGCAATGGGGCCGGGCGGGAGAGGAAAGCGCCGCCCGCGGCCTCTTCGGCATCGTGCTGGGCCAGCAGGGCCCGCGTCTCGTCGCGCAAGGCGGGCGGCGCCGCGGCCAGTGCGGTGGCTCGGGCCTGGGGTGGCTGGTCGACCAGGCTTTCGAACAGGGCGCGGACGGCGGTCCACTCGGCGTGGGGCATGGCGGGGAATCGTAGGCGGGACGTCGCGGCGGCGGCACGCCCTGGGGCGGCAAGCGGGCACTTCGCCACGCTGCGGCGGCTTCCCACACGGACGCGGCTTGCCCGCGCGCCAGGGCTCATCCACGATGCGGGCCATGAACGCGAGTGCGGCTCCGCGCGAGGAAGTGACCGTCTGGCTGTCGCAGCTGGCCGGCGGCTCGGGTGCTGCCGAGCAGCAGGTCTACGAACTGCTCTACAACGAACTGCACCGGCTGGCCCGCGCCCACATGCGGCGCGAGCACGACGGCCACACCCTCAGCGCCACCGCCCTGGTGCACGAGGCCTGGTTCCGGCTGGCCGAGCAGACGCGCACCGAGTGGCAGAACCGCAGCCATTTCATGGCCGTGGCCAGCACGATGATGCGGCGCATCCTGGTCGACCACGCCGTGGCCCGCCGCGCCGCCAAGCGCGACGCGCAGCTGGAACCGCTGGGCACCACATTGTCAGAATCGCACGGCACCCCGCTGGACCGCGACGTGGTGGCCGTGCACGAGGCGCTGCTGGCCCTGGAGGCCCAGGACCCGCGCGCCGCCAAGGTGGTGGAGCTGAAGTTCTACGGCGGGCTGGAAGTGGACGAGATCGCCGAGACGCTGGGCATCAGCGCTGCCACCGTCAAGCGCGACTGGGCCCTGGCCCGCGCCTGGCTGCGGCGCGAGCTGGGAGGCGTGGCCCTGTGAACGCGACCCCCACCGACCCCGGCGACGTGACGCGCTGGCTGCAGCAGCTGGGCGACGGCCGTTCGCAGGCCAGCAGCGAGCTCTTCGCGCTGCTCTACGACGAACTGCGCCGCATGGCGCGTTCGCACCTGCGCAAGGAAAACCCCGGCCACACGCTCAGCGCCACCAGCCTGGCGCACGAGGCCTGGTTCCGCATGGCCGACCAGACGCGCACGCAGTGGCAGAACCGCAGCCACTTCCTGGCCGTGGCCAGCACGATGATGCGGCGCATCCTGGTCAACCACGAGCTGGCGCGCCGCGCCGACAAGCGCGACGCCGAATTGGTGGCGGTCACGCTCTCCGGCCTGGAGCAGATCGGCCTGCCGCCCGACCGCGACGTGGTGGCCGTGCACGAGGCGCTGCTGGCCTTCGAGCCCGTGGACGCGCGCGCCGCCAAGGTGGTGGAACTGAAGTTCTTCGGCGGCATGGAAAACGAGGAGATCGCCGACGCCCTGGGCATCAGCCTGGCGACGGTGAAGCGCGACTGGGCCCTGGCCCGCGCCTGGCTGCACCGCGAGCTGTCCGCCCGCTGAGCCCGCGGCCCGCGGGCAAGGCAGAATCGGCCGCAGTTCATCCCACTGCCGCAACCGCGGCCCCCCGCACCATGGACGACGACGTTCCCAGCCTCGAGCAGCAGCCGGCCTCGAAGATCCACTTCATCGGCGGCGAGAAGGGCGGCGTCGGCAAGTCGCTGGTGGCGCGGCTGGTGGCCCAGCACTTCATCGACCACAAGCTGCCCTTCGTGGGCTTCGACACCGACCGCTCGCACGGCTCGCTGCTGCGCTTCTACTCGGGCTACGCCAGCCCCGCCGTGGTGGACCGCTACGAGGCGCTGGACCTGATCATGGAAAGCGCCGTCGACCAGCCCGGCCGCCGCGTGCTGGTGGATCTGGCCGCGCAGACACACGACCCGCTGGTGCGCTGGATCGAGGAATCGGGCGTGCTGGACATGGCCGATCTCAACGGCATCCAGCTCAAGTACTGGCACGTGCTGGATGCCGGCCGCGATTCGGTGGACCTGCTGGAAAAGCTGCTCGACCGCTTCGGCCTGCGCCTGCACTACGTGCTGGTGCGCAACCAGCTGCGCGGCGACGACTTCTCGCTGCTGGAGAAGTCGGGCCAGCAGGAGCGCGCCGTGGGCATGGGCGCCAAGGTCATCACCATCAAGCGCCTGCACGACACGGCCATCCAGAAGATCGACGCGGGCAACGCCAGCTTCTGGGCCGCCGCCAACCTGAGCGGCGCCGAAAGCCCGGGCCTGGGCCTGATGGACCGCCAGCGCCTGCGCATGTGGCTGAACCACGCCAACGGGCAGATCGCCTCGGCCGAGCCCTGATCAGCGGGCCGGCGCGGGCCGCTGGGCCAGCTCGGCGATGAAGGCCGCGTGCGCGGCGACGTCGTCGCCGTAGTAGGTGCTGCCGGGCGGGTCCACCTCGGCCAGCACGCTTCGGGCACTGCGGCCGTCGGCCGCCACGTGGTCCGGCGAAAGGCCTTGGCGCAGGAAGAACAGCGCCTCGGCCCACTGCCGCATCTGCACCGCGTTCATGAGCGCGTTCTGGTTCTGGCGGTCGCTGCGCGGGTCCAGCCGCGAGAAGTCGGCGCCGTGCCGTGCCAGCACCTCCAGCGCAGCCAGCCCGGTGTAGGTGGAGAAGTACAGCGGCCGGCCGTCCTCGTCCAGCACGTCGGGGCTGGCGCCGGCAGCCAGCACCATGTCCAGCACGGCCAACGCCGGCGGGCTGTGCACGCCGTACAGGTGGTAGACGAGCTCGTGCTCGCTCACCGAGGCCGGGCTGCGCTCCTTCGCCAGCACGTTGGCCGCCGGGGGCGCGCCGGCCTCGAGCAGCTGCTTCACGAAGGCCGGGCGGCCGGGCCCGGCGTCGTACTCCAGCGCGCGTGCCACCGCATGGCCCAGCAGCGTGCGGCCCCAGCGGTCGCGGGCCTGCCAGTCAGGGGCGCCGGGGGCCAGCAGGCCCTGCAGCGCCGCGGCGTCCTGCGCATCGATGGCGCGCGCCATGCGGGTCAGGCGCTCGTCGTCGAAGCGGCCCTGCTGGGCACGGCCCAGGCTGCGCTCGGCCTTCTCCAGCAGCCCCGCGGCACCGCTCACCAGGCCGTAGACCACGGGCGCGCTGACGATGCACAGGCCCGCCCAGAAGGCCGCCGCCGGCCCACCGCGGCTGCCCCACAGCAGCAGCGCGCCTGCAAGCAGCACGATGGGGCCGAGCACGATGGCGAACCCGGTGGCCATGCCGCGGCCCGCGGCGTCGTCGCCCATGTTCTTCTGCACGGCCAGCATCAGCACGAACAGCAGCTCCAGGGTGAACAGCACCCAGGCAGCGATGGCGAAGGGCTTCAGCGCGGGGGACATGGCGCCGTTTGTACCTCGGCGACAGACCGCTCAGCCGCTGTCGCGCTTCAGCCGCTCGGACTTCCAGTACACGTCGTCGCCGCCCCGCCCGTCGAGGTTGGCGCGGTTGAGCACGCGGGCCAGCACGAAGAGCAGGTCCGACAGGCGGTTGAGGTACTGGCGCGGCGCGTCGTTCACGCTTTCGGCGCGCGACAGCGCCACCACCGAACGTTCGGCCCGCCGCGCCACCGTGCGGCTGACATGGGCCAGCGCCGCGCTGCGGGTGCCGGCCGGCAGGATGAACTCCTGCAGGCGCGGCAGCTGTGCGTTGTAGTGCTCCAGCGCCTGGTCCAGGCGCAGCACGGCCTCGACCTTGAGCAGCGAGAAGTCGGGCATGGAGAGTTCGCCGCCCAGGTTGAAGAGCTCGTGCTGGATGGTGACCAGCAGCTCGCGCACGTCGTCCGGCAGCGGCTCGGCCAGCAGCACGCCCAGGCCCGAGTTCAGTTCGTCGACCTCGCCCATGGCGTCGATGCGCAGGTGGCTCTTGGGCACGCGCGTGCCGTCGCCCAGGCCGGTGGTGCCGTCGTCGCCGGTGCGGGTGGCGATCTGCGTCAGGCGGTGGCTCATCGTTCTTCGTCGGGGTCTGCAGGGGCCGCCATTGGAACACCGGCGGCTTGCAGACGCAGCGCCGTGAGCAGGTCACCCCACCACAGGCCCATCATGCGCAGGAAGGCCGGCACGGGCTGGCCGTGGCGCACGGGGTGGTCGGCGCGGATGGCCGCCCAGCCGCGGTGGATGACGGTGACGTGCGTCCCCGCGCCCACGGCCTTGAACAGCACCTCCACCTCGGTGTGCTCGTGCAGGGCGAAGTTGGAGGCGCGCCATTGCAGCAGCAGCCGCTGCGGCGGCTCCCAGGCCAGCGTGCGGCCGATCTCCACCACCTGCTCGCCGGCCTCGGTGTCGAAGGACTCGAAGAGCCGGCCGCCCGGGCCCGGTTCGATGCCCACGATGCCGGCCGCGCCCGGCGCGTTGCGGAAGCGTCGGCCGCGGCGCCACCACAGGTTGACCTCTTCGGTGAAGACGCGGAAGGCCTGATCCGGCGGCAGCGCCACGCTGACGGTGGCGCGGGCCTCGTCGCCGGCGCTCACCGTCTCTTCCTCGGCAGCGCGCGCGCTTCGGCATGGGCCTTGAAGGCCTGGAGCTGGTCGCCCCAGAAGGCTTCCAGCTCGGCCAGCAGCCCGTGAAGCGGGGCCAGCGCCTGCGGCTGCAGGCGGTACAGGCGAACGCGCGCGTCGTGCTCGGGTTCGTCGTCGGCGATGAGGCCGCCCTGCTTCAGCACGCGCAGGTGGCGGCTCAGCGAAGGCGGTGGCAGGCCCAACGCGGTCGCGAGCTCGCCCGCGCGTTCCGGGCCCCGTGCCAGCCGGCGCACGACGGCCCGGCGCGTGGGGTCGGCCAGTGCGGCGAGCATGGCGCCGACGGCGGCATCGTCGGCCGGGGCGGCGCGCCTAGCCACGGATGCGCTGGCAGAACCACCAGAGATGGCCTTCGGGGTCGACGCAGCCGTAGGCGCGGTCGGCCCAATAGTCGTCGCCGTAGTCGTGCAGCTCAGGCTCGGCGATGACGCGCGCGCCGTGGTGGCGGGCCCGGGCGCAGTGGGCGTCGACGTCGTCCACGTAGACCATCAGGTTCTGCGTGTTGCAGCCGGCCACGAGCGGGCTCTTGCGGTCGGTGTCGAAGCGGCGGGCCTCGCCGAACATCTGTTCGCCGACCATGATGAGACCGTCGCCATAGACGAGCTCGCTGTGCTCGATGCGGCCGGCCTCGCCTTCCACCTTCAGCCGCAGTTCGAAGCCGAAAGCCGTGCACAGCCAGTCGATCATGGCCGACGCGTCGCGGTAGTACACGCCGGGCGCGATGCGCGGCCAGCCGGGCGGGGTGGGGTTCATGGGCTCTCCTGGCTTCACCGATGGCTGCGCACGATGCCAATATTTTCTCTATGCGTCAACTATTGGCCACAGGGGCATGGGGCGGTGCCCGGGCGCCGGCTGGCCTACGATTCGGCTCCCCGACGGAGACCAGACCCATGAACGCTCCCCTGCCCGGCCACGTGCTGGCGACCCCGCGCCCGGTGCCGCCGGCCATGCTGGCGGCCTTGCAGCAGCGCTTCGGCGAACGCTGCAGCACCTCGGCTGCCGTGCGCGAACAGCACAGCCGCGGCGAGAGCGTCTACGACCCCGCGCCGCCCGAGGCCGTGGTCTTCTGCGAGAGCACCGAGGAAGTGGCCTTCGCCGTGAAGCTGGCCGATGCGCACGGCGTGCCGGTCATCGCCTACGGCACGGGCTCGTCGCTCGAAGGCCACCTGCTGGCCGTGCAGGGCGGCATCAGCGTGGACGTGAGCCGCATGACGGCCATCACCGCCATCAACGCCGAGGACCTCACCGTCACCGTGCAGGCCGGCGTCACGCGCGAGCAGCTCAACCGCGAGATCCGCGAGACCGGCCTGTTCTTCCCCATCGACCCCGGTGCCAACGCCAGCCTGGGCGGCATGGCGGCCACGCGCGCCAGCGGCACGAACGCCGTGCGCTACGGCACCATGCGCGAGAACGTGCTGGGGCTCACGGTCGTCACCGCCAGCGGCGAAGTCATCCGCACCGGCACGCGCGCCAAGAAGAGCAGCGCCGGCTACGACCTGACGCGGCTCTTCGTCGGCAGCGAAGGCACGCTGGGCGTGATGACGGAAGTGACGCTGCGCCTGTTCCCGCTGCCGGAAGCGGTGAGCGCGGCCGTGTGCCACTTCCCGAGCGTGGACGCCGCGGTGCAGACCGCCATCCAGATCATCCAGATGGGCGTGCCCATCGCGCGCTGCGAACTGCTGGACGCCAACGCCATCCGCGCCGTCAATCGCCACAGCAAGCTGAGCCTGCGCGAGCTGCCGATGCTGCTGATGGAATTCCACGGCAGCGAAGCCGGTGTGCAGGAGCAGGCCGAGACGGTGCAGGCGCTGGCGGCGGAACACGGCGGCGAAGCCTTTGAATGGGCACGCACGCCCGAAGCGCGCACCCGCCTTTGGGCCGCACGCCACCAGAGCTACTTCGCCGCACTGCAGATGCGTCCGGGCTGCCGCTGCCAGAGCAGCGACACCTGCGTGCCCATCTCACGGCTGGCCGAGAGCATCAACGACAGCGTGGCCGAGGCGGAAGCGTCCGGCATCCCGTACTGGATCGTCGGCCACGTGGGCGACGGCAACTTCCACCTGAGCTACCTGATGGACCCGAACGATCCGAAGGAGCTGCTGGCGGTGGAGGACCTGAACGTGAAGATGGTGCAGCGCGCCATCCGCCTGGGGGGCACCTGCACCGGCGAGCACGGCATCGGGCTGCACAAGATGGGCTACCTGGTGGACGAGGCCGGCGAAGGCGCGGTGGCGCTCATGCGCAGCATCAAGCGCGCGCTGGACCCGAAGAACATCATGAACCCGGGCAAGGTGTTCACCCTGTAGCCGCTGCGACGGTTCAGAGCAGCGAGGCCGGCAGCAGCGCGGCCACGGCCATCTGCATCGGGAGGGCGAGGCCATCGCCGACAAGATCAACCGCGACGTCAACGCCGTGCTGGCCATGCCCGTCGTGCAGGCGCAGCTGGAGACCTACGGCGCCGAGGATGGCGGCGGCACGCGCGAGAAGTTCGCACAGTTCATCGCCAGCGAACAGGCGAGGTGGGCGCGGGTGGTGAAGGAGGGGAACGTCCGGGTCGGGACCTGAACGTTCCCGCCGCCTGGCTCAGGCGCGACGGCGCGCGGCCACCAGACCCAGCAGCGCGAGGCCAGCGAGCGCGAAAGAGCCGGGTTCCGGCACGGCGGTGACGGCCACGTCGCGCAGCGCGAAGGTACCGTCGATGCGACCGTTGGCGCCGCCGAACTGGGCATCGGCAGCCGCCAGCACGCCCGAGAAACCGCGGTTGAAGAACCAGTCCGCCGTTTCGGTGACGTTGAACACGGCGCCGTCGGAGTACAGCATGCCGCTGATGCTGAGGGTGCCGGCGCCGGTGGGGTCGGTGAAGGGAATGCCGAAGATGCCGGTGAGCGCGCCGAAGACGGCCGCCGAGGTCTCGCCGTCGTAGGCCAGATCGAAGGCGATGGGGGCACCGACGCCGTCGTTCACCCCGGCCGCGCCCGGCGCGAAGTTGAAGGTGTAGCTGGGCAGCATCAGCCCGGCGCTGGACAGCGCACCGGCGAAGATGGCCAGCGGGTTGTTCACCGTGCCGCTGATCGTGCCGCCGGGACCGGCGTAACCCGTGAACGAGCCCGAGCCCTGGACGCTGACGCTGTAGCTGCCGGCCGGCAGCGTGCTGGCGGTGATGCTGCCCGTCAGGTCGCGGAAGGCGATCTGGTAGCTCATCGGGGTGGCATCGGCGAAGCCGGAGATGTCCACCGTTTCCGTGAGGCTGGGCGTGGTGAGCACCAGCGCGGCTTGCGCGGCGCTGCAAGCCAGCAGCGCGGACGCCGCAGTGAACTTCAGCAGGCGCGGAAAGCGGACGGCAAACATGGCGAACTCCCAGAATGATGTGATGGCCCTAACCCCCTAAAGCAAGGGATATACCCCCGCGCGACCCCGCCGAGGAGCTGCCCGCGGCCACAGAGGGTTAACCGGGTCGCCGTGAATCCGTCACGAACGGTTGGCCATCCCTGGCCACCGACCTGTCAATCCCCCCGACACCTGTGGCTGCCTGGATCAGCCGGATTCACACCCCAAGAACCAGGGATGGACGAATCGCTCTGCTGTCGGTTCTTCATACATCGCCGCGCTTTCGGCGCCACCGTCAGTCGTGACTTCTTGGCGGTCGGTGACCGCAGCCCCTTGATTCCTCGGACGGCTTGGAAAGAGCTTCAGAACCGGGCCCGAAAACTGCGGTGTCTTGTGTCGCAGAGCGTGAATCGCGGTTGTCCATCCGTCGAACGGTGGAGTGACCTGCCGAAAGCCACCGCCCAGAGCTCTTTGACGCAAGCGACTCCCTGGAGGACACACATGAGACAACGCTTCCCGACCTTCCGCCTGGCTGCCTTGGGCAGCGCCCTGCTGCTAGCCTCCGCCGCGCAGGCCACGCCCACCTATGGCGCCCTGAGCACGGCGGCCTTCGCCGGTTCGCCCGTGGCCAACTACGCTGACGGCGTGTACATGGGCAGCGGCATCGCCAACGACAACTGGACCATCGACACCGTCGGCAACGTGGAAGTCGGCCTGCGCGCCAAGAATCGCGGCACCTTCGTCCCGGTGGACGGCTCCGGCGGCGAGTACGCCTTCGCTCCGGGCCTGTGCAACCCGGTCTGCTCCGGCGGACCGAAGGCCTGGTGGAACTACGAGTTCTCGGTCAACGTGCGCGCCGACGGCACGGGCACCGACGATCTGACGGCCTACACCGTGCAGGTTCGCGTCGATACCGACCGCTCCACCGGCACCGCGTTCTCGGCCTGGACCGACGTCACGGCGAACTGGGCCGACAACGCCTACTGGGACGGCACCGGCCCCGATTCGCGCCGCGTGGGCGCCGGCCCGGCGCTGGCCGGTGAGTACGGTCTGCAGCAGTCGGCCAACCCGCTGTTCGGCAACTCGCTGTTCCAACCCGGCTTCGACCCCTTCGCCGCCGGCCTGTACCGCATCGAGATGCAGGTGCTCAATGCCAATGGCCAGGTGGTTGCCGGCACGGGCATCAACGTCGCCGTGCCGGAGCCGGGGTCGCTGGCTCTGGTGGGCCTGGCGCTCGCCGGGCTGGGTCTGCGGGCACGCCGCAAGGCCTGAGCTTTCGGCTCGCCCCCTCAAGACCCGGCTTTGCCGGGTTTTTTCTTTTCTGCGCTCAAACCGGCGCCGGCACGCTCCAGCGCTTGGTCACCTCGCCCTTGGCGTTGGTGCTCTCCATGTGCACGCCGAAGCCCCACAACCGCGCCACGTGCTTCATCACTTCCTGGCCGCTGTCGTGCAGGGGCCGGTCGTTGTGCTGGAAGTGCCGCAGCGTGAGTGAACGATCACCGCGCAGGTTGACGTTCCAGACCTGGATGTTCGGTTCGCGCGAGCCCAGGTCGTACTGGTGCGACAGCGCCTCGCGCACGCGGCGGTAGCCGCTTTCGTCGTGGATGGCGCTGACTTCCAGCTCGCTCTGCTTCTCGTCGTCGGTGATGGCGAACAACCGAAGTTCACGCATCAGCTTCGGGCTCAGGAACTGGCCGATGAAGCTCTCGTCCTTGTAGTTGCGCATGGCGTCGTGCAGCGTCGGCAGCCAGGGCTTGCCGGCGATGTCAGGGAACCAGGCGC
>CAZBUU010000071.1:0-16931 GCA_964495125.1 uncultured Rubrivivax sp.
CTGCTGACCGACATCTTCAAGCGCCACAAGCTGGCCGAGGACTTCAGCCTCTACCTGCACCGACCGACGGCCACCGACCCTTCGATGGCGCCACCGGGCTGCGACGCCTTCTACGTGCTGAGCCCGGTGCCGCACCTGGGCAGCGGCACCGACTGGAAGGCCATCGGAGAGAGCTACCGCCAGCGCTTGCAGCAGGCCCTGGAGGCCACCGTGCTGCCCGGCCTGGGCCAGCACGTGGTGACGAGCCGCGTGACCACGCCCGAGTACTACCGGGACAGCCTGCTGGCCTACCACGGCGCGGCCTTCGGCCTGGAGCCGCTGCTGCTGCAGAGCGCCTGGTTCCGCCCGCACAACCGCAGCGAGGACGTGGAAGGTCTTTACATGGTCGGTGCCGGCACGCACCCCGGCGCGGGCATTCCTGGGGTGCTGATGTCGGCCAAGGCACTGGAAGCGGTGCTGCCGCCCCTCGAGTCACCGCAGCCGCTGGCCGCGCTGGCGGCGGCGGGGGCCTGAAGCCATGGACGCGCGCGCGCCCGCCGGGCTGTTCGACCTGCAGGCCTGCGACGAGCTCATGCGCACGGGCTCGCGGAGCTTCTTCGCCGCCTCGCGCGTGCTGCCCACGCGCATGCGCGCCCCGGCCGCGGCGCTGTACGCCTTCTGTCGCGTGGCCGACGACGCCATCGACCTCTGCGACGACCGCCACAACGCGCTGGCCGACCTGCGCCAGCGCCTGGATGCGGTGTACGCGGGCCAGCCCAGGCCCATCGTGGCCGACCGCGCGCTGGCCTACGTCGTGCACTCCCGCAGCATCCCGCGGCTGCTGCTGGACGCGCTGCTCGACGGCTTCGCCTGGGACGCCGAGGGCCGCCAGTACGAAAGCATCGAAGACCTGCACGGCTACGCCGCGCGCGTGGCCGGCACGGTGGGCGCGATGATGTCGCTTGTCATGGACACGCGCGGTCAAGCCGCGCTCTCCCGCGCCTGCGAGCTGGGCGTGGCCATGCAGTTGACCAACATCGCCCGCGATGTCGGCGAGGACGCGCGCGCCGGCCGCCTGTACCTGCCGCATGCCTGGCTGCGCGAGGCCGGCATCGACCCCGCCGCCTGGCTGGCGCAGCCCTCGTTCGTGCCCGGCATCGCGGCCGTGGTGCAGCGGCTGCTGGCCGAGGCCGAGCGCTTGTACGAGCGCGCCGAGCAGGGTGTGGCTGCGCTGCCACGCGACTGCCGGCCGGCCATCCTGGGTGCACGGCTCGTCTATGCCGAGATCGGGCGCGAGATCGAGGCCTCGGGCCTGGATTCCGTGAACCGCCGCGCTGTCGTCAGCGACCGCCGCAAGCTTGCGCTGATGGCCCGCGCCAGCACGGCCTGGCTGCGCGTGGGAGTGAACGCCCAGTCGCAGGCGCCTGCGCTGCCGGCGGTCAGCTTCCTCGTCGATGCCGCCGCCTTGCCGGCGCCGGAGCCGCGCCGCGGCTTCTATGCGCGCACCGTCCACATCCTCGAACTGCTCGAGTCGGTCGAGCAGCGGCGGCGAACACAGACTGTCCATGTCAATTCGCATTGACATCGTTGAATGTAAGGAGAGAATGACACTGCGAGCAGCAGTACCCGCGTGCGGGTGGAGCACGTAACGGACAACAAAAGGAGATCCCCATGTCCGATCCCAACAAGGTGTGGCCGACCGGTCTCACCGAGCCCGAAGCCGAGGAGCTTCACCGCAACCTCATCCAAGGCACGCAGATCTTCGGCGCCATCGCGGCGTTCGCGCATCTGCTGGCGTACATCTATTCGCCTTGGCTGCACTGACAGGAGGACCGGAAAATGATCTACGGAAAGATGTGGCTGGTGGTGAAGCCATCGGTGGGTGTGCCCCTGTTGCTGGGCGCAGTGGCAGTGAGTTCTTTCGCCGTCCATTACGCGCTGCTCACGCACACGACATGGGTGCCGAAGTTCCTGGATGGCGCGGCAGGCCGCATGGCCGTCGCGGCGCCCGCGCCGGCCACGGCGCCCAAGTAGCGCCTTACCGGTGAACGTGCCGGGCGCGCGGGAAGGGGCCGAAAGCTCCTGCTCGCCGCCCGGAGTTTTCCCGCAATTCCTCACACGGCGATGAACGCCCTCAGCCAGAAGCTCTTGCGCAGCTGGGTCGGCCTTGGCTCGCGTTTCCTGCCCTTCGCCGATGCGGCCACACCCCAGTTGCCGCTCTCGCGGTTGCTGCGCCTGTCGCTCTTCCAGGTGTCGGTGGGCATGGCGCTGGTGCTGCTGGTCGGCACCCTGAACCGCGTGATGATCGTCGAGTTGCAGGTGCCTGCCTCGCTGGTGGCACTGATGCTCGCCATGCCGGTGATCTACGCGCCTTTCCGCGCGCTGGTCGGTCACCGTTCAGACAACCACCGCAGCGAACTCGGCTGGCGTCGCGTGCCCTTCATCTGGATGGGCACGCTGATCCAGTTCGGCGGCCTGGCGGTCATGCCCTTCGCGCTGCTCGTGCTGGCCGGCCGCGGCAATGCCGCCGCCTGGCCGGCCTGGGTGGGCCCGGCCGCTGCGGCCATCGCCTTCCTGCTCGTTGGCGCCGGCCTGCACACCACGCAGACCGCCGGGCTGGCCCTGGCCACCGACCTCGCCGAGCCCGAGTCGCGCCCCAAAGTCGTGGGCCTCATGTACGTGATGCTGCTTGTCGGCAGCATCGTCAGCGCGCTGGTCTTCGGCCGGCTGCTCGCAGAGTTCAGCCCAGGCCGGCTGGTCCAGGTGATCCAAGCCGCGGCCGTGGCCACCATGGTGCTCAACATCGTGGCGCTGTGGAAGCAGGAAACGCGTGACCGCTCACGCACGGCACGCCGCCGCGACGACCCCAGCTTCGCGCAGGCCTGGGCCGCGTATGCGGCCGATGGCGCCGCGCGCCGTCGGCTGCTGGCCATCGGCCTGGGCACCATGGCTTTCGGGATGCAGGACGTGCTGCTCGAACCCTACGGCGGCCAGGTGCTTGGCATGTCGGTGGGCAGCACGACCTCGCTCACCGCCAGTCTGGCCGGCGGCGGCCTGATCGGTTTCTCGATCGCCTCCTGGGTGCTGGGACGCGGGGCCGATGCCTTCCGCATGGCCTCGGCCGGCGCCATGTTCGGGCTGCCAGCGTTCGCGCTGGTCATGCTCTCGTCGTCCTTCCAGTCGGTGCCCATGTTCACCGCTGGCGTCTTCCTCGTTGGCTTCGGCGGCGGCCTGTTCGGCCATGGCACCCTGACCGCCACGATGAACAGCGCGCCGCGAGAACAGGCGGGCCTCGCGCTCGGCGCCTGGGGCGCCGTGCAAGCCACCGCCGCCGGCGTGGCCGTGGCCCTGGGCGGTATCATGAATGACGCTGTTTCGGCGCTGGCGCTGCGGGGACACTTCGGTGTCTCGCTGGTCAGTCCGAACACCGGCTACCTGTCGGTGTACGTCCTCGAAATGGCCATGCTCGCGTGCACGGTGTGGCTGATGTCGGCGCTGCAGCGCCGTGCCGCTCCGGGCCCCGTGGCCCCTTGCCCAACCCCACGATAGGAGATCGCCTTGGAAACCAAGTACGTGCTGTTGACGCTGTGGATCGCGGTTGTGTTCGTTTGGTTGCTCAACCACTTCTACTACGCGAACGTGAAGCGAGAGTTCGAGTACCGCAAGCAGCAGCACGCCAAGAAGCAGGCCGAGCAGCAAGAAGCTTGAGCGCGCCGCGGCCCGCCTCCCGCGGGCCGGAACTGACGCCTAGCTGCGCCTCAGGCGCAGCAGAAGATCGGTTGCTGCGCCAACCATGAGCCAGCCGAAAGCGGCGGCGTTGGCGCCCATGAGGAAGCCCACCGGCGCACCGCCGATCTGCGCTCCGACGTCGAAACCGACCTTGGCGCCCACGACGGCGGCTGCTCCGTGGGCCGCCAGGCGCAAGACTCGGCCGCGCGACAGGTCGCCCCTTTTCACGGCATCACCTGCCTCAGCAGCGGCAGGACCGCGATGACCGTGGCCAGCGCCGAGGCGCAAAGTGCGAAGGTCAGCAGGTAGCCCCGGCGGTAGCACTGCCGGCACATGCGCTTGAATTCGGCCTGCGCGGTGGCGAACTCGGTGGCGGACCCCCAACTCGTGTAGAGGCTGGCCAGCGCCGATAGCGCCGCCAGCACGGCCAGCAGGGCGCCGAGCATGGCCAGTTTCGGGAGCACGCTGCGCGCGTCGGTCATCGTCAGCAGGGCGAACACGATGGCGTTGAAGGGCAGCAGCGCCTGGGCCTTGGCGACTTGCCGGTCGCCGAGACGTTCGAGGTAGGCCGTGGCGGCGTCGGTGGCATGGGCAAAGCGCGCCAGGATCGTGCGCTCGAATTCGCTGCGGTCCAGGCTGACCGTCGGTGCGCCGAGCCAGTGGCTGCGCTGGCTGCCGTCATAGGTACTCATGGATGTTCCTCGCGCTGCAAGAGCTGCACAGTCCGGTCACTGCAATGTCTCGGGAAGACGCCTTCCGGAGACGGCCGTTGCGCATGAAAGGGTGTATCACGCAGCGGGTGCTGGCGGCAAGCCAGGGGCGGCCTGCGGAGCGGGTTCGTCGCGTACAGGCATCGCCAGCGCGCGGTCCACGAAGGCATCGACCAGCGTGCTCGCGGCCTTGGCGAAGATCGGGCCGGCGGCGTGGCTCACCAGCGCGCTGTCGAACTCCCAGTCGAGCGAGAAGTCGACCTTGCAGCCGATGGTGCCCAGCTGCGTCAGCTTCCACTCGCCGTGAAAGCGCTTGAACGGCCCGCGCTCGAGTTCGATGGCCATGTACTCCGGGCGCCGCTTCGGGTTGCGCGTGCGCATTTCGAAGCTCAGGCCGTGAAAGCGCGCGCGGATGTCGGCGGAGACGATGTCGTCGGTGCGCAGCACGATGTGCGCCGATTCGCACCAGGGCAGGAAGGCCGGGTAGTGCTCGGCGGCCTCGATGAGGTCGAACAACTGCGCCGCGGGACGGGCGACGAGGGCGGAGCGCTGGACGATCATCGGTGTGCTGCCTACATGCGCGCGACGCGGCCTTCGTTCACCAGCGGCGTGTACAGCGCGGTGTCCGACTGCATGCGCTCGCGCAGCGCCTGGGGGGTGGAGGGGGTGAGCTCGAAGCCGGCCTGCTCGGCCTGCTGACGCACCTCGGGCGATGCCAGTGCGGCGGCGATGTCGGTCTCCAGCTGGGCCAGCACCGGCGCCGGTGTGCCCGCCACGGCGACGAGCGCGGCCCACGGATGCATCTCGACGGCCGGGCCACCGGCTTCGGGCAGGGTCGGCACGTTGGGCAGTGCGGGCAGGCGCCGGCGCGCCGCCACGGCCAGCGGCCGCAGCTTGCCCTGCTGGTACAGGCCCTGCATCGTGTTCAGGCTGAAGGCGGTGAGGTCGACGTCGCCCGAGACCACGGCCGTCATCAGCGCGCCCACGTCCTTGAAGGGCACGTGCAGCATCTGGATGCCGGCCGCATGCGCGAAGGTCTCCAGGGCCACCTGGCTGGCGTGGCCATGGCCCAGCGAGGCGTAGCTGACGCTGCGCGGCTTCGCGCGCGCCGTGTCCAGCAGCGCCTGCAGGTTGGCGAGGCGGCCCGTGCCGCCGGTCCACAGCAGGAAGGTGGCGCGGAACAGCAGTGTCAGCGGCACGAGGTCGCGCACGGGGTCGTAGGGCAGGCTGGCATGCAGCAGCGGGTTGACGGCCATGGTGGCCGTGTCGGCCAGGAAGATCGTGTGGCCGTCGGCCGGCGTGCGCCGCACTTCGCCGAAGGCGACGATGCCGGAGGCGCCCGGTTTGTTGTCCACCCACACGCTCTGGTCCCAGCGGCGTGACAGGTGCGCGGCCACGGCGCGGGCCACGACGTCCGGGCCGACGCCCACCGAGTAGGGCACGACGATGCGCACGGGCCGCTGCGGGAAACGCTCGGCCGCGGCCCAGGCCAGGCGGGGCCAGGCGGCGCCGGCGCCCAGGCTGCACAAGGCCGCGACGGCCACGCGGCGCGAGGTGAGGGGCTCGGCCATCAGCGCAGCACCGGTTGCTGCAGCAGTGCGCCGGCGGACAGCAGCGCCGCGAACCACAATTCCAGCTTGAAGGTGCGGAACAGGATCTGGTTGAACGCCAGCCCGCGCGGGCAGCGTTCGAAGTCGCGGCGCAGTTGCCAGGCCGCGGGCAGCATCAGCATCGGCAGCAGCAGCGAGGGCGCGTCGTCGATGGCGGCCATCACCGGCAGCAGGGCGAAGGGGCCGAGCAGCAGGAAGGCGTAGAGGCCTCGCGACGCGGCATCACCAAAGGTCACGGCGAAGGTGCGGCGGCCGACGAGGCGGTCGTGCGCGATGTCGCGGTGGTTGTTGACGGCCAGCGCCGCCGCAGCGATGCCGCCGATGGCGAACGAGGCCAGCATCGTCACGGTGCCCACGCTGCCGGTGAGCACCCAGTCGCTGCCCATCACGGCCACGAGGCCGAAGAAGAGGAAGACCGTGAGTTCGCCCCAGGGCGAGTACGCGATGGGGCGGGGCCCGCCCATGTAGGCCAGCGCGGCCAGCAGCGAGGACACGCCGATGGCCAGTACCGGCCAGCCGCGCCAGGCCACCAGCGCCAGCCCGCAGGCCACCGCGGCCAGCGAAGCGACGACGATGCCCAGGCGCACGTGGCGAACGCTGAGCCAGCCGTTCGCGGTGGCGCGCGGCAGCCCGGTGCGCGTGCCACTGCTGTCGCCCCCGCGCACGGTGTAGCCGACGTCGTTCTGCATGTTGGTGATGACCTGCATCAGCAGTGCGGCGGCCAGGGCCAGCGCCGCGGCCACCCAGTCGATCTGGCCAGTGCGGCGGAAGCCCAGCGTGGCGCCCACCAGCACGGGGCTCAGCGCCACCAGCAGGCTGCGCGGGCGCACGGCCACGGCCCAGGCCTGCAGCGAGCCTGCGCGCACGGCCATCGCGTCATGCAGAGAATTCTTCTCGGTCGTCGTCGTCATCCCGGAATCCTAGAACGGACGGCCGGCCGCGGCTCGCCCGCCGAGATTGGAGAGTCGCCTGCCGGGTGGGGGCTTGCGCCACGTCAAGTGTGCGTGGCCGCCCCGCTGGAGGCAAGCTGGAGGCTCGTCATGGTGCATCGCCGCGTTGCCTTTGACGTGTGTCAATCGAACGCGACAGCCGCAGTCTAAGGTGCCTGTACCGGTCCTTCTGCCGGAACATCGAAGTACCCCGGTGAAAACGACGCCACAGACTGCCTGTGCTCTGCCCGCAGGCCCGTTTGCCATGGCTTGGGGCCTGCACCGGAGCTCGGCGGCGCGCCCGCAGGCCGTGGGTGCCGCACTGCGCGCCTGGCTGGCCACGGCGGTGGCCCCGGGCCTGCAGTCGCCCGACCAGGGCCGGCACGCACAAGCCCTGGCGGCGCTGGCCACGCGGCGGGACGCTGCGCTGGCCGTCGACGTCGCGCTGCCTTTCTGCGCGTCGCACTGCCTGTGCTGCGAGCGCCAGGTCCACGTCGCGCAGCCGACCGCGGTGCTCGACGCCTACGTGACCGACCTCGTCGAAGAGATGGCGGTGCTCGCGCGCGCCCTGGGCCCCGGGCGCGAGGTGCTGCGGCTGCACGTGGGCGGGGGCACGGCCAACGAGCTCAGCGAAGCGCAGCTGTCGCAGGTGGTGGACGGCATCGAGCGGCACTGCCGCCTGCCTGCCGAAGCTCTGTTGTCCGCCGATTGCGACCCGCGGCGCATCGGCTGGGTGCAGCTGCACGCCCTGCGCGGACTGGGCTTCCGGGAACTGACCTTCGGCGTGCTCGACCTCGACGCGGCCGTGCAGGAGGCCATCGGCCGTTCGCACACGCCGCGACTGCTGGGCGATGTCTGCGACATGGCGCGCGAGACGGGCATCGGCTGCATCGAGCTTCGCCTGATGGTCGGCCTGCCGCGCCAGAGCACGGAAGGCTGGCGCCGCACGCTGCGGCAGGTGCTGGCCCTGGCGCCGGACCGCATCTCCATCGGGCGCTACCACCACCAGCCGGCGCTCGTCTCGGGCCAGCGCGACATCGACGCGAGCGAGTTGCCCGACGCCGAGCAAACGCGCGGGCTGGTGCGCATCACCGCCGAAGTGCTGGGTGAGGCAGGCTACCGCTGGCTGGGAGCTGACCACTTCGTGCTGGAGTCCGACGAACTGGCCCAGGCCGCCGAAACCGGACGCCTGCGTTTCGGCCTCGGTGGCTACTCGGCCTTGCCGCCACTGCCGCAGCTGGGCCTGGGCGTCGGGGCCGTCAGCGACATCGACGGCCGGTTGTTCTGGAACGAGGCCGCACTGGCGCTGTGGCACGAGCGCGTGCGCGCCGGCGAAGCCCCGGTGGTGCATGCCGTGGTGCCCGACGCCGCGGCGCTGCAGCGGCGCGCCGCGGTGGAGCAGCTGCTGTGCACGCTGCGGTGCGCGCTGCCGGCGGACGCTGCCGAGGCAGCGCGCTGGGAGCCGCTGCTGGCCGAAAGGGCCGTCGAACTTCGCGACGGGGTCCTCAGCGTCACCGAAGAGGGCCGCGCCTTGCTGGCCGAGATCTGCACGCACTTCGCCGCCCCCGGGCGGCCGCTCAAGGGGTCTTCAGCACCCAGGCGATGAGGGTGGTGAGTTCGGCGTCGCTGATCCTGTCGCGTCCCACGGGCAGCATCGCCAGCGGGCCCCAGACGCCCTTGCCGCCCTTGCGCACGACATCGAACATCTTCTTGGGCGCGTCGGCCTTGCCCTTGTACTTCGCGGCGATGTCGTGCCAGCTAGGCCCCACCAGCTTCTGCTTGGCCAGATGGCAGGCCACGCAGGTGCCCTTGGCCGAGAGCTGGTCGGAAGCCAGAACGGGTACGACGGCAGCCAAGCCCACGAGCACGGCGGACACCAGCAGGTTGCGCCAGACGGACATCACTCTCTCCCGGTACTGCTTGAGACCGGCCCCAATGTGCCGTCAGCGTCGGTCGCGCGTTCTGCTTTGGCTCAAGGTCTCTGCGCGTCAACCTCGCCGCGGCATGCGCCAGGGCAGCATCAGGCGCACCGGCAGCGACACCACGCGGGGCAGGTCCAGCGTCTCGTGCATGGCGACCGTGCTTTCGCCGAGCAGCGAGCTGGCGACGGTGGCGCGGGCGTAGAAGGGCGTGTCCTCCAGGCTCTGCAGCAGCCGGGCCGGTGCCTGCGCCTCGCTGCGCATGGTGCGGCCCAGGCGCCAGGCCGTGCGCGGCAAGGTGTGCCTCGGGGGGGCTGCGAAGGCGTGGGCGCTGCCGTCGGGGGCGAAGCGCTGCGCGATGACGCGGTCGGCACCCTGCTGGGGGCGCACGTCGTAGATGACGGCCGTGCTGCCGTCGGCGAGCGTGGCGCGCGCCCAGTCCCAGTGGCGGAAGGGGCGGTCGATGGGCTCGTCGCCTTCGTTGCTGTCCAGGTAGGCGTGGCCCTGCCAGCGAAGGGCCGGCTGTTCGAACTCGACCTCGATGCGCGAGCAGGGCGCGATGGGCCCCCAGCGGTGGCGGCCGTCGGCGTCCAGCGCGGTGACGAAGCGGCTCAGCGCCTGCGGCACCAGGCGCACGCGGCCGCGCACGCGGTGCGGCCAGGGCACGGCAACTTCGTCGATGTCCACCACCAGCGCCTGGCCGTCCCAGCGCAGCCGGCTGGGGCCGACGCGGAACTCGCGGGCATCGCGGGTCATCCAGCGCCGCCCGCGTTCGGTCATCGTCCAGCGCCTGGCGCCTTCGCCGTAGAGCGCCACGTTGATGGCGCAGTGGTTCTCCGGGTCGGCCTCGCGGCCGCCGCGGCGGGCGAAGGCGTAGTAGGGCGAGAAGACGCTGCCGACGAAGGCGATGACGGTCAGCCCGTGGCGGCCGTCGTCGCTGAGGGCGTCGAAGTACCACCAGAGGTAGCCGCCGCGAACGACCGGCTGGTCGAAGCGAGGTGCGCCATCACCGTCTCGGCCGCCCTGAGGCCGGACATCGCCGCCATCGGCACGCCCGGCCCCGGGTGCACGCTGCCCCCCGTCAGCACCAGCCCCGGCAGCCGCGTCGTCGCGCCGGGCCGCCGGAACAGGGCCATCCAGCCATGCGTCGCCGTGCCGTACAGGCCCCCGCCCGACCCCGGGAAAAGGCGGCTGAAGTCCTGCGGCGTGGTCCGCTGCCAGCTCGGCGCCGAGCCGGCTGCGGGCGGCGCTGGATCCAGGCTCAGGCCGCAGCGGCGCAGCAGCGCCAGGGTGGTCTGTTCGCATGTCTGGATCTCCACGGGGTCGGCGGCGACGCGGTCGCCGTTGGGCGGGGCGTTGACGAGCAGCAGCAGGCGTTCGGGCCGGCCGGGGTCGGTGGCTTCGTCGTCGCGGTCCTGGGCGCAGACGTAGACCGTGCCTTCGCGCGGCAGGCGGCCGGCCTCGAAGACATCGCGGAACTCGGCGGCGTAGTCGTTCTGGAAGAACACGTTGTGCCGTGTCAGCGGGAAGCCCTGGGTGCGGGCCAGCACGCAGGCCGTCAGGGCCGACAGCGAGCGGTCGCCGGCGCGCCGCGGCGGCACGGCCTGTCGTGCGGCGCTGCCCAAGTGGCCCTGGGCCAGTGCATCGGCGTCGCCGTTGAAGACCACGGCATCGGCTTCATGGAAGCGTCCGTCGACGGTGCGCACGCCGCTGGCGCGGCCCCGGGTGCTGACGATCTCGGTCGCGGTGGCGCCGTAGCTGAACTCGGCCCCGCGCTCGGCCGCCAGCCGCGCCACGGCCTGCGCCAGCGCATGCATGCCACCGGTCACCGTCCACACGCCGTCCATCTCCACCTGGGCCACCAGCAGCAGCGTGGCCGGTGCCGCCCAGGGGGAGGCGCCGCAGTAGGTGGCGTAGCGGCCGAACAGCTGGCGCAGGCGCGGGTCCTGGAAGCGCCGGGCCAGCAGGCTGGCCAGCGAGGTGAGTGGCCCCAGTGCCGTGAGCTGCGCCAGGCCGCGCGGGCCCAGCGCGGCGATCATGCCGGGCACGCTGGGCTTGGGCGAGCGGATGTAGGGGCCTTCGAGCGTGCGGTAGACGCGTCGCGCTTCGTCGCAGAAGGCCAGGAAGCGCCGCGCCTCGGCGCTGCCGGCGAAGCGGCCGATGGCGTCGGCGCTGCGTGCGTGGTCGGCGAAGAGGTCCAGCCGGTCGGCGCCGCCGCCGTCGCCCCAGGCGTGGCGGGCCAGCACCGACAGCGGTCGCAGGCCGACCACATCGGCCAGTTCCACGCCGGCCTCGCGGAAGATGGCCTCGAAGATCCAGCGCATCGTCAGCACGGTGGGGCCGGCGTCGACGGGCTGGCCACCGGGGTGCAGCTGGCGCATCTTGCCGCCCGGCGTGGCGGCGGCTTCCAGCACCTGCACGCGCACGCCGCGGTGGGCCAGCAGCAGGGCCGTGACGAGGCCGCCGATGCCGGCGCCGACGATCACCACGCGCGGCGCGCGCGCGGGCTCATGCATAGTGCCGCCCGCGCCAGTCGCCCCGCAGCCCTTCGGGCACGAAGCGGACGAACATCGACTCCGAGAAGTGCCCGCGCTGCTTCGAGGCCTGGGCCGCCGCGAGGTGCGCGCCCTTTCGGGCGTAGGCGTCCATCGCGGGCACGCTGTCCCAGATGCTGAAGGTGGCCTGGCGCAGCAGCGGCGCTTCGCCCAGGCCCACGCCCAGGCGGCAGCCTTCGGCGGCTTCCACCGCCACCTGCGCCGCCGGCGCCATGCGCCAGAAAGAGGCGGCACGCAGTGGATGGATGGAACCGCGCGTCAACGCGGCCACCGGGCCGTCAGCAGGCGCTGGGGCGGTGGCCGCCAGCGTCATGCCGTCCCAGCTGCCGCGGCTGGCATAGGGCTTCAGCAGCACGGTGCAGAGCTCACGCGCATGCCGGCGGTACGCGGCCAGCGTGGGCGAAGTCTCGAGGAAGCTGCGGGCCGCAGCCTCGCCGTCGAAGACGCAGAAGAGGCCGCCGCGCGTGGCGCTGGGCTTGAGGCCGAAGCCGCCTTCGTGCCCGCTGCCGAGCACCTTGCTGAAGAGCAGGCCGGGCGTGCCGCGCAGCGCACGCCGGCCCTTCACCAGCCGTGCCCAGGCCCACAGGATGGACGTGGCGTCGATCAGGACGAGCGCCGCCACCGGGCCGGATTCGCTCATGGTGCGCTCACTTGGCGGCGTTGATCTCCACGCGGCGCGCATCGCTTTCGGCACCGCCGATCGCGAACTCGGGCTTCTTCAGCGTGATGCGGGCCTCGGCGACGCCGGCCGACTTGAGGGCGTCGCGCACGGTGAAGGCGCGCTGCTTGGCCAGTTCCAGGTTGGCGTCGGGCTTGCCGGTCTTGTCGGCGAAGCCGGAGATCGCCACCTTGACGGCCGGGCTCTTCACCAGCACCGCCGCGGCGTTCTTCACCGCGTCCTCGCCCTGGGCGCCGAGGGTGGCCTTGCCGGTGTCGAACAGCACCTTGGCGAGCAGACCGTTGATGTCCGGCGCCATGTCGGCAGGCGCGGCCGCCACCATGGCCACCTTCAGCAGGGCCGGGTAGTCCTTGGCCATCTTGGCGCCGTTCACCGGCTTGTTCACGCCCTGGTGGCAGGTGGTGCAGTTGATCTTCGCCACGTCGCCGCCCGGGCCGCGCCTCGAGGCCGGGAACTTGTCGGTCAGCGGCTTCATGTAGTTGGCGTTGAGGTCGCCGACCATGCGGATGCCGTACCAGGCGTTGACACGCTGCACCGGGCCGTCCCACGAAGCGAAGGAGTTCGTGTTGTGGCAGAAGGTGCAGTTCACGCCCAGGGCACCGGACATGTGCATCATCAGCCCGTAGGTGTGCTCGGCCTGCTTGATGGAGTGCCGGTTGCTGCCGGGCAGCGCGGTGCTGCCGTAGACGCGGATGTCCGGGTCGGCCTTGCCGCTGAGGTAGGGCGTGAAGGGGTCGTAGGGCAGGGAGGTCCAGCCCACCGTGGCGGCGGCAATGTTCTGGCCGGCGTCGTCGCCGATCAGCCCCGCGCTGCGCTTGTTCGGCAGCGCCGTGAACCACACGCCGGCCGGCACCGCGTTGCCGCGGTGGCAGGTCCAGCAGGTGACGCCCGTGCCGTTGTGGTGCTTGGTGTAGTCGACGTTGACGCGTTGCGTCATCTCGATCATGCGGCGTGCCACGACCTTGGTGTACTTGCTGTCCTCGGCCAGGTTCTGCGGGTTGTGGCAGTAGTTGCAGCCTTCGGCCGGCGCGATCCAGGCCGTGATGGCCAGCATCGTGCGCGTGAACTCGGCCACCGGCAGGTCACCCAGCACTTGCACGTTCTGGTAGACCTGCTTGGCGGTCGGCCCTTCGGCCGGTACCGCAGGCAGCGCTTCGGGGAAGGTCTGGCGGGCCAGCACGGGTGCGACGATGCGCGGGTTGGTGATCTGCACCATGCCCGTGCCGCGGTAGCCCGTCTGCTGGCTGTTCATCGGCGGCCGTTCGACGGGCACGCCACGCTCGCAGCCGGCCAGGGCCGCGGCCCCGAATGCGAGCACCGAGGCGATGCGGAGGATGCGGCTCATGGCTTGACTCCCTGCAGCGTGGCCGGGTCGATGATGGCCGGTATCGGCGCCGGGTAGCCCGGTGCGACGCCATGCTTCACGGACCACAGGTACCAGTTGTCGACCACCGTGCCGGTGAGCAGGATGCCGATGCCGCCCACCAGCGGGCACAGCACGGCGAACCACCAGCCCCAGCGGTGGATGGATTCCATCGTCGCGTTGAAGCCCATCGTCCAGCGCCAGAAGAGCGCGGCGCGCTCGGTGGCGGTGCCGCGGTCGACGATCTGCTCGATCTCGCGCTCGCCGCCGAACTTGCTGACCGCCAGGATCGTGGCCGCGTGCATGGCGAAGAGCAGCGTCGAGCCGTAGAGGAAGGCGATCGACAGCGCGTGGAACGGGTTGTAGAAGAGGTTGCCGTAGCGCAGCGAGAAAGCGGCCGTCCAGTCCAGGTGCGGGAAGATGCCGAAAGGCACGGCTTCCGACCAGCTGCCCATCAGCACCGGGCGGATGAAGCCCAGCACCAGGAAGAGCCAGATCGCCGACATGAAGGCCCACGCCAGGTGCGTGCCCAGCCCGAGCTGGCGCGCGCGCCGGTAGGTGCGCGCCCACCACAGCAGCATCGAGGCGGTGAGCAGGCCACCGGCCAGCAACCACCAGCCGCCCTGGTTCATCGGCGGGAAGCTCAGCCCGTAGGCCGGCGGCGGCGGTTCCAGCGCCAGCCAGAACAGCTGCTTGACGAACTGCACCGGGTTCCAGTTCACCTGGGCCAGCATGTTGAAGCCGATGATGTTGAAGGACAGCGTGCCGAGGATCAGCGACGCCAGGCCCAGCGGCCCGAGGTAGATGGGGCCGATCTGCGCATTGCCGATGCGTCCCATCAGGTGCCAGAAGAAGGGCTTGATCAGCCGTTCTTCGTCACCCGGTGGCAGCGGCACGCCGGACTGCACCGGGCCCGTGACCTGCACCGCGGTGAACAGGTTTTGATACTGGATCATCGATCTCTCCTGTGTTCTTGCGGCGACGTCTACTTCCAGATCGGCAGCGCCAGCCACCAGCCCCACCACTCGGGCCAGCCGCGCGTCCAGAAGGGACCGCTGATCACGATGCACACCGCGCTGAAGAACACCGCGGCCAGCGAGATGAACAGGCCGACGCGGTGGATGCCCAGGATGCCGACCGAGTAGCCGACGAGGTCACGGAAGAAGGTGTCCTCTTCGTCGGTGCCCTTGATGGGCGTGCCCTTCTTCGGGTTCGTCGACGACAGGATCAGCGAGCCGTGGGCCGCCAGCGCCAGCGTCGTCGTGAAGAAGAACGTGATGGCGATCATGTGCGCCGGGTTGTAGTGGAAGTGCAGGTACTGGTAGCCGACGTTGGACACCCAGTCCAGGTGGCTGTAGATGCCGTACGGGAAGCCGTGGCCCCAGGCGCCCAGCAGCACCGGGCGGATGACCACCAGCGTCACGTAGGCGAAGATCGCCATGCTGAAGGCCACCGGCACGTGGTAGTCCATGCCGAGCTTGCGGCAGATCTCCACCTCCCGGAGCGCCCAGCTGCAGAAGGCGCCGATGGCGCAGATGGTGATGAGCTGCCAGAGTCCGCCGGCCATCAGCGGCGCCATCTTCAGACCGTACTTCAGGTCCGGCGGCGCGATGCTGATCTGCCAGAGGTTCCAGGTGCCGCCCTTGGCGGCGCCCCAGAGGATGAGGCCGGTGCCGACCAGGCTGAAAAACAGCGTGGTCACGCCGAAGAAGCCGACGTACAGCGGGCCGACCCAGAAATCGAACAGATCTCCGCCGACCAAGGTACCGCCGCGGACGCGGTACTTCCTTTCGAAGCTGAGCATGGCCATTGCTGGTCCTCCGGTTCGCGGCGGCGGAGTTGCTCGTGCGCCGACGCGACGTGTGTTCTTGGGGAGGCCGGCCAGGGCTTGGCACCCGGGCCGGCCGGCCCGTTCAGGCAAATGCCTTCAAGGCTTGGCCGGCAGCGGCGCGTTCTGCTGCGCCACTGTCTGACGGGCCTTCGGACCGTCGAGCCAGTTGAAGGTGGGCGTGCTCAGCAGGATGAGGTGGATCATGATCGCGATCGCGAACAGGCCCACTCCCTGCGCCACGAGCGCGCGCAACGGGTCATAGATACGCCAGATTCTCCACATACCAACATCTCCTAAGTTAGGTGCGACATGAAGGTGTAGACAGCGGCCTTCACGCCTCCGGTCACGGACTTCACGCCTTCTGCGCCGGGCAGCCAGGAACGCCATTGCCAACCGAGGGCCTGCGCCACGAGGGCGATGGACATGAACACGACAAAACCCACCGCGAAGATCGCGAGGTAGGTCTTGGAGTCGTTCTTCAGCACGCCCTGAAGCGGCACATTGCTCGTGCTTGCCATGGTGTTCCTTCCTTGCCGGAGCTTCAGGCGATCAGAACCAGGGCCGCCAGACCCACACCAGGATGTGGGCCACGACCGCGACTGCGGTGAAGCCGATGAATCCCTGGATGTAGTACTGGTGGAATTCCTGGGCTTCTTCATCGGTCAGGCCGGAGATCGAGCCCTTTCTTTCAGCCATAGGATTGCTCCTCACTGTTGGCCTCTCGGCCACAACCGCGCGCCAGCCTGCGCAGCAAAGGCAGCCGCAACCCGGAGGTCGCGACGTTCGGATCGGGTGGCCGTCGACTTCATGCGGCCACCCCCTGTCGCACCGCGTCGCGCGTGCGCTGCATGCGCGGCAGCGTCACGCGCATCTCGCCGGCGGCACGCGCGTCGCGCTCGGCGCGGTCGCGCAGCCGCTTGGCCGCGCTGATCTGCACCAGCACGGGTTCGCGGGCGACGAGTTCGTCCAGCAGCGCCTGCGCATCGGCGTCCCAGGGGCAGTGCTCCTCGGCGGCGCGCGCGGGCGTGGCATCGACGCGGTCCAGCTCGGTGCCCAGAGGCAGCACGTGGAACAGCGCGTCGAACAGGGCGTTGCAGAACTCCTGCACCAGGTAGGTGGCGCCCGCATAGCCCATGAAGGGTGTGCCGGTGGCGCGGCGGATGATGGCGCCAGGGAACGAGGCGGCGATGTAGGTCGGCTTCGGGCCGTGGCCGCCGGCCACTTCGGCCAGGTACATGCGTTCGTTGTAGCTGCCGAACATCACCAGGGGCGTCTTCTCGCGCACCATGCGGCGCACGGCCTCGTTGTCGGTCTTCTGGCCGGCCTGGCGGCTGACGGCGAAGTTGCACGGCAACCCCATCTCGTCTTCCAGGAAGTGGCGAATGCCCCGGGCATAGGTCTCGCCTGCCACGACCGCGAAGTTGGCGGTGCCGAAGAAGTCCTGCGTGACGCTGCGCCAGAGGTCCCAGATCGGCTTGATGGTGGTGTGCTTCTCGCGCTGGATGAAGGGTTCCGGGTCCAGGTTCAGCAAGCGGCCCAGTTCGCGCAGGAAGGCCGTGGTGCTGTGCAGGCCGATGGGCGCCTGCAGGTAGGGCCGTTCCAGCGCCTCGCACAGCGCGCGGCCGTA
>CAZBUU010000072.1:0-16783 GCA_964495125.1 uncultured Rubrivivax sp.
CCTTGTCGTAGCGGCCTTCCTGCACGAGCAGGTTGCACCAGGCCAGGATCAGCGCCAGGTCGGTGCCGGGTTTCACCGGCAGCCAGTACTTGGCCTTGCTGGCCGCCACCGAGAAGCGCGGATCGACGACGATCACCGAGGCCCGCCGCTCGACCGCCTGCGCGAACTCCTGCACCTGCGAGTTGTGCATGTTCTCGCCCAGGTGCGAGCCGATGAGCACCAGGCAGTCGGTGTTCTTGATGTCGGTGGGCTCGGGGCTGCCCACGCCGGCGCCATAGGTGAGCAGGAAGCCCACGTCGCGCGCGCCGCGGCACTGCGCGTAGGAGGAACCGGCGTAGTTGATGACGCCCCAGGTCTTCAGCACGTGCTGGAAGAAGCGCTGGCCGAAACCGTGGTTGAACAGCGCCACCGATTCCGGCCCGTGTTCGCCCTTGATCTTGCTCATGCGCTCGGCCACGAAGCCCAGCGCCTCGTCCCAGCTCACGGCCTTCCACTGTTCCTTGCCGCGTTCACCCACGCGCATCAGCGGCTGGCGCAGGCGGTCGGGGTCGTAGTGCGCGCCCACGGCACCGGTGCCGCGCGGGCACAGGCGGCCGTTGCTCTGCGGGTCGCGCGGGTTGCCCTCGAACTTCCAGAGCTTGCCGTCGCGCACGTGGGCGATGCCGCCGCAGCGCCAGAAGCACATCTCGCAGAACGTCGGGATCTGCTTCACCTCTCCCGGCGCCGTCGAGGCGTCGAGAAGGCCGGCGGTGGACCAGGTACCGGCCGCCGAAGCGCCCAGGGTGGCCGCCGAGATCGACAGGAAACGGCGGCGGGTGAATGACGACATGGGGCTTCTCCGTACGGCTGCATGCGGGAGACAGCTCGCGGGTTCGTGGCCCGCGCCGTCTCTGCATACCCAATACGGTATACCTGTCACACGGGTTTTCCCTGACCCAAGTCAAGACCACGACCAGTGCCGTGGCGCGACCGGCACGCTCAGAAGCGCGAGCCTGCCGGGCGACGTGCGATGCCGGTCCAGGCGGCATCGGCGGCCGCGCGGGCCGTGTCTGCGGGCCGGCCCAAGGCCCTCAGGGCCAGCGCACGCCCCTGCAGCGACCAGGCGTTGGCCGGGTAGTGGCGCAGGTCTTCGTCGTAGGCCCTCAGCGCCTCGGCCGGGCGCCCCGCGGCCAGCAACGCCGCACCCAGCGCCTGACGCACAGGCGCGCCCACGACATGCGGCTCGTCGTAGGCCAGCGTGTCTTCCAGGGCCACGGCGGCCTGCAGCGCGGCGACGGCCGCGCCCGTGTCACCCCGCGCCGCGACCTGTTCGGCCCGCAGCTGGTGGGCCGCCAGCGCGAGCAGCGTGTCCACCGGATGCAGGTTCTTGACCTTCAATCCGCTCACGGCCGGGTCCGACGCCAGGGCCTGCAAGCGTTCCGCCTCGACTTGCGCCTCGCGCGGGCGGCCGAGCCGGGCGAAGGCACAGCCGCGTGCCGCATGCCACAGCGCCAGCGCATAGCCCCCTGGGCCGTCGGGCGGACGGGTGCCCGTCGCGAGTTCCTCCCACAGGCCGAAGCGTTGCCGCGTCAGGAAGGGCAGCGCCTGCAGGTGCTGGACGGTCGCCGTGCCGGGGTTGCGCCCCCCGGGCCCGCAGGCTGCAGGACCGGCTTCGTCGGCGGCCTGCAGCGCCAAAGCCTGCTGTCCGGCCATGCCGGCGGCCGCCCAGAGGAAGTGCTGGTTGTGCGCGACGTAGCCGACACGGTAAGCCGACTGCGCGTCGACCTGCGCCAGGTAGGCCGCGTCGGCGGCGATGGCACGCTGGTTCGCCGCGATGGCTTCGGCATAGCGCCCGGTGCGCAGGTCGATGTGCGACGGCATGTGCAGCAGGTGCGGCGCACCCGGGTAGGCGCTGCGCAGGAAGGCGGCGCTGGCGTCGGCACGCGCCGGCTGCGGCGAGCTCTCCTGCAGGTGGATCCAGTAGTGGTGGGCGCCGGGCTGGCGCGGATCGAGGGCCAGCGAGCGCTGGAGCATGCGTTCGATCGACGGGGTCCAGGGCTGCGGCCGGCCGTCGGCCTGCCACCAGTCGTAGGGATGCAGGTTGAGTTGCGCCTCGGCGGCCAGCAGCTGCACGAAAGCGTCCTGCGGCCGGCGCCGCGCCAGGCCCAGGGCCGCCTCGGCATAGGCCTCTTCCTGCAGCGCGCCACCGCGCGGGTGCCGCAAGGCCAGCAGCTGCACCAGCTCGCGCACCCGTGCGCTCGCCCGCGCGGCGCCGGCCCGGACCAACGCCTGCGCGATGCGGGGCGCATCGGCAGGCTCGGGATCGGTGTTGATGTTCGGACCCAGTGCCCAGGCCAGGCCCCACCAGGCCAGGGCGCAGCCTTCGTCACGCGCGGCCGCCGCTTCGAAGGAACGGGCCGCCTCCGCGGGGTTGAAGGCATAGACGAGCATGAAGCCCTGCTGCACGTAGCGCCGCGCCAGGGCGTCGGCACTGTCCACCGGATGGCGGTGGCCGTCCAGGCCGGCGAGCAGGGGCGCCACGGGCAAAGGCCGGGCGCCAGGGCTGCCTGGTGCCGCGCCGGCGGCCACCGCGGCCGCCGAAGCCAGCCATGACCGCCTCGTCCAGACGGGCCGGGCGCTGCACATGGCGCTAGCGGTAGAAGGCTTCCACCGTGCCCTTGAGGGTGATGAGCATCGGCCGGCCCTTGCGGTCCAGCGTACGACCCGCCGGGACCTTGACCCAGCCTTCGCTCACGCAGTACTCCTCCACGTCGCTGCGCTCCTTGCCGTTCAGGCGGATGCCGATCTCGTGCTCGAACACGGCGGCGACGTGGTGCTTGCTGCGGGGGTCGACCGAGAGGTGGTCGGGCAAGGCGGGGCGGTTCTCCAAGGTCTTTCTCGCGGGGGCGGCGCTGGCGCCGGAGCCGTCATTGTCAGGCCACGCTCAGGCGCGGCGGATCGCGCGCCCCAGGCTCATCGCCAGGCCACCCACCCCGCCGCCGTCCTGCACCCGGCCGTAGCCCATCTGGGTCAGCAGCGCGGCCGCCATGCGCGAGCGCATGCCCGAGGCGCAGCACAGCAGCAGCGGCGCCGACTTGTCGGGCGCCACCTCGCCGATGCGCGCGACGAGTTCGTCCAGCGGCAGGTTGGTCGCGCCATCGATGTGGCCGGACGCGAACTCGCCTCGCGAGCGCACGTCCAGGAGATGCGGCGCCGTGGCGTCTGACATCGCTTCGTGGGTGGCCGTGGAGTTCATCATGACCTCGGCGTTGGAGTTGCAGGGTCTGGGAAAGACCACTCATCCAGGCCCCGGAAGACGCCCGGGATCAAGACAAGATTCCTTAAATCCGAATTTACTGATATTCAAGAGCTTATCACGGAACCGATGGACCAGGACGATCGCCAGCCGGCGCCGGCCGTTCAGGATGCCTGACGCCGGAAGCCCCCCGCGGCTTCCATGAGCTTGCGCGTGTAGGTGGCCTGCACACGGCCGGCGGCCAGGTCGGCCGCGGCCACGGTCTCGACGATGCGGCCGCGCTGCATCACCGCCAGGCGTTCGCACAGGTGCGTGACCACGGCGAGGTCATGGCTGACCATCACAAAGCTCAGCTGCCGCTCGCGGCGCAGCCGCTCCAGCAGGTTCAGCACCTCGGCCTGCACCGAGGCGTCCAGCGCCGAGGTGGGTTCGTCCAGCAGCAGCACCTGCGGCTCCAGGATCAGGGCGCGGGCGATGGCCACGCGCTGGCGCTGGCCACCCGAGAGCTGGTGCGGGTAGCGGAAGCGGAAGCCCGCGCCCAGGCCCACTTCAGCCAGCGCACGCTCGATGCGGGCCTCGCCATCGGCCATGCCGTGGATGGCCAACGGCTCGGCCAGCGCGCGGTCCACCGTCTGGCGCGGGTGCAGGCTGCCGTACGGGTCCTGGAACACCATCTGCACCTGGCGGCGGAAGGCCTTGCTGCCGGGTTCGGGCAGCGGTGCCGAAGCGGCCGCCGCTGTCAGTGCCATTTCGCCGCCAGCCCGGCGCGCCAGACCGCAGATCGCCCGCAGCACCGTGCTCTTGCCGGAACCGGACTCGCCCACCAGGCCGAAGCTCTCACCGGGCTGCACGACGAAGCTCACGCCGTCGACGGCCGCAAAGCCGTCGAAGACCACGCGCAGCGCATCGACGCGCAGGCCGATCACGGCCCGGCCTTCACGCCGCCCACGAGGCCTGCCGGTCCAGCACCGGCAGCGGGTGGCGCGGCGCGTTCAGGCGCGGCAGGCAGTCCAGCAGGCCGCGCGTGTAGGGGTGTTCGGCCTCGTGCAGGCGCGTCGCGGGCAGCGCCTCCACCACCCGGCCGGCGTACATCACCAGCACGCGGTCGCAGAAGGAGGAGACGAGTCGCAGGTCGTGCGAGATGAAGACCAGGCCCATGCCACGCTCGGCGACGAGCTTGTCGAGAATGGACAGCACCTGCAGCTGCACGGTGACGTCCAGCGCCGAGGTGGGCTCGTCGGCGATCAGCAGCTCGGGGCCGGCGATCAGCATCATGGCGATCATGGCGCGCTGGCCCATGCCGCCGGAAACCTCATGCGGATAAAGCCCGGCCACGCGGGCCGGGTCGTCGATGCCGACCTGCGCCAGCGCCTCCAGCATGCGCTCGCTGCGCTCGCGCCGCGGCGACGGCCTGTGGGCCTGCAGCGTCTCCTCGATCTGCGCGCCGATGCTCATCACCGGGTCCAGCGAGAACTTCGGGTCCTGCAGCACCATGGCGATGCGGCCGCCGCGAAGCGCGCGGCGCTGTGCCGGCGGGCAGCGCAGCAGGTCGATGCCCGAGAACGCCAGCTGCCGGGCCGTCACGCGCCCGCCCGGCGCCGTGAGGCCCAGGATGGCGCGGCCGGTCTGGCTCTTGCCGGAACCCGATTCGCCGACGATGCCCAGGCGTTCACGCCCCAGCGTGAAGCTCACGCCGCGCACCACCTCCTGCCACGGCGCGTTCCCGGCCTGGCGCGACGGGTAGGCGACGCGCAGGTCGTCGACGGCCAGCAGCGTCAATGGATGCCGCAGGCGCCGGGGCCGTCGGGGTGGCCGCAGCTGCCGCAGGGGCCGAAGGCCGGCATGGGCGCCGCTTCAGGGCCGGCGTTCGAGGTGGCGAACACCGACAGCTGCTTCTCGAGCGAGACCGAGTGGCAGGCCGGGCACTCGGGCACGGTGTCGGAGCGGACGAGCGTCTCGAACTGCTTTCCGCAGTCCTGGCAGGCATATTCGAAGATGGGCATGGCGGATCTCGGGGCTGGATGCTGCGGATTTTCGCTCAGGCCAGCGCACCGGCGTCAATGGCCGGCCTTCGGGTCCAGCGCATCCCGCAGGCCGTCGCCGAGCAGGTTGAAGGCCAGGCTGACGACGAAGATGGCGGCGCCGGGCGCGGCGGCCACCCACCACTGGTCCAGCACGTAGGCGCGGCCGGCGGCGATCATCGCGCCCCATTCGGGCATCGGCGGCTGCGCGCCCAGGCCCAGGAAGCCCAGGCCGGCGGCGGTGAGGATGATGCCGGCCATGTCCAGCGTCACGCGCACGATCACGCTGGCCAGGCACAGCGGCACGATGTGGCGCAGCACGATGCGCGCCGGGCTGGCGCCGAGCAGGCGCACGGCGCTGATGTAGTCGGCCTGGCGGATGGACAGTGTCTCGGCGCGCGCGATGCGGGCGTAGGGCGGCCAGGAGGTGATGGCGATGGCGATCACCGCGTTCTCGATGCCCGGGCCCAGCGCGGCGACGAAGGCCAGCGCCAGGATCAGCTTGGGGAAGGCGAGAAATATGTCGGTGATGCGCATGAGGAGCGCGTCCAGCCAGCCACCGGCGTAGCCCGCCACCGTGCCCACCAGGAGGCCTATGGGGGCCGCCATCACCGCCACCAGCGCCACCACGAAGAGCGTGATGCGGCTGCCATGCAGGATGCGACTGAAGATGTCGCGGCCCTGGTCGTCGGTGCCGAACCAGTGCGCGGCCGAAGGCGGCAGCAGCCGATGGCCCAGTTCGCCCACGTCGGCCGGGTAGGGCGCGATCCAGGGCGCCAGCGCCGCGACGGCGACGAGCAGCCCCACGATGGCCAGCCCCGCCAGCGCCAGCCGGTTGCGCGCGAAGGCGCGCCAGCCCTGGTAAGCGCGGCCCAGCGCCGCCTGCCGGCGCGAGGCCGGGCGCTCGGACACCAGCCAGTCGTGCAGGGGCGTACCGCTCATCGCCGGGCCTTCATCGCGTGTCCCGCGTGCGCGGGTCCAGCAGCCGGTACAGCAGGTCGCTGAAGAGGTTCAGCCCGATGAACACCGTGCCCACCACCAGCGTGCCGCCCAGCACCGCGTTCATGTCGGCGTTCTGCAGCGAGTTGGTGATGTAGAGGCCCAGGCCCGGCCACGCGAACACGGTCTCGGTGAGCACGCTGCCTTCCAGCAACCCGGCGTAGCTGAGCGCCACCACGGTGACCAGCGGCACCAGCGCGTTGCGCAGCGCATGGCGCCAGATGATGCGGGTTTCGCTCAGGCCCTTGGCGCGCGCGGCCACGATGTACTCGGCCGAGAGTTCGTTCAGCATGAAGCTGCGCGTCATGCGGCTGATGTAGGCCACCGAGAAGTAGCCGAGCAGGCAGCCCGGTAGCAGGAGGTGGCTGAGCGCATTGCCGAAGGCTTCCCAGTTCGACGACAGCGCGGTGTCCACCAGCATCAGGCCCGTCGTGCGCTCGACCGCGTATTCAAAGGCCACGTCGATGCGCCCCGGCCCCGCGACCCAGCCGAGCTTGGCGTAGAACAGCACCAGCCCCATGAGGCCGAGCCAGAAGATCGGCACGGAGTAACCCACCAGCCCCATCACGCGCACGGCATGGTCCACGGCGCCGCCGCGCCGCACGGCCGCCCAAACGCCCAAGGGGATGCCGAGCCCGGCGCCGATGAGGATGCCGAAGGTGGCCAGTTCCAGCGTGGCCGGGAAGGTCTTGAGGATGTCGTCCAGCACCGGGTTGCTGGTGAGCACGGAGTTGCCGAAGTCGCCGTTCAGCGCCCGCTTGACGTAGTTCACGAATTGCAGCGGCAGCGGCTGGTTCAGCCCCATCTCCTCGCGCACGCGCTGCAGCACGTGCTCGGGCGCACGGTCACCGGCGACGGCCAGCGCCGGGTCCACCGGGATCACGCGGCCGATGAAGAAGGTGACGGCCAGCAGCCCCAGGAAGGTGAGCGCCACCGCGACGGCGAAGCTCGCCGTCGCTTTCGCCGCGCGCGCTGCGGCAGCCGCCATCAGCTCTTGGCGACGACGTGCAGGTAGGTGCTGTCGGCCGTGGGGCCGAGCCGCAGGCCCGTGACGTTGGCGCGGAAGGCCGCCACTTCCGTCTCCTGGAAGAGCATCACGAAGGGGCTGGTCTTCCTGAATTCGGCCTGGATCTCGGCGTACATCCTGGCGCGCTTGGCGCCATCACGCTCCATCGCGGCGGCGTCGGTCTTCTTGGTGAGTTCCAGGATGTCCCACGAGTTGCGCCAGGTCAGCGGCTTGCTCTTGGCGGCATCGCTGTTGTCGGGATTGCGCGCGAAGGTGTCGGCATTGGTGTGCGGGTCCCAGTAGTCGGCGCCCCACTGGCCGACGTAGATGTCGTGGCTGCGGGCGCGGTACTTGGTGAGCGTCTGCTTGCCGTCGCCGGGGATGATCTCCAGCTCGATGCCGGCCTTCTTCAGGCTCTGCTGCCAGGCCTCGGTGAGGCCCTGCACCGGCTGCACGTTGCGCATGTCGATGGTGACCTTGAAGCCGCCCGGCAACCCGGCTTTCGCCAGCAGCGCCTTGGCCTTGGCGACGTCGTACTTGTAGGGCTTCTCGCGGCTGGCGCCCAGCAGGCCGATGGGCAGGAAGTTCTGGTGGATGACGCCGATGTTCTTGATGAGGGTGTTGCCGATGGCGTCGTAGTCCACCAGCCACTTGAGGGCCTCGCGCACCTCGGGCTTGGCCAGATTGGGGTTCTTCTGGTTGAGCCCGAAGTAGTAGACCGTGCCCTTGGGCACCGAGCTGAACTTCAGCGCCGGGTTCTTGGAGAGCGCTTCCAGGTCCTGCGGCGTGAGGTTGCGCGCGATGTCCACGTCGCCCTTCTCCAGCATCAGCCGCTGCGTGGCCGACTCCTTGGCGTGGCGGTAGATCACGCGGGCCAGCTTCGCCTTGGGGCCGCCGAAGTTGTCGTTGCGCTCCAACGCGACGATCTCGTTGGCGCGCCACTCGCGGATCTTGAAGGCCCCACTGCCGGCGAAGTTGGTCTTCAGCCAGGCGGCACCCAGGTCGCCGTCCTTTTCCTTGGTGAGCAGCAGCTTGCGGTCGACGATGCCGGCCACGTTGGCCGTGAGGCAGTTGTAGACCAGCGTCGGCGCGTAGGCCCTGTCGGTCTCGAGGGTCAGCGCCAGGGGCCCCGTGGCCTTGACCTTGTCCTTCACGTTGGCCTTCGTCAGGCCGAACTGCGTGAGGATGAAGGCCGGCGTCTTGTCCAGCAGCACGGCGCGTTGCAGCGACCAGGCCACGTCCTCGGCGGTGAGCGGGTTGCCGCTGGCGAACCTGAGGCCCGGCTTGAGTTCGAAGCTGAAGGTTCGGCCGTCGTCGCTGACCTTCCAGGCCCGGGCCACGTCGGGCAGCAGCTTGGAAGGGTCGGCCACGTCGTAGCGCAGCAGGCGTTCGTAGCCGTTGCCCATCAGCTCGCCGGCGCTGATCTCGAAGGCCTCGGCCGGGTCCAGGCTGATGATGTCGTCGAAGGCCAGCGCGATGACCAGCGTGTCCTTGGGCGTGGCGGCAAGGGAAAGTGGCACGGTGCTGGTCAGCAGCGCGGCGGCGGTGGCCTGGGTGAAGGCCCGGCGGTCGAGTTCGGTCATGTCGGTCCTCGGCGCGGGCGGTGGCCCGCAGCAGTGAGGCTGATTCTGTCAGGGTGCGACCGCCCGCTGGCCCAGCACGACCTGTTCGTAGACATGCAGCGAGGGCAGCCCGCCGGTGTGCAGGAACAGCACGCGCTCCCCCGGCCGCAGGCAGCCGTCGCGCGCCAGGCCCATCAGCCCCGCCATGATCTTGCCGGTGTACACCGGGTCCAGCAGCAAGCCCTCGGTGCGTGCCGCCAGCTGCACCGCTTCCACCATGCGCGCGTTGGGCACCGAGTACTTCGGCTGCCAGTAGCCGCCCACGCTCACCACCTTGTCGCGCGGCACGGCTTCGGCGATGCCCAGCAGCTCGAACACCGCCTGCGCCTCCTTCCACACCAGGGGCTCCTGGTCGGCCGGGTCGCGGCTGACGCCGATGCCGGTGATGGGGATGTGGATGCGGTTGCCCAGGAACCCCGCCAGCAGCCCGCCGTGCGTGCCCGAACTGCCCGAGCCGACGATGACGTGGTCGAAGCGCAGCCCCTGCTCGAACATCTGCTGCTGGAGTTCCTGCGCGCAGGCCACGTAGCCCAGGCCGCCGATGGCATTGCTGCCGCCGCCGGGGATGATGTAGGCCTTGCGGCCCTGCGCCGCCAGTTCGTCGGCCACCTGTTGCATGGCCGGCGCCATGGGCGTGCCGGCCGGCACCACGGTGATGGCCTCCACGCCCATGAGGCGGAACATGAAGTGGTTGCCGCTGGCGTCTTCATGGAAGCTGTCGGGCACGCGCTCCTCGATGACGAAGCGGCACTGCAGCCCCTCCTTCACCGCGGCGGCCAGCGTGATGCGGCAATGGTTGCTCTGCGGCGCGCCGCAGGTCACCAGCGTGTCAGCGCCCTGCGCCAGCGCGTCGGCGACGAGGAACTCGAGCTTGCGCGTCTTGTTGCCACCGGGGAAGAGGCCCAGCATGTCGTCGCGCTTGACCCAGACCTCGGGGCCCACGCCACCCGGGCAGGTGGCGGCCAGCGCCGCACTGAAGCGCGGCAGCGGCTCGACAGGCGTGGCGAAGGGGGTGTAGCGGCGGCGGGGAAAGCGGCTCAGGTCCAAAGGCCGCTCACTCGACTTCGCCGCCGAACTTCTTGACGAGGTTGGCGATGTACTTGTCGACCAGCTTCTCGAACTCGCTCTGCACCACCGGCACCACCACCATCTTCATCAGCCCCGGCAGGGGTACGTCCACCGTGCCTGCCACCTTGAACTCGATGCCGGTGCTGCCCTTGTTGTCCTTGAGTTTCCAGTGGCCGCTGACGAGCGCATTGCCCTCGCCCTTCACCGGTGTCCAGACGATGGTGCCCTTCTTGCGGTCGGCCACGTACTTGCTGGCGTAGACCGTCTGAATGTTCACCTGCGCCGTGCCCACCTTCTGCATCTCCCACTTGTAGACGCCGTCGCCCAGGTCACTGAGCTGCTCCACCTTGGGGAAGTGGCTGGCGGACTTGGGCACGTCGCTGAGCAGGTCGAACACGTCCTTGATGGATGCCTTGACGGCGAATTCGTAGCCGAGGTCGATGTCGACGGTGATGGCCATGGGGATCTCCTGTCCTGTGTGTCTTCAGATGTCGGTTTGCCCAGCCCAGGGCAGCATCATCGTCAGCCAGGTGAGCTTCTCGAACTCGGGCTCGAAGCGGTCGATGATGTCCTGCGGCTCGGGGCACAGGCCCGTGTCGGTGATCAGGCCGAACTGCACCCCGCCGCCGTAGCTGAGGATGGACACGCCGACGCCGATGTCGCCCGAGGCCGGCACCCAGAACATGTTCTGGCGCAGCGTGCTGCCGCAGAACTTGAGCGGCACGCCCGGCCCGGGCACGTTGGTCATCACGGCCGTGGCCTTCTTGGCGAACATGCCCAGCACCATGTCCTGCACGGGCTTGATGAACAGGCCGCTCAGGCTCAGCACGGCGAAGGCCAGCAGTGGCTGGTAGCTGCCCTTCAGTTCATCCATGCGCCGGTGCACGGCATAGACGCGCTCCACGGGGTTGGCGATGCCGATGGGCAGCACCAGCGGCGCCAGGCCGAAGCGGTTGCCCAGCTGCCAGGCCTTGTCCAGCGGGCGCAGGTTCACCGGCACCATGGCGCGGATCTCCTTGCCCGCCGGTTCCTGCCCGCGGCCGGCCAGGTACTGGCCGATGGCGCCGGCGGCGCAGGACAGCAGCACGTCGTTGACGGTGCAGGACAGGCCCTTGCCGATGGTCTTCACCGCGTCCAGCGAGATGGGCTCGCTCCAGGCCACCCGCTTGCGGCCCGCCGGCTTGCCCTTCAGCAGCGTGGGCGAGTCGTCGGGCATGAGCGCCAGCGCGGCCACATCGTTGACGACCTTCACGCCGCTCTTGGCCATGTCCATGCTGCCCAGCAGCGGCTGGTAGGGGTTGGCCAGCATGTCCATGCTCTTGGCCATGCCGTCGCCGTACATGCCGATGGCCTTGATGGTCAGGTCGGACAGCGGCTTGAGCACGGCGTCGGCCAGCCAGTCGCTTTCGGCCGGCTCCTCGGTCGGAGCCTTGACGCGCCGCTTGGGCGGGTCGGCGCCGCCGTCGGTGATGCTCATCATCACGCTGATGAGCGCGATGCCGTCGCCGATGCAGTGGTGGATGCGCGCCACCAGGGCGCTGCCGCCCTCGTAGTGGTCGATGAGGTGGAACTGCCACAGCGGCCGGTGCGGGTTCAGCGGCGTCATGGCGAGTTCGCCGCACAGGCGCTGCAGCGCGTGACGCTCGGTCTCGCCCTCGTGCAGCTCCAGCGTGGCGGGTACCACGTGCTGCTCGATGTCGAAGTGCTCGTCGGGCACCCAGGTGGCGCCCATGGCGTCGGCCACGGCCTTGTGGCGGAAGCGCTCGTACTTGAGCAGCTTGTCGGCGATGCGCTCGCGCAGGGCCTCCAGCGTGAGCGCCGGCGTGAGCAGCCAGACGCCGACGATCATCATCAGGTTGACCTCGTTGTCCATGCGCAGCCAGGCGGTATCGACGCGCGACATGCGCTCGGCGGCAACGGTCATGCGCGAGACTCCTGGAAACGGGGGGTTAACGGGGACAGAGCCGGGGGACGATGCTGGGTAACATCACCCCCGTCAACCAAGGATTTTCACCCACGTCTGAGCCGGAGCCCGCCCATGTCCAAGCTGAAAGCCGCGTTCGAGAAAGCCGTTGCCGAGAGCAAGAGCCTGCCGGAAAAGCCGGACAACATGACGCTGCTGAAGATCTACGCGCTCTACAAGCAGGCCACCGAAGGCGATGTCGAGGGCAAGCGCCCCGGCTTCACCGACATGGTGGGCCGCGCCAAGTACGACGCCTGGGCCGGCGTGAAGGGCAAGAGCGGCGACGAGGCGATGCAGGAGTACGTCGACCTCATCGAGTCCTTGAAGTAAGGCGAAGCCAGCCAAGATGATCGATCGTCGAAGCGCGCTCTCCCGCGTGGCCGGTGCCGCCGCCGCGGTGGCCCTGCCGGCCTGGGCCCAGTCCGAACGGCGCATTCTGCTCGGCCAGTCCTGCGCCCTCACGGGCCCGGCCGCGCAACTGGGCATCCAGATGAACCGCGGCGCCCGCATCTTCTTCGACCGCCTGAACGCCGAAGGCGGCGTCGGCGGCCGGACGATCGAACTGAAGGTGCTGGACGACGGCTACGAGCCCGACCGCTGCGCTGCCAACACCGAAGCGCTGATCCGCCGCGAGGAGGCCTTCGCGCTCTTTGGCTACGTCGGCACGCCCACCGGGCTGGCCGCACTGCCGCTGGTCAACGCCGCCGGCATTCCTTTCTTCGGGCCCTTCACCGGGGCGGAATCGCTGCGCGAGCCGTTCTCGCGCAACGTGTTCCACGTGCGCGGCTCCTACTACGACGAGACGGCGCTCATCGTGCGCCAGCTCGTTTCGCTGGGGCTCAAGCGCATCGCCGTCTTCCGCCAGGACGACAGCTACGGCCAGGCCGGCTTCGACGGCGTGCAGCGCGCCTTGCAGGCCGCGGGGCTGGAGCCGGCGGCCGTGGGCTTCGTCAAGCGCAACACGGTGGACGTGGCCGCGGCCGTGCAGACCATCGTCGCCGCCCGGCCCGACGCCGTGGTGCAGATCAGCGCCTACCGAAGCTGCGCGGCCTTCGTGCGCGAAGCCAGGAAGGCCGGCTACGGCGGCACCTTCTACAACGTCAGCTTCGTCGGCACGCAGGCGCTGGCCGATGAACTGGGCAAGGACGGCCTGGGCGTGGTGGTGAGCCAAGTCATGCCCTTCCCCTTCAGCACCACGACCCCGATCGCACGCGAGTACATCGACGCGGTGAAGCGCGCCGGCAGTGACGCCAGCGCGAACTACAGCAGCATGGAAGGCTACGTGTGCGCCAAGGTGTTCACCGAAGGCCTGCGGCGCGCCGGCGGCAAGTTCACGCGCGAGGGCCTGACCGCGGGGCTCGAGACGCTGCAGCGTTACGACGCCGGCGGCTACCTGGTGAGCTTCTCGGCCCGCAACCACCGCGGCTCCAGCTTCGTGGAGCTGTCGATGCTCACGGGCGACGGGAAGGTCCGGCGCTAGACACCTGCGAGCCGCCCTGGTGCGGCCGTCAGGGCAGTTCCACGCGCTTCAGCGCGAGCGCATCCAGTTCGGCGCCTGCGGCCAGCAGCACGCCATCCGCACCCACAAGCTTCCAGTGCGCCACGGTGGTGTTGCCCACGTGGATCTTCAGCCCCGAGAACAGGCGGTCCGTGGCCACGGTGTCGGCGTGCGAGCCGGCAAGGCTGACGGCCAAGGTGAACGACTTCGTCGGCGCTGCCAGCAAGGCCGACAGCCGTTCGCCACGCTGCGCGTCGAAGAGCAGGGTGCTGCCTTGCGCGTTCACCGCGTGCAGCGCGACGAGGAACTCTTCGGCGTCGTCCGCCTGCTTGGCCAGCGCTTCGGCCTTGGCCTGACGGGTCTTCTTGTCCTGCTCCGAGGCCTTGCCAGCCGTCCCGGCGCCTGGACCGGGCGAAGGGGCACGAGTGGTCTTTCGCACCGCCTCGCGCGCTTCGCCGATGCGCACGCGAACGGCGTCTAGCTTGGCGGTCAGCGCCGAGCTCTGTCCCTCTCTTGGCCAGGCAGCCGTCACGTCGACGACGCGCAGCCTGCTGGCCGCCATGCGGCCCCGCAGCTTCGCAAGGAGAATGGCTTCGGCCGCAGTCTTCGCATCCTGGGTCGCGAAACCGTAGACCTTGCGCAGCGCGGCTGCATAGGCCAGCGCGTTTTCCAGCAGCGAACCGACGGCCAGCGCAGTGCCCGCAAAGGCCCGCACTTCATCGGCCTTCGCCTCGAGCAGATCGAGCGTCATGCTGTGCAGGCCTGCTTCGATGAGGTCGAGGGAGGCAGCGACGCCGCGGTGCTGTGCCAGAAGGGCACGGGCCTTGTCGTCGTCGGGCATCAGCAGCACGCCTTCGATCGCAGCACCCGGAGCCAGGGCAGCCACGACCGCCGCCTGGATCTTCGGTGCGAGCTGCTCCGCCAGCCTGTCGGTCTGCTCGAAGGTCAACTTCAGCACCGTGGCCTTCAGGTCAGGCGCAGAGGGCGTTCCGGGCAAGTACTTGCTGGGGTCAGGGGGCGTCGGCAACCCGGCCTTGAGAGCATTGGCCTGCGCCAGTTGCGCGTCGGCCTGGGCCTTGGCCAGATCACTGGCGGCCTTGGCTGCCGCGTTGGCCGCCTCGGCGTCGGCCACGGCCGCAGCCTTGCGGGCTTCTGCTGCCTTCTTCAGCTGATCGGCAATCTCCGCCGCCAGCTTGGCCGCGGCCAGTTCTTCGGCGGTCTGCGCCATGGGCGCAGAAGCCGCCAGGACCAGCGCCGCCGCGAGCACCCGCAGGCGCCAGCGACGCAGCACAGGCGCGGTGGTCGAACTCGAAAGCGGGAAAGAGCAGCGGGTCATGGCCGCATTCTGGCCGCAGCTCGCGCGCGGTACACCTGGGGCCTTCCGCAGAGCCGTGGACGCTAGGGCTTGGCCGCCAGCGCCTTCTCGATCGCCCCCACCAGCTGCGCGCCGGTGGGCGTGACGTTGCTGCCGAAGCTGCCGATGGGCTGGCCGTCGCGGCCCACCAGGTACTTGTGGAAGTTCCAGCCCGGCGCCTTGCCGGTGGCCAGCGTCAGCTGCGCGAACAAGGGGTTGGCGTTCGGGCCCGGCTTGACCACCGACTTCGTGAACATCGGGAACTTCACGCCGTAGGTGTTGAAGCAGAAGTCGGCGATCTCCTTGCCGTCCTTGGGTTCCTGCTGGCCGAAGTCGTTGGTGGGGAAACCCAGCACCACCAGGCCCTGCGGGCCGTACTTGGCGTACAGCGCCTCCAGGCCTTCGTACTGCGGCGTGAAGCCGCAGTAGCTGGCGGTGTTCACCACCAGCAGCACCTTGCCGGCGTACTGGCACAGGGCCTGCGGCTTCTCGTCCTGCAGACGCGGGAAGCTGTGCTGAAGCAGCTTGGGGCAGGCCGCAGAGGCTTCGGCCGGCGCGGCGGACTGGGCTTGCGCCGGTGCGGCACTGATGAGGCACAGCGTGGTGCCGAGCAGGGTGAACAGCGTCTTCATGGCAAGGCCCGGAAAAGTGCGGAGAGCCGCGATGGTGCCAGTTCCCGGCGCCGGGCCCCGGTGCGGGGTCAACGCGCGGGCAGCAGCGGGGTGTCGTGCTCCACCAGCATGGCCTCGCCGCGCTCGATGAGGAAGTAGCGGAAGGCCTCGGCCGCCGGCGACAGCACCTTGCGCTGCAGGTGCACCACGTGCCAGCTGCGCATCACCGGCGTGCCTTCCACCTCCAGCAGGTACAGCAGGCCCGTCTTCAGCTCCAGCCCCACGGTGTGCAGAGAGAGGAAGCTGACGCCCATGCCGGCCATCACGGCCTGCTTGATGGTCTCGTTGCTGCCCATCTCCATCGTGATGCGCGGCTCGAAGCGGTGCTCGGCGAAGAAGTGCTCCATCGCATTGCGCGTGCCCGAGCCCTGCTCGCGGACGATGAACGGGTAGTTCGCCAGCGCGGAGACTGGCGGGTGGCCGATGCGCAGCAGGTCGTGCCCCGGCGGGCACACGAAGACCAGCGGATGCGCGGCGAAGGCCTCCGAGCGCGCCGCCAGCTCGCGCGGCGGCCGCCCCATCACGGAAAGGTCCACGTCGCCGCTGTCCATGCGCGCCAGCAGGGCCTCGCGGTTGGCGGTGACGACCAGGCGCACGTCGATGCCCGGGTGGTCCTGCCGGAAGGCGGCCAGCAGGCGCGGCACGAAGTACTTGGCCGTGCTGACCATGCCCACGGTCAGCAGGCCGTGCTCCAGCCGCTTGAAGCGGCCCATGGCGTTCTCGGCGTCGCGCAGCGCCGCCAGCATGCGCTTGGCGTGCACCACGAAGTACTCGCCGGCGGTGGACAGGCTCAGTGTGCGGCCCGCACGGTCGAACAGCTGCAGCCCCACCTGCGACTCGATCTCCTTCACCTGCATGGAGACGGCCGGCGGCGTGAGGTGCAGCGCCTCGGCCGCGCGCGTCACGCTGCCTTGCTGCGCAACCTCCAGGAAAACCCGTAGCTGTCGGAACGTGAGGTTCATCGTTCAGCTTTAGCTTAATCAAAAGCCAACAAAGTCTGACTGGTCTTTATATCAGGCTCTAACGATGATGCGATCACCGCCTACGCAACGCCCCCTGGAGACACCGCATGAACGCTCTTGTCGACGCCGGTCTGCAACCGGACGCGAACCAGATCACCGACGCCAAGAAGCGCTACAGCGCGGGCGTCCTGAAGTACCGCCAGATGGGTTACTGGGACGCCGACTACGTGCCCAAGGACACCGACACCCTGTGCCTGTTCCGCATCACGCCGCAGGAGGGCGTGGACCCGATCGAGGCCGCGGCCGCGGTGGCGGGCGAGTCGAGCACCGCCACCTGGACGGTGGTGTGGACCGACCGCCTGACCGCCTGCGACAGCTACCGCG
>CAZBUU010000073.1:0-16638 GCA_964495125.1 uncultured Rubrivivax sp.
CCTTGGCCCAGACGATGAAGTCCGAGACGATGAGGAAGTAGCCCGGGAAGCCCATCTTCACGATGGTGTTCAGCTCGAACTCCAGCCGTTCCACGTAGCGCGGGCGCTCGGCGTCGCGCTTGGCCGGTTCGGGGTACAGCGCCGCCAGGCGCTTCTCCAGCCCCTCGGCCGAGGCCTGGCGGAAATAGGCCTCGATGGGCATGCCGCCCGGCGTGGGGAAATCCGGCAGGCGCGGCTTGCCCAGGGTGAGCTTGAGCGCGCAGCGGCGCGCGATGGCCAGCGTGTTGAACAGCGCCGAAGGCAGGTCGGCGAAAAGCGCTTCCATCTCGGCCTGCGTCTTGAAGTACTGGTCGCGCGTGAAGCGCTTGACGCGGCGCGGGTTGGCCAGCGTCTCGCCTTCGGCGATGCACACGCGGGCCTCGTGGGCGTCGAAGTCGTCGGCTTGCAGGAACTGCACCGGGTGCGTGGCCACCACCGGCAGCTCCAGCGCCGCGGCCAGGCGCACGGCAGCGCGCACATGGGCCTCCTGGCCCGGCAGGCCGGCGCGCTGCAGCTCGACGTAGAAGCGGCCCGGGAACAGCGCGCCGATGTCGCCGGCCACCGCTTGCGCGCGCTCGACGTCGCCGGCGGCCAGCGCCTGGCCCAGCGCGCCCTGGTCGGCGCCCGACAGCGCGATCAGCCCGCCGCCCAGCGTCTGCAGCCATTCCCACTTCACCCAGGCCTGCGCGCGCTGCGCGTTGCCCACCCAGGCGCGCGCCAGCAGTTCGCACAGGTTCAGGTAACCCTGGGTGTTCTGCACCAGCACGAGCAGGCGGCTGGATTGCTTCTCGCCAGCACCCGGCCAGGGCTCCATGATGAGATCGGCGCCCAGCAGCGGCTGCACGCCCTTGCCCTGGCAGGCCTTGTAGAACTTGACGGCGCCGAAGAGGTTGTTGAGGTCGGTGATGGCCAGCGCCGGCTGGCCGTCGGCGCGCGCCGCGGCGGCGACTTCGCCGATGCGCAGCGTGCCGTCGACGACCGAGTATTCCGTGTGGATCCGCAGGTGGACGAAGGGCATGCGGGGCATTCTAGGCAGCGCCACCCTGAGCCGGCGCAAGCCGGGGCGCCCCTGCGCCGTGCTAGCGTCCAGGCATGCCCCTCGAGCTTCTGGAGATCCTGGCCGGCTTCGGCGTCGGCCTGTTGATCGGGCTCACCGGCGTGGGTGGCGGCGCGCTGATGACGCCGCTGCTGCTGTTGCTCTTCGGCGTGGCGCCGGCCACCGCCGTGGGCACCGACCTCTGGTTCGCCGGCATCACCAAGATCTTCGGCAGCGCGGCACACGCGCGGCGCGACAGCATCGACTGGCAGGTGGCCCGTCGCTTGTGGACGGGCAGCCTGCCGGCCGTGGCCGTGACGCTGGCGGCCATGCAACTGGCCGGCACGGGCGGCCACCGCGACAGCGTCATCACCACCGCGCTCGGGGTGGTGCTGCTGCTGACCGCCGCGGCCATGCTGGCTCGCAGCCATCTGCACGCGCTGGGCCGCCGCCTGCGCCTGGCCGAGCCGGGCCGCTTCAAGCGCCTGCAGCCGGCCGCCACGGTGGCCGCCGGCGCGGTGCTGGGTGTCCTGGTGACGCTCACCTCGGTGGGCGCCGGTGCGCTGGGTGCGGTGATGCTGATGGCGCTGTACCCGCTGCGCATGAGCCCCGCCCGGCTGGTGGGCACCGACCTCGTGCACGCCGTGCCGTTGACGCTGCTGGCCGGCCTGGGCCACCTGGCGATGGGCCACGTGCAGTTCGGCCTGCTGGGCATGCTGCTGGTGGGCGCCATCCCCGGCGTGCTGCTGGGCGCACGCCTGTGCGGACGGCTGCCCGAGGCCTGGCTGCGCTCCCTCATCGCGGCCGTGCTGACCTTCAGCGCCCTACGCCTGCTGCGCTGAGGCCGCGGCGGCGCTTCCTAGAATCCAGGCCATGGCGGCCTTCCTGATCCGCGCCTTCGGCATCCTGCTGATGCTCACGGCCTTGGCCGTGGCGCTGTCGCGCGCGCCCGACCGACCCGTGCAGACCCTGGTGGCACGCTGGGCGCCACCGCCTTCGGACTTCGTCGAGGTCAAGGGCCAGGTCGTGCACCTGCGCGACGAAGGTCCGCGGCACGACGGCGAAGGCACGCCGCCGCCCATCGTGCTGATCCACGGCACCTCGGCCAGCCTGCACACCTGGGAAGGCTGGGTGCGGGCGCTGAAGACCCAGCGCCGCGTCATCAGCTTCGACCTGCCGGGCTTCGGCCTCACCGGCCCCTTCGGCGGCCAGTACGCGCCCGACGACTACCGCGGCGAGACCTACGCCACCTTCGTGCTGGACCTGCTGGACGCGCTCAAGCTCAAGCGCGTGGTGCTGGGCGGCAATTCGCTGGGCGGCGAAGTCGCCTGGCGCACGGCGCTGCGGGCGCCGCAGCGCCTGGCGGGGCTGGTGCTGGTCGACGCCGTGGGCCCGGCCTTCACGCCCGAGGTGGTGCCGCTGGGCTTCACCGTCGCGGCCGTGCCGGTGCTGGGCCGCATCAGCGAACACCTGCTGCCGCGTGCGCTGGTGGCGCAGAGCGTGCGCCAGGTCTACGGCCAGCCGGAGAAGGTGAACGACGATCTCGTCGATCGCTACTTCGAGATCTCGCTGCGCGAGGGCAACCGCCGCGCGCTGGGCCTGCGGCTGCAGCAGCTGACGCTGGGCGAAGGCGCCGAGCGCGTGGCCACGCTGCGCCTGCCCACGCTCATCCTCTGGGGCGGGCGCGACCGCCTGGTGCCGCCGGCCATCGGACGCTGGTTCCACGAGCGCATCGAAGGCAGCCGCCTCGTCGTGTTCGACGATCTCGGCCACGTGCCGCAGGAAGAAGACCCGGCGCGCACCGTGGCCGCGCTGAAGGCCTTCCTGGGCCCTTGAACGGCCTCGGCAGCGCTCAGGCGGCCACCGGCTCCAGCACCTTCGCGGGCTTCTTCGCCACCAGGTTCAGGCTGATGGGCGTGCCGGCCAGCTTCATGTCGCTGGTGTCGTCGAACAGGCCGTGGCGCACCACGCGCTGCAGGTCCTCGAAGCCGGCCTCGAAGAGGAACGCGGAGAGGAAATCCTGGTTCAGGCCGACACGGTGGTAGTCGTGCGGGTCGAGGTGGCCGCCGAAGATCATGCGCATGACCTGGAAACGCTGGTTGATGTCCAGCCGCTGCCGCTGCAGCAACAGCGCGGCGAGTGCATCCAGGTCGGGCACCGAGATGCGCAGCGTGCCGCCGGGCGCCAGCACGCGGAACCACTCGCGCAGCGCCGCCAGCAGGCCGTCCTTGTAGTCGAAGTGCTCCAGCACGTGCGAGGCATAGACCTCGGCGAAGCTGCCGTCGGGGAAGCGCGCCAGGTCGACGGCGTCGCCGACATGGTCCACCGCCGGCCCGGCCTGGATGTTGAGGATCTCCCAGCCGGGGCGGGCGTCGCGCCCACCCACGTGCAGCTTGCGTCCGGTGTCGTTCATGCGGGCTTCCTTCGGTGGCAGGTCTTGGCGATCGCTCAGTGGCTGGTGGCTTCGGCCGGCAGGTGCTCGGGCGCCAGTCCGGCGCGCGAGCGCGCGGCCATGCGCGCAAACAGCGCCTCCAGCTCGCGCGTGTAGCGCGCGGTGTCGAACAGCGGCAGCGCCATGCGGCGCTCCACCAGGTGGGCCTTGTAGCCGGCGGCCAGGCCCGGTTCGGTGGCCAGGGCGACGAGGGCGCAGGTGTAGTCCGCCACCGTGCCGAACGCCAGTTCGGCCAGGCCCGCGGCGTTCAGCGCGCTGGCCGCCACGCGCGAGGCGAAGTCGTTGCCGTAGCAGGTGACCACCGGCACGCCGGCCCACAGCGCATCGGCGGCCGTGGTGTGTGCGTTGTAGGGCCAGGTGTCGGCGAAGACGTCGGCCAGCGCCAGGCGCGAGAAGTGCGCGTCGTAGGCCACGTTGGGCGCGAAGATGACGCGGTCCGGGTCCACGCCGCGCTCGGCCGCGGCGCGACGCACGTTGTCGTGCAGCTGCGCGTTGGTCTCCTTCAGCCACAGCACGGCCTGGGGCACGCGACGCATGACCTCGCACCAGGCGCCGAAAGCCTCGGGCAGGATCTTGTAGGTGTGGTTGAAGGCGCACATCACGAAGGCCTCGTCGGGCAGGCCGGCGTCGGCGCGCGTCATCGGCCGCGGCAGCGGACGGCCACGGCCGTTGGGCTGCAGGGTCAGCGGCATCTGCGCCAGCTTCTCGGTGTACAGAGCCGCCAGTTCCAGCGGCGTGACGTGGGGATCCCCGATCAGGTAGTCGATGAAATCGGCGCCGCTGGTGCCCGGGAAGCCCAGGTAGTTCACCTGCACCGGCGCCGGTCGGCGCGCCACGATGCCCATGCGCGTGCCGCGCGTGTGGCTCATCAGGTCGACGAGGATGTCCACGCCGTCGTTGCGGATGCGTTGCGCCGCCTGCTCGTCCGAGAGGCCGCGCACGTCGACGAAGGCATCGCCGGCGGCCTGCACGCGGCGGCGGATGGGCGAGCCGTCATCGGCGCCCGACGAATACAGCCGCACCTCGAAGCGCTGGCGGTCGATGGCCTCCAGCACCTCCACCAGCAGCTGCGACACCGGATGGTTGCGGAAGTCGAAGGACAGGAAACCCAGCGTCACCTTGGCCTTGCCGGCGCGCGAGCGCGGCTCCACGGCCGGCAGCGGATTCACGCCGACGGTCAGCGCGCGCGACTCGATGATGGCCGCCTTGCGGTGCAGTTCGCCCGGCAGCGGCAGCGACAGCAGCGCGAAGCTGGCGCAGGTGCGCGCGGCGGTCTCGGGCGTCGCGGCCAGCAGTTCGGAGATGCGCGCGATGTCGCTGTCCAGGCCGCTCCAGTCCATCACCTGGCGCTTCTCGAAGGAGGCCCGCGACCAGGCGTCCAGGTTCTCGGGCTGCAGCGCCAGCACCGTCTGCATGCATTCCACGGCCTCGCGGCGCAGGCCGCGGTCGCGGCAGCTGTCGGACAGCAGCGCGTGCGCGCGCACGTTGCCCGGGTCCACCGACAGCGCACGCAGCAGCACCGTGATGGCCTGCGGATGGCGCTGCAGCGACTGCAGCGCCGCGGCCAGTTGCAGGCGTGTCTCGCCATCGGACTCGCCCATGTCCTCCAGCCGCGAGAGCAGGTCCGCCGCTTCGGCGTAGCGGTGCTCGTGGATGCAGCAGTCGGCCAGGATGCGCAGGGCCAGCGGGTGTTCGGGATGCAGTTGCAGGGCGCGGCGCGCGGCCGCCTCGCAGCGCCGGAAGGCGCCGGCGCGGCGCTGCGCGTGCGCCAGGTTCAGCCAGTAGACGACATCGTCGGGCGCGGCGCGCGTGGCCCGGCCGAAGGCACGTGCGGCCTCGTGCCAGCGGCTGTCCTGCGCCAGGTCAAGCCCGTGCTGCCAGTGCTGCTGGCCGCGGGGGGGAGTGGCAAAGTCGGCGCGGTTCATCGGGTGTTCTCCTGCGCTGGGGGCGCTGCGTGACGGTGGGCCCTCAAGTTGTGGCGGGCCGTGGCCGATGATCACCGGCCCTGCGCACGGCCCAGGGCCGGAAATGACGGGTGACGGCCCCTCACTTCAACGCGACAAACCCCTACTGACGCGTTCCGGGCTAAAGGTTTTGCGACAGCCGACGAAAACGGTCCCAACGCGGTTGCGAAAGTGGCTGCGGGGTCCGGACCAGAACGGGCCGAGGTTCGAACGGCAGGTACAGCCGGGCGGGCACGGCAGCAGCGAGGCCCGGGCGAGTTCCGACAAGGCAAGGCTCCGCAAGGGGTGATGTCGAGACGGAGATGCCCAGCAGGCGCCGGAAGCAGTGAAGGACCTGCGGTACCTGCCAGGCATATGCCTGTGGTCAATTACTGAACGGAGAGATTCCATGCCCCAAACGATCAACACCAATCTGGTCTCGCTGAATGCGCAGCGCAACCTCAGCACCAGCCAGTCGTCCCTGGCCACCTCGATGCAGCGCCTGTCCTCGGGTCTGCGCGTCAACAGCGCCAAGGACGACGCGGCCGGCCTGGCCATCGCCGAGCGCATGAGCGCACAGGCCCGCGGCATGAACGTCGCGATCCGCAACGCCAACGACGCGATCTCGCTGGCGCAGACCGGTGAAGGCGCCCTGGGCAAGATCAGCGACATCTTCCAGCGCATGCGTGAACTGGCGGTGCAGGCCAGCAACGGCACCAACGCCGCCGCCGACCGCGTGAGCCTGAACCAGGAATACGTTCAGCTGGCGCAGGAAGCCACCCGCACGCTGGGCGGCACGCAGTTCAACGGCCTGAACATCCTGGCCACGGCCACGGACGCCACCTTCCAGATCGGCGCCAACAACTCGACGAGCCTGGACCGCATCACGGTCGCCGCCTTCGACTGGACATCCACCAGCAACGCCGGCATCACCGACGTGCTGGGCTCGGTCGTGCTGTCGGGCACCGACGTCGGCGCCTACAACGCCTCGACGAGCGCCTACACCGCCGGCACCGACGGCCCGACGAACCTGATCACCGACGTGGCCGGTGCCCGCACCGCCATCACCAACCTGGACGCGGCGATCAACTCGGTCAACAGCCAGCGCGCCACCTTCGGCGCGGTGCAGAACCGCTTCGAGAACGTGGTCGCCAACCTGATGGTGTCCGTCGAGAACCAGAGCGCCGCCCGCAGCCGCATCATGGATGCCGACTACGCGACGGAAACCAGCAACCTGTCGCGCGCCAACATCCTGCAGCAGGCCGGCAACGCGATGGTCGCCCAGGCCAACCAGCTGCCGCAGCAGGTGCTCGCGCTGCTGCGCTGACGCCCCGCCACGCGCCCCTCACGAAGGGGCGCGCCGCCCCGACAAGGCCCGCCCCACCCGGCGGGCCTTTTCCTTTTCCGGCCGCCTAATGCCGGGGTTTTCGGGTTCTTTTCGGGCTGATGCCCGGGCCGCTGCGGCCGTAATCTTCTTGCCAGCGCTTCGATCGTTCTTGCGGTTTGAGCCGCAACCCGAACACTGGATGCCCACCGGCAAGGAGATCCCGAAATGCCCCAGACGATCAACACGAACCTGGTCTCGCTGAACGCCCAGCGCAACCTGAGCACGAGCCAGGCCTCGTTGTCCACCTCGATGCAACGCCTGTCCTCCGGGCTGCGCGTGAACAGCGCCAAGGACGACGCCGCCGGCCTGGCCATTGCCGAGCGCATGCATGCGCAGGTGCGGGGCATGAACGTGGCCATGCGCAACGCCAACGACGGCATCTCGCTGGCGCAGGTGGGTGAAGGCGCCCTGGGCAAGGTCAGCGACATCTTCCAGCGCATGCGTGAACTGGCCGTGCAGTCGGCCAACGGCACCAACAGCGCCGCCGACCGCGTGAGCCTGAACCAGGAATACGTGCAGCTGGCCCAGGAAGCCACCCGCACGCTGGGTGGCACGCAGTTCAACGGCATGAACATCCTGGCCACGAGCACCGAGTCGACCTTCCAGATCGGCTCGAACAACACGACCAACCTGGACCGCATCACGGTCTCGTCCTTCGACTGGACGTCCACCAGCAACGCCGGCATCACCGACGTGCTGGGCAGCAGCATCCTGTCGGGCACCGACATCGGCGCCTACAACGCTGCCACCAGCGCCTACACGGCCGGTACCGACGCACCGACCAACCTCATCACCGACGTCGCCGGTGCCCAGGCCGCCATCGCCAACATCGACGCCTCGCTGAACGCGATCAACAGCCAGCGCGCCACCTTCGGCGCGGTGCAGAACCGCTTCGAGAACGTGGTCGCCAACCTGATGGTGGCCGCCGAGAACCAGAGCGCCGCGCGCAGCCGCATCATGGACGCCGACTACGCCGCCGAGACCAGCAACCTGTCGCGCTCGCAGATCCTGCAGCAGGCCGGCAACGCGATGGTCGCGCAGGCCAACCAGCTGCCGCAGCAGGTGCTGTCGCTGCTGAAGGGCTGATCGCCTTGCCCGGCGGGCTCAAGTTCCGCCGCAGACTGCCGAAAGGGGCCTGAAGGGGCCGGCATCCCAGCCGGTTCGCCGGGCCCCTCGCCTATTTTCCGGAGCACACCATGGCCTCCTTCACCTCGCTGGGCGTGGGCAGCGGCCTCGATCTGAACACCATCGTGACGCAGCTGGTGGCGCTCGAGCGCCAGCCCCTGGTCGCGCTGCAGACCAGGGCCAGCGAGCTCAACTCGCAGATCTCGCTGTTCGGCCGTGTCAACAGCCTCTTCAGCAGCCTGCAGACGGCCGCGAACAAGTTGACCGACACGACGCTGTGGCAGAAGTCCACCGTCTCCAGCGGCAACAGCAGCGTCGTCACCGCCACGGGCACCACCGGTGCCGCCGGCAGCTACGCCGTCACCGTGCAGAAGCTGGCGGGCAACCAGACCGTGGCCCTGGACACGGCCCTGCCCGACGGCGAGGCCCTGGTGGGCCAGGGCACGCTGCGCTTGCAGCTGGGCAGCTGGAACACCGACCAGACCGCCTTCACCGCCAAGAGCGGCAGCGACGAGCTGTCCATCGACGTCACCGCCACCGACACCCTGGCCACGCTGCGCGACAAGATCAACGCGGCCGGCGGCGGCGTCACCGCCTCGCTGGTGACGGACACCACCGGCGTGCGGCTGGCGCTGCGCTCCGAGAGCTCGGGCATGGAGAACGGCTTCCGCCTCAGCGTGGACGACATCGACGGCAGCCTGATCGACGGCGTCGGCCTGTCGCGCTTCGCCTTCGACCCTGCCGTCACGACCAGCGGCCTGGTGCTCAAGCAGTCGGCCGCCAACGCACGCGCCATCGTCAACGGCATCACCGTGGAGTCGGCGAGCAACGAGATCTCCGGCGCCATGGACGGCGTGACGCTGACGGTGCTGCAGGAAAGCGCCACCGCCACCAACGTCACGGTCAAGCGCGACAAGGACGCCGTGGTGACCGCGGTGAAGAGCTTCGCCGACGCCTACAACGCGGTGGTCAGCTACCTGGCCGAACAGACCAAGTACGACGCCGGCAGCAAGGTCGCCGGCGCCTTGCAGGGCGACAGCACGGCCGTGGGGCTGATGTCGCAGCTGCGCGGCGTGCTCAACGCCAGCTCGGGCGCATCGGCCAGCTTCCCGCGGCTCTCGGACCTGGGCCTGGAGGCCCAGCGCGACGGCACGCTGGTGGTGGACAGCGCCAAGCTCGACGCCGCCACGGCCGACCTGGACGAACTCAAGAAGGCCTTCGGCAACGCCGACAGCCTGGACGCCAGCAACAACGGCTTCGCGCGCCGCTATGCCACGCTGGCCACGCAGGTGCTGGGCACCGACGGCGCGCTCAGCACGCGCACCAGCAGCCTGCAGAAGCTCGTCACCAAGAACAGCGACGAGCAGGACAAGGTCAACGAACGGGTGGACCGCGTGCAGGCCCGCCTGGTGGCCCAGTACACGGCGCTGGACAGCAACGTCGCGAAACTGAACTCGCTGTCCAGTTACGTGACGCAGATGATTGCCCAGATGAACAAGTCCACCAGCTAGTTCCAGCGGGTTTCCAGCGTCTCAAGTGCGCTGGCCAGGGGGCCGATAAGTCAGGTGTCGCACCCACGATGCCTCCCTCCGAACCGATGTTCGCCAGCCCCTACGCCCCACGCTCCGCCCGCACCCTCCGTCCGGGCGGCCTGTACCAGCAGGTCGGCGTCGAGTCACAGCTCGGCGATGCGTCGCCCCACCACCTGGTGGCGATGCTCTTCGAAGGCTGGATGGAAGCCGTCGCGCAGGCCCGCGGCGCCATCCGCCAGGGCGACGCCCTGGTCAAGGGCCAGGCCATCGGCCGCGCCGTCCGCATCGTCGAGGAAGGCCTGCGCGCCGGCCTGGACCTGCGCGCCGGCGGCCGCCTCGCGCAGGATCTGAACGACCTCTACGGTTACCTCACGCTCAGGCTGACCCAGGCCAACCTGCGCTCGGACGAGCAGGCGCTGGACGAGTGCGTCCGCCTGCTCAAGCCGTTGCAGGACGCCTGGCTGGCGATCGGCCCCGCCGTCGCCACCCGCTGAATCGACCCACTGGATTCCCCATGGACCCGCAACTCCTGAGCTACTACGAAGCGATCGAACGTGCCAGCGCCGACATGCTGGCCGCCGCGCGCGCCGGCAACTGGGACGAAGTCGTCAAGCTGGAGGGGGCCTGCGTTCTGCTGATCAGCCAGCTCAAGCACGCCGCCCAGGCGCCGGAAGCGCCGCCGGTGCAAACCGATCCCCAGGCCCTGGAAGCCGCCAAGGTGAAGTCGCGCATCATGCAGCGCATCCTGGTCAACGACGCCGAGATCCGCCACCTGGCCGAGCCCTGGCTGCAGGACCTGGACGACACGCTCGCCGGCCGGCCCCACCGCAGCCTGCACTAGCCAGCCGGGACCGCGGCCATGTTCCAGGACACCCGCCCCGCCGAGCTCGGCCCCGACAGCGGCCCCGACCCCTGGGGCGACTTCCGCGTCGGCGACCCTCGCGAGCGCCTGCGCCTGCTGCGCGACCTGCGCGACGGCGGCACGCCCATCAACCTGAACGCCCCCGACGGCAGCGCGCTGGCGGTGACGCTGTGGACGGTGGACGAACAGCACGGCCGGCTCAACTTCGCCACCCAGACCGGCCTGCCGCAGGTGGACCGCCTGATCGACGCCGACGAGGCCGTGGCCGTGGCCTACCTCGAAAGCGTGAAGCTGCAGTTCGACCTCTCGGGCTTCACGCTGGTGCGCGGCCAGGGCAGCGCGGCACTGCAGTGCGGCCAGCCGCGCGAGATCTACCGCTTCCAGCGCCGCGGTGCCTACCGCGTGCGCCCGCGTGGCCACCAGGTGCCCGTGGTGACGCTGCGCCACCCGGCCCTGCCCGAGATGCTGCTGACGCTGCGCGTGCTGGACCTGTCCATCGGCGGCTGCGCGTTGTGGCTGCCGCAGGACGTGCCGGCGCTGCAGGCGGGCACCCGCCTGAGCAGCGTCACCGTGGCGCTGGACATCGAGTCGAGCTTCGAGGTCGGCCTGGGTCTGCAGCATGTCAGCGCGCAGGGCGAAGGCGGCGCGCGGCTGGGTTGCGAGTGGCAGAACCTGTCGCCACCCGCCGAACGCCTGCTGCAGCGCTGGATCGACCGCTCGCAGCAGCGCTCGCGCCTGCTCACGCTGCGCTGACCATGGCCACCGCCCTGCCCCGCCGCGGCTTCACGCTCGTGGAGCTGATGGTGGCGTGCGCCATCGTCGTGCTGCTGGCCGCCACGGCCGTGCCTTCGATGCGCGGCGACGCGCTGCGCGCCGCCCGCGCCGACGGCGTGCAGGCGCTGACACGCCTGCAGGCGGCCCAGGAACGCTACCGCACGGCCCACGGCCTGTACGCCGTGGACCTGGGTGCGCTGGGCGGCGTGGCCCTCGTCAGCGCACAGGGCCGCTATGCGCTGCACGTCGAGAACACCGGCCCCGAGTCCTACACGGCCATCGCGCTCGCGCGCGGCGCCCAGGCACGCGACACGCCCTGCCCGGCCCTGACGCTGGAAGTCCACCAGGGCTTCGCGCGACAGGGACCCAACCCGCAATGCTGGAACCGATGAACACCCCGCGCCTGCCCCGCCGCCGGCCTCGCGGCCTCACGCTGCTGGAGCTGGCCATCGTGCTGGCCGTGATGGTGGTGCTGGCCAGCCTGGCCGTGCCGCCGCTGGGCGCGCGCCTGGAACGCCAGCGCGTGCGCAGCGCCGCCGAGGCCCTGGCCGGCGACCTGGTGGAAGCGCGCTACGAGGCCACGCGCCGCGGCCTGCCGCTCTTCGTGGAGACCCGCCTGGGCACCGACTGGTGCTGGGCCGTCGCCACCGCGCCGGGCTGCGAGTGCGGCGCCCCCGCCAGCTGCCAGGTGCAGGCCACCCACAGCGCCGACCACCGCGGCGTGCGCCTCGTCGGCGGCCTGGCCGTGCGCCTGGACGCGCAAGGCCTGCCGCAGGAACTGCAATCGGCGGCGCTGGAAACGTCCCGGGGCGAACGGCTGCGCGTCGAACTCACGCCGCTGGGCCGCCCGCGCATCTGCGTCGAAAAGGGCCACTGGCCCCAGTTCCCGAACTGCTGAGCGCGCGGGCGTGCCGGGCGCTAGACCTGCATGTTCATGATGTCGCTGTAGGCCTGGGCGAGGCGGTTCCTCACCTGCAGCACGGCCTGGAAGCCCACCTGGGCCTTGGCCATCGACATCATCGTGGTTTCCAGGTCCACCGTCGGGTTGCCGAGCAGGAACTCCCGGCGCAGCGTCGCGGCCTCGTTCTGGGTCTGGCTGACGTCCTTCAGCGCGTTGTCCATGGCGGCGCGGAAGCCGCCGGCGTCGGCCGCCTCAGCGCGTGGCGTGCCGTCGGGGCGCAGGCCGGCGCGCGCGACGGCGGCGTTGAAGTCGAACGGCTTCAGTCGCAGGTCGTTCATGGCACGGAGGGTGGCAGTCGGTTTTCCACGGCGTCACTGTAGGGCGGCAGCCGCCTTCGGAAGGCGCGATCAGGCGCCCTTTCCTCGCGCTTCTTCCCCTTAGGTCCCGGCCCCGCCGGGCGAACAATGGCCCCGAACCCGGAAAAGCCGCCTGCCCCCAACGCGCCCCATGGACAACGCCGTCGCCACCGTCGCCCCCACCCCGCTCGTGCCGCTCGGCCCGCCCCCCGCGCCGGGCCTGGCCGAGCGCTGGCAAGCCATGCCCGTGCGCCTGCAACTGGGCGCCGTGTTCGGCCTGGCCGCGCTGATCGCGGTGCTGGCCTTCATGTTCGTCGGCGCCCGCGACAGCGACTACCGCCCGCTCTTCCCCACGCTGTCCGAGAAGGACGGCGGCCAGGTCATCGACCGCCTGGCGCAGATGAATGTGCCCTACAAGTTCGCCGAGGGCGGCAGCGTCATCCTGGTGCCCAGCGGCCGCGTGCACGAACTGCGCATGAAGCTGGCCGCGCAGGGCCTGCCTTCGGCCGGCGCCGGCGGCGGCACCATCGCCGGCTACGAACTGCTGGACAAGAACAGCTTCGGCCAGACGCAGGGCCAGGAACGCATGAAGGTCCAGCGCGCCATCGAAGGCGAGCTCACCACCAGCATCCAGGCGCTGGAGTCGGTGAAGTCGGCCCGCGTGCACCTGGCGCTGCCGCAGCAGAACGGCTTCTTCCGCGAACAGCAGAAGCCCAGCGCCTCGGTGGTGCTCACGCTGCACCCCGGCCGCACGCTCGACCGCAACCAGATCGCCGGCATCGTGCGCGTGGTCTCGGGCAGCGTGCCCGAGCTCTCCGCCAAGGCCGTGAGCGTGGTGGACAGCACCGGCGCGCTGCTGTCCGGCACGCCCGACGACGAAAACGCCGCCGGGCTGGACACCCAGCAGTTGCAGTACCGCCGCGAGGTGGAAGCCAACCACCTCAAGCGCGTGATGGCCCTGCTGGAGCCCGTGGTCGGCCGCGACAACGTGCGCGCCAGCGTCAGCGCCGAGATCGACTTCTCGCAGGTCATGCAGACCGCCGAGGCCTGGCGCCCCAACCAGGGCGCCGACGCCAAGGCCAGCATCCGCGAGCAGCGCAGCGAGGAATCCAGCCAGCCCGGCAGCGCCACGCCGGCCGGCGTGCCCGGCGCCACCAGCAACCAGCCGCCCACCCCCGCCACGGCACCGGTCAACGGCGCGGCCCAGCCGCTGCAGGGCGCGCAGGCCAACGCCGCCGGCAACCAGAGCCAGCGCAAGGAAGCCGCCACGCGCTACGAGCTGGACAAGACCGTCACCGTGACGCGCAACGCCGTCGGCAACGTGCGCCGACTCTCGGCCGCCGTGGTGGTGAACCACCGCAGCACCACCGACGCCAAGGGCAAGACCACCAGCGTGCCGCTGTCGGACAAGGAGGTCGAGCAGCTGACGGCCCTGGTGCAGCAGGGCATCGGCTTCAACGCCGAGCGTGGCGACGTGGTGAAGGTGGTCAACGCGCCCTTCCGCATCGACGCGCCCCCGGCCGCCGAGGACGTGCCGCTGTGGAAGCAACCCTGGCTGCTGGACCTGCTGAAGAGTGCGGCCGCGCCGGCAGCGCTGGCGCTGGTGGCCCTGGTCATCATCAGCAAGCTGCTGCGCCCGGCCATGAACGAACTGATGGCGCCGCCGCCGCAGCACAAGCCGGGCGACCAGCTCGACGAGCTGGTGGGCGAAGGCGAGAACGAACCGCCGCCGCCCGCACCGCGCCCGCCGCCCAAGGTGCTGATGCCCCCGGGCAACAGCGACAAGGTCGAAGCCGCGCGGCTGCTGGCCAAGTCCAACCCCGCGGCCGTGGCCAACATCGTGCGCGGCTGGGTCAACGGCGAATCGGCCTGAGGAAACGCCATGGCTGCTGCCACCGAAGACGACGGCCTGGAACGCGCCGCCATCCTGATGATGACGCTCGGCGAGGAAGAGGCCGCCGAGGTCTTCAAGCACCTGGCGCCCAAGGAAGTGCAGCGCCTGGGCGAGACCATCGCGCGCATGAAGTCCGTCACTTCGGACCGTGTCGACCAGGTCATGGAGACCTTCGAGAGCGTCGCGCAGAGCGAGCGCCTGCTGGTGGCCGACAGCAACGAGTACGTGAAGGCCGTGCTGCGCCGCGCGCTGGGCGACGAGAAGGCCAACCTGCTGATCGACCGCATCCTGCAGGGCAACGACGTCACCGGCATCGAGAGCCTGAAGTGGATGGACCCCACCTCGGTGGCCGAGCTGCTGCGCAACGAGCACCCGCAGATCGTCGCCGCCATCCTGGTGCACCTGGACTTCGACCAGGCCGCCGACGTGCTGAAGCTCTTCACCGAGCGCCAGCGCAACGAGGTGATGGTGCGCATCGCCACGCTGGACGGCATCCAGCCGATGGCGCTTCGCGACCTCAACGAGGTGATGAGCAAGGTGCTGGCCGGCGGCGACCGCAGCCGCAAGAGCACCCTGGGCGGCGCCAAGGCCGCGGCCGAGATCCTGAACATGCTGGGCAGCGCGGTGGAGACCAGCGTGCTGGACTTCGTGCGCGAGGCCGACAACGACCTCGCCCAGAAGATCATGGACAACATGTTCACCTTCGACGATCTCATCAAGATCGACGACAAGGGCATCCAGTCGCTGATGAAGGAAGTGCAGAGCGACTCGCTCGTCGTGGCCCTCAAGGGCGCGACGCCGGCGCTGCGCGAGAAGATCTTCAAGAACATGTCCACGCGCGCCGCCGAGACGCTCAAGGAAGACCTGGAATCGCGCGGCCCGGTGCGGCTGTCCGAGGTCGAGGCCGAGCAGAAGGAACTGCTCAAGATCGTGCGGCGCCTCGTCGACGAAGGCCAGATCGTGCTGGCCGGCGGCGGCGACGAACAGTTCGTCTGACGAAACACCATGGGCAGCCGACCTCCCGTCTTCAAGAACGTCCCGCCACCGGCGGGCTCCAAGGCCTCGTCGACCTACCAGCGCTTCATCCCGCGCGAGGAACTGGGCGACTTCGCCAGCTGGCAGCCCGGCAGCTTCGGCGGCGCGGCGGGCCAGCCCGGTCCGGCCACGCCGGCGGCGCCCGCGACGCCGCCCGAGCCGACCTCCGAGGACTGGGCGGCCCGCGTCGCCGCAGCGCGCCAGGCCGGCTACCAGGACGGCTACCGCGACGGCATGTCGGCGCTGGAGAACTTCAAGCAGAGCTTCGCGCAGCAGGCCACGGCGCAGATCGGCGCCCTGCTGGAAGGCTTCGACGAGCAGTTCCAGCAGCTCGACGCGCGCGTCGCGAAGGCCCTGGCCGACACCGCTGTGCTGCTGGCGCGCCAGGTGGTGCGCAACGAGCTCGCCACGCAGCCGGCGCTGGTGGCCCGCGTGGCCGCCGACGCGGTGGCCGCCGTCATGCTGAGCGCCCGCCACATCGTCGTGGAAGTGCACCCGCAGGACCTGCCGCTGGTGGCCGAAGGCGCCGAGGAGGCGCTGGCCGCGCGCGGCGCCCGCCTCAGCGCCAACCCCGTGATCGAACGCGGCGGCGTGCTGGTGCAGAGCGACGTCGGCGCCGTGGATGCGCGCATCGCCATGCGCTGGACGCAGGCCGCTGCGGCCCTGGGCTCCGACCTGCCCTTCGAGGACACGGACGCATGAGGCCGCTCGCTCCGCAGCTGCAGATCGAGGCGCGCGCCCACCGCTGGGAGCGCTGGATGGACGACCTGCGCGACTACGCCTCGCACCCGCAACCGCTGGAAGCCGTGGGCACGCTGCTGCGCGTCACCGGCCTGGTGCTGGAAGCGGCCGGCGTGCGCGTGCCCGTGGGCTCGGTCTGTGAAGTGCACTGCCCGGGCCAGCCGCCCGTGCTGTCGGAAGTGGTCGGCTTCAGCGGCGACCGCGCCTTCCTCATGCCCATGGGCGAGCTGCACGGCCTGGCCAGCGGCGCGCGCGTGGTGCCGCGCCCGGCGCCTTCGTCGCCACCGCAGTTCGGCGCCGACAACCACCCCTGGCGCCGCAGCGAAGACCGCGGCCTGCACCTGCCCGTGGGCGACGGCCTGCTCGGCCGCGTGGTCGACTCGCACGGCGAACCCATCGACCGCCTGGGCCCGCTGGTCGGCGTGCACACCGAGCCGCTGGTGCGCCGCCCCATCAACGCCATGGACCGCGACCCCGTGCGCACGCCGCTGGACACCGGCGTGCGCGCCATCAACGCGCTGCTCACCGTGGGCCGCGGCCAGCGCCTGGGCCTGTTCGCCG
>CAZBUU010000074.1:0-16374 GCA_964495125.1 uncultured Rubrivivax sp.
TGCCGATGATGAACGTCATCAACGGCGGCGCGCACGCCAACAACAACCTCGACCTGCAGGAGTTCATGATCCTGCCGGTGGGCGCGGGCTCGTTCCGCGAGGCGCTGCGCTACGGCGCCGAGGTGTTCCACGCGCTGAAGAAGATCATCGACGCCAAGGGCATGCCCACCAGCGTGGGCGACGAAGGTGGCTTTGCACCCAACGTGGCCAGCCATGAGGCGGCCATCCAGCTCATCCTCGAAGCCATCGACAAGGCCGGCTACACGGCCGGCGAGCAGATCGCGCTGGGCCTGGATTGCGCGGCCAGCGAGTTCTACAAGGACGGCAAGTACCACCTGGAAGGCGAAGGCCTGCAGCTCACCGCCGCCGAGTGGACCGACATGCTGGCCACCTGGGCCGACAAGTACCCCATCCTCAGCATCGAGGACGGCATGCACGAAGGCGACTGGGAAGGCTGGAAGCTGCTCAACGAGCGCCTGGGCAAGAAGCTGCAACTGGTGGGCGACGACCTCTTCGTCACCAACACCAAGATCCTGGAGCGTGGCATCAAGGAAAACGTCGCCAACTCCATCCTCATCAAGATCAACCAGATCGGCACGCTGAGCGAGACCTTCGCCGCCATCGAGATGGCCAAGCGCGCCGGCTGGACCAACGTCATCAGCCACCGCAGCGGTGAGACGGAAGACAGCACCATCGCCGACATCGCCGTGGGCAGCAACGCCGGCCAGATCAAGACCGGCTCCATGAGCCGCAGCGACCGCATCGCCAAGTACAACCAGCTGTTGCGCATCGAGGAAGACCTGGGCGACGTGGCTTCGTACCCGGGCCGCTCGGCCTTCTACAACCTCAAGTAGAGGGGTCGTGGGCCGCTGGATCACGATCGTCCTGGCCGCCCTGCTGGTGGTGGTGCAGGGCGACCTGTGGTTCGGCAAGGGCAACATGCCTTACGTGATGAGCCTGCGCAAGCAGGTGGAAGCCCAGCGCGCCGCCAACGTGCAGGCGCGCGAACGCAACGCCCGCGTGGCCGCCGAGGTGAGCGACCTCAAGGAAGGCCTGGAGATGGTGGAGGAGAAGGCGCGTGCCGAGCTCGGCATGGTCAAGCCCGACGAGATCCTCATCCAGGTGACCAAGCGCTGAAGCGTGTTCGCCGTCGCTTTCACGGCCTGGGGCAGCCCGGTCACGTGGCTGGAGATCGTGGCCTTCGTGATGGCCGTGGCCATGGTGCTGGCGAACTTCCGCGTGCACGTGGTCGGCTGGCCGCTGGCCATCGCCAGCTCGGCACTCTATGCGCTGCTGTTTGCCGACAGCCGGCTCTACGGTGAAGCTTCGCTGCAGTTCGTCTTCATCGCGCTGGCCGCCTGGGGCTGGTGGCAGTGGCTGCGCGGGCGCGGCGACGACGGCCAGGCGCTGCGCGTGCGCACGCTGCCGGCGCGCGCACGCGCCTGGGCCCTGGGCCTGACGCTCGCCGCCTGGCCGCTGCTGGGCGCGCTGCTGCACCGCGCCACCGACAGCGACGTGCCCTACTTCGACGCCCTGCCCACGGTCGGCAGCATCGCTGGCCAGATCCTGCTCGGCCGCAAGTACGTGGAGAACTGGCCGGTGTGGGTGGCCGTCAACGCGGTGAGCGTGGCGCTGTTCGCCTACAAGGGCCTGTGGCTGACGGTGATCCTGTACGCACTGTTCACCGGCATGGCCGTGGCCGGCTGGCGCGCCTGGCAGGCGCTGGCGGCGCGCGGGGCGGTGCATGGCTGAAGCGATCCGGGTGGCCATCGTCGGTGCCGAAAGCACCGGCAAGACCACGCTGGCCGCCGCGCTGGCGCCGCGCCTGGCGCGCGACACCGGCCTGCGTGCCGTGTGGGTGCCCGAGGTGCTGCGCGAGTGGTGCCACCACCTGGGCCGCACGCCGAAGGCGCATGAACAGGCGGCGCTGGTGCGTGCGCAGCACGAACGCATCGAGGCCGCGGCCGCGCAGCACGACGTGGTGATCTGCGACACCACGGCGCTGATGACCGCCGTCTACAGCCGCCTGGTCTTCGCCGACCGCAGCCTGGACGAGCGCGCCGTGACGCTGCACCGGCGCATGTCGATCACGCTGCTGACGGCGCTGGACCTGCCGTGGGTGGCCGACGGCATCCAGCGCGACGGCCCCCATGTGCGCGAGCCCGTCGACCGCCTGCTGCGCGAGTTCCTGATCGGGCGGCGCCTGCCCTGGGCGCTGGTGGCCGGCGCCGGTCAGGCCCGCGTGGAAGCGGCTGTCGATGCGCTGGCCCCCTTGCTGCGTCCGGCGTCGGGCCAGGGCGGCCTCTTCACCCGCCTGGCCGAACGCAACGCCGAGCCGGCCGCGCGCCGCTGGCGCTGCGAGAACTGCGACGACCCGGCCTGCGAGCACCGGCTGCTGGGCAGCCGACGCTGAGCCGCCCCTACTGCACGCGGCCGCCCGCCGGCGGCGTCACGTGCGGCGGCGCGAACATCTCGCCCACGTCCACGGCGTCGAAGTGGTACTTCTGGCCGCAGAAGTCGCAGCCCACTTCCACCATGCCGCGCTCGGCGATGAGGCTGTCGCTCTCGTCGCGCCCCAGGCCCAGCAGCATGCCGCGCACGCGCTCGCGGGAGCAGGTGCACGCGAAGCGCGGGCGCTGCGGCTCGAAGACGCGCAGCGTCTCTTCCCAGAAGAGGCGGTGCAGGATGCGCTCGCCCGGCAGCGTCAGCAGTTCGTCGCGCGTCAGCGTGGCCGTCAGCAGCGCGATGCGGTTGAAGGCCTCGGACAGGCCGATGTCGTCCTCGTTGCGGCGGCCCTCGAGGTTGCCCTCGCCTTCCACCGGCAGGCGCTGGATCAGCAGCCCCGCAGCCACCTCGTCGTTGGCCGCCAGCACCAAGCGCGTGTCCAGCTGTTCGCTCTGCAGCATGTAGTGCTCCAGCACCTGCTGCACCTGCTGCAGCGGCTCTCGCCGGTCGCCATGCAGCGGCACCACGCCCTGGTAGGGCTGCTGGCCAGGCAGGCGGTCCTTCGGGTCCAGCGTGATGGCGCAACGGCCCTGGCCGCGCACGTTGACCAGGGCCTCCAACTGCGCCCCGGCCAGCACCTCACCCACCACCTTGGCCGTGGTGCGGAAGGCCAGGTCGGGCTGCACCTCGGCCACGGCCAGCTTCACCGGGCCGTCGCCGAAGATCTGCAGCACCAGCGCGCCGTTGAACTTGATGTTGGACTGCATCAGCACGCCGGCCGCCACCATCTCGCCCAGCAGCATGCGCACCTCGGGCGGGAACTCGCCGGCCTCCAGGCGGCGGCGACGCACCTCCTGCCAGGCGTCGGTCAGCCGCACGAGCGCGCCGCGCACCGGCAGGCCTTCGAACAGGAACTTGGTGATCTCGCTCATCAGGCCAGCTTCTTCAGTTGCGTGCGGTGCCGCTCGGCGTTGATGACGTAGTGCGCCGCACTCAGCTTCAGCCGAGCCAGCTGTTCGGGCGAGACCTCGCGCACCACCTTGGCCGGTGCGCCCAGGATCAGCGAGTGGTCCGGAAAGCTCTTGCCTTCGGTGACCACGGCGCCCGCGCCCACCAGGCAGCCGCGACCGATCTTCGCGCCGTTCAGCACCACGGCCTGGATGCCGATGAGCGAGCCGTCGCCCACCGTGCAGCCATGCAGCGTGACCTGGTGGCCCACCGTGACGTCGTCGCCCAGCGTGAGCGGGAAGCCCATGTCGGTGTGCAGCACGCTGCACTCCTGGACGTTGCTGCGCGCGCCCAGGGTGATCCACTCGTTGTCGCCGCGGATCACGGCGCCGTACCAGACGCTGGCGCCTTCACCCAAGGCGACGCGGCCGATGACCTGCGCGCTCTCGGCCACCCAGGCCGTGGGCGCGATGCGGGGCACATCGTCCCCGAGCTGATAGATGGCCACATGGGCTCCTGCACTGGCGGCGAAGGCGCGATTCTAGGGACGCAGCAGGGCCTCGATCTCCAGCTCCGTGAAGCCCGCGGCGCGGCGCGCTTCCACGTTGAAGGGCCCCTTCGGACGCGGTGCACGGTGCGTCTCGGCCAGGGCGGCGTAGGTGGCCACCGGGTCCAGGCCACGCTCTTTGCACAGGTGCCGGTACCAGCGGTTGCCCAGGGCCACGTGGCCGATCTCGTCGCGCAGGATCACGTCCAGGATCTCCCCGGCGCGGTGGTCGCCCACGGCCACCAGCTTGGCCTTGATGGGCGGCGAGGCGTCCAGGCCGCGGGTCTCCAGCGTGCGCGGCACCAGCGCCACACGCGCCAGCACGTCGCCCCGGGTCTTCGCCGCCATCTCCCACAGCGCGTCGTGGCCGGGGAAGTCGCCGTAGTCGTGGCCCAGCGTGCGCAGGTGCTCACGCAGCAGCGTGAAGTGCAGAGCCTCTTCCTGCGCCACGCGCAGCCAGTCGCGGTAGAAGGCGTCGGGCAGTCCGGGGAAGCGCCAGGCGATGTCCAGCGCGAGGTTGATGGCGTTGAACTCGATGTGCGCCAGCGCGTGCAGCAGCGTCGCGCGGCCCTGCAGGGTGTTCACCGGGCGCGGCCTGACCTGGCCCGGCGGCACCAGCACGGGGCGCACGGGGCGGCCCGGCAGGCCCGGTGGTTCTTCCAGGCCGACGCACGCGTCCACCGCGCCACGGAGATCGAGCGCCCGCACGCCGGCCGCCTTCTGTGCGGGATCGGTGACCGCGAGAAGGGCCAGGGCCAGCATGCGCAGTTCAGGCATGGCACATGCTAGTCCAGCGCGTGGCGAGCATTACACTCGCGCCCACCTCAGAACCTCCCTGAAGCTCACCATGTCCACCCTGACCTCCCGCCGTTTCCTCCAGATCCTCGGTGTCGCCGCCGCCGGCCTGCTGCTGTCGGCCTGCGGCAAGAAGGAAGAACCCACGCCGCCGCCGGCCGCCGCCGCTTCGGCACCGGCCCCCGCGCCGGCCAAGGTCTACGTCGTCGGCACCGACGCCGCCTACGCGCCGTTCGAGAGCCAGAACGAGAAGGGCGAGATCGTCGGCTTCGACGTCGAGGTGGTGCAGGCCATCGCCAAGAAGGCCGGTATCGAGGTGAAGTTCGTCAACACGCCCTGGGAAGGCATCTTCAAGACGCTGGAGCAGGGCGACCGCGACATGGTCGTCTCCGCCGTGACCATCACCGACGAGCGCAAGCAGACGATGGACTTCAGCGACCCCTACTTCGACGCGCAGCAACTCATCGCCGTCAAGGACGGCAGCAAGGTCGCCAAGTTCGCTGACCTGAAGAAGCTCAAGGTGGGCGTGCAGACCGGCACCACGGGCATGGAAGTGGTCGAGAAGCTGCAAGGCAAGACCAGCGCCAACATCAAGCGCTTCGAGTCCACGCCGCTGGCGCTGAAGGAACTGGAAGCCGGCGGCGTCGACGCCGTGGTGGCGGACAACGGCGTCGTCATCAACTACGTGACGAACAACCCCGGCGGCAAGTTCAAGTCCATCGCCGACAAGGAGTTCGTGCCCGAGCAGTACGGCATCGCCTTCAAGAAGGGCAACACCGAACTGCAGGCCAAGGTCAACAAGGGCCTGGCCGACATCAAGGCCGACGGCACCTACGACCAGATCTACACCAAGTACTTCGGCGCCCCGCCGGCCAAGGCCGCCGCCGCACCGGCCTCCGCCGCGTCGAAGTAAGCCGCAGCGGTCTGCACCCCGGGGCCGGTGATGGACCTGCGCTGGGGCATCCTCGTCGGCTACTGGCCGCTGTTCGTCAGCGGCCTCGCGATGACGGTGCAGCTGACGCTGGTGGCCATCGCCGCCGGGCTGGCGCTGGGCGTGGTCTTCGGCCTCGTTTCGACCTCGGCCGATGCGCCCCCTCCGCGCAGCCTGCCGTCGCGCATGCTGCTGCGCCTGGCGCGCTGGGTGACGGTGGCTTACGTCACCTTCTTCCGCGGCACCCCGCTGTTCGTGCAGATCCTGCTCGTGCACTTCGCGCTGATGCCGGCGCTCATCCACCCGGATGGCGGCTGGCTGCTGTCGGGCGACACGGCGCGCAGCTTCCGCCAGGAGCACGGCGCCTTCTTCTCGGGCTGCCTGGCGCTGTCGCTGAACGCCGGGGCCTACATCAGCGAGATCTTCCGCGCCGGCATCCAGAGCATCCACCGCGGCCAGACGCAGGCCGCCTACAGCGTCGGCCTCACGCATGCGCAGGCCATGCGCTTCGTGGTGCTGCCGCAGGCCTTCCGGCGCATGGTGCCGGCGCTGGTGAACGAGGGCGTCACGCTGATCAAGGATTCCTCCCTCGTCTCGGCCATCGGGCTGGCCGAACTGGCGCTGGCCGCGCGCACGGTGGCGGGCACCTATTCCCGCTACTGGGAGCCCTACCTGGCCATCTCGGTCATCTACCTCGTGCTGACGCTGACGCTGTCGCTGCTGGCGCGCCGCCTCGAAGCGCCGGCCCACCTGCGCGGCCGTTGACCATCCGGAAATCCAGGACATACCTCGACTGTTGCGCGGATGCTGCGCTGCGGCGAACTTTGGGCCTGGAAAGAACGCGCGAACCCGGGTTTGCCCGAACTTGGACCTTAGACTTCGGCGCATGGCCGCAGCAGGGTTTGCCTGTCCGGTCCCGCAACCCATTTCGTGAGGAAACGAATGAACAAGACCTTGATCGTCGCCGCCCTGTCGGCCCTGGCCGCCGGCAGCGCGCTGGCCCAAAGCAGCGTCACGCTCTACGGCCGCGTCAACGTGACCGCCGAGCGCCAGGACGCCGATGGCAAGAAGACCTACCAACTGGTCAACAACGCTTCCCGCATCGGCTTCAAGGGGGTGGAAGACCTGGGTGGCGGCCTGAAGGCCGGCTTCCAGCTGGAGCACGGCTTCAACATCGACAACGGCGCCGCCAGCCAGAGCACCTTCTGGGCGCGTCAGGCCGAGGCCTACCTGTCGGGCGGCTTCGGTGCCGTTCGCATGGGCACGTTCACCAGCGAGGCGTACTTCGCCACCGCCGACTACGTGAGCATGCACAACCATGACACCGGTCCGTCCAGCGACGGTCTGTACGCCTACATCGGCCGCAACACCAACAAGATCGCCTACCGCGCGCCCACCTTCGTCAAGGGCCTGTCGATCGAAGGTGCCGTGTCGGCCGGCGAGGGTGCCGCCAACACGACGCGCTCGTACGACTTCGCCGTCAACTACGAACTCGGCAAGCTGGCCCTGGGCCTGGGTGCCGAGCGCAACAACGCCAAGGAACAGTTCGCCGTGCGCGCCCTGTACGACTTCGGCGCCGTGGTCGTCGGTGGCTATGTGCAGAGCGACAAGGAAGGCTACAACCCCGTCGCCGGCGCCAAGACTTTCGGCAGCCGCACCAGCTACCGCCTGACCGCGATGGTGCCGTTCGGCAAGAGCGAGTTTCACTTCAACTACGGCGCTGCTGGCAAGTACAGCAAGGTCAACAACAGCAAGGCCACGCAAATCACGCTGGGCTACAACTACAACCTGAGCAAGCGCACCAAGGTCTACGGCTACTACACGAAGCTGGACGACGGCACCGCGAAGGTGTACGGCGGCGACTTCAACTCGATCGCCGTGGGCATGCGCCACAACTTCTGATCGCCCTCGGGCATCAGCACAAGCCGGCCTGAGGGCCGGCTTTTTCGTTCCCGCGTCAGCCGCGAGGGTGGTGCTCGGCGTGCAGCCGGCGCAGCCGCTCGCGCGCGACGTGGGTGTAGATCGTCGTCGTGCCGATGTCGGCATGGCCCAGCAGCATCTGCACCGCGCGCAGGTCGGCCCCGTGGTTGAGCAGGTGCGTGGCAAACGCATGGCGCAGCGTGTGCGGCGACAAGGGCGCGGTGATGCCCGCCTGCAGCGCATAGCGCTTGACCAGCTTCCAGAACATCTGCCGGCTCATGGCGGCACCTTGCCGCGTGACGAACAGGGCCTCGCTGGTCTGGCCGGCGAGGAGGGCCGCACGCGCCTGCGCGAGGTAGCGCTTGAGCCCATCCAGCGCCTCTTCGCCGAAGGGCACCAGGCGTTCCCGCGAGCCTTTTCCGAGGACGCGCAGCACGGCATCGCCCAGGCTCAGTTGCACCGTCTTGGCCTGCACCAGTTCGCTCACGCGCAGGCCGCTGGCGTACATGAGCTCCAGCATGGCGCGGTCGCGCAGCCCCAGCGGGGTTTCGGGGTCGGGCGCAGCGAGCAAAGCCTCCACCTGGGCTTCGGTGATGACCTTGGGCACGCGCAGCGGCTGCCGCGCGGCCAGCAGCTTCAGCGTCGGGTCAGCCTCGACCAGGCGCTCGCGCACGGCCCAGCGGAAGTAGCGCTTGAAGACCGTGAGCCGGCGGTTGGCCGTGGTGGCCCGTGTGCCGGCGTGGCGCTCGGCCATGTAGGCCAGCAGGTCGGACTCGGCGGCCTGGGGGAGCGGCCGGCCCGCACTGCGGGCCAGCCAGCCGGCGAAGAGGCTGAGGTCGCGCCGGTAGGCCGCCAGCGTGAGCGGCGCCAGGCCGTCCTCGATCCACAGCGCATCGACGAAGCGGTCGATGGCCGCCTGCGACGCGGTGGCGGCGTCGCTCCCCGCGTTCAATCGACCGTCAGCTTCTGCTTCACGACCACGGTCTTGTAGACCTCGAGTTCGGCCTTGATCTGCTGCGCGAACTGCTCGGGCGTGTTGCCCACGATCAGCGAGCCGGTGTCCTCGATGCGCTTGCGCACGCCCGGGTCCTCCAGTGTCTTCTTCACCGACGCGGCCACCTTGTCCACGATGTCCTTGGGCAGATTCCTGGGGCCGAGCACGCCGTAGTAGGCCATGCGGTTCACGGGCTCCAGGCCCACTTCCTTGAAGGTCGGAATGTTGGGCAACTGCGCCAGGCGCTGCGGCGCCGCCACCACGATCGCGATGAGCCGGCCGTCCTTGATGAAGGGCAGCGCCGAGGGCATGTTGTCGAAGATGATGGGCACCTGGCCGGCCACCGTGTCGTTCAGCGCCGGGCCGGCGCCGCGGTAGGGGATGTGCGTCATGAAGACGCCGGACAGGCTCTTGAACAGTTCGGTCTGCAGGTGGCCGATGCCGCCCGTGCCGGAACTGGCGTAGCTGTACTTGCCCGGGTTCTTCTTCAGTTCGGCGAGGAAGCCCTTGTAGTCGCGCGCCGGGAAGGAAGGATGCACGGCGATCACGTTGGGCGTGGCCGCGATGTTGATGATGGGCGTGAAGTCGGTCAGCGGGTTGTAGCCGATCTTCGCGTTGATGGCCGGGTTGGCGGCCGTGGTGGACACCGTGGCCATGCCCAGCGCGTAGCCATCAGGCGCGGCCTTCACCACTTCCTGCGCACCGACCGAGCCGCCACCGCCGGCCTTGTTCTCCACCAGCACCTGCTGGCCCAGCGAGGCGCCCATCTTCTCGGCGACGATGCGGGCCACGATGTCCGTGGTGCCTCCGGGCGCGAAAGGCACGATCAGTCGGACGGGCTTGGCCGGATAGGCCTGCGCGAACGCCGCCAATGGCAGGGCCAGCGCCGCGGTGGCAACGAGACGGCTGAGTCGGTAGGGCATCTTGTGGGTCTCCGGGTGAAGAAGGGTGTCGGGTTCAGGCGGGTCGGCCCAGGAGGCCGGCCTTCAGGCGCTGATCGTAGGGCCTGTCGCCGATGAAGCTGCGCAGCAGCGCCGAATAGAAGTCTTCGCCGGGCACCGGCTCGCCGCGCAGTGTGCCATTCACGGTGAAGAGCAGGCCGCGGGCGGGGTCGAGGTCCAGGTCCACCGTGTCGCCCTTGCGAACCGTGCCCAGGGCGCGCACCAGCGACTCGAAGGCGGCCATGCGCGCGGCCAGGCGCGGCATTTCGTCCACCGCCGCGTTGCGGCCCACGCCCTTGTGGAAGGCCTTGGCGAACTCGTCGGCGGGCACGTCGTGCAGCATGCGCAGTTGCAGGCGCTTGGGGCCGGTCATCGACAGCACCTGCGGCGTGGCGCTGCTGCGCTCCAAGAGGTACAGCGCCGCGGCAAAACCCTTGAACCAGGCCACGGCGCGCAGGCCGGTGCCGTTGAGCAGCAGGGACACGCCGGCGAGGTTGATGCGGCGCTCGAAACGCAGGCCCTCGAAACGCACCGGCCCATCGACGTCTTCCGCGGCGAGGGCGACGGGCACGGGGAGGCAGGCGACGAAAGCCGCAAAGCGGCGGCGGTTCAGGTTCATGGCGCTTCCGGTGCTCGAGGGCCGGGGCGATGGCGATTCAATACCGGACGGCGACGGCCATCCGGGCCCTGGCCGATACTGCGTCCATGTCCGACGCCTTGCTGCTGTTGCCCGACTTTGCGCTCATCGTCATCGGCTGGTTCCTGTGCCACCACACGCCGCTGGGCCGGCCCTTGTGGGACGGCGTCGAGCGGCTCGTCTACTTCGTTCTGTTTCCAGCGCTGTTGTTCCATTCGATCGTGCGCCACCCGCTGGCGCTGGGCAGCGCGCTGCCTCTGGTGGGCACGGCGCTGGCCATCGTCGGGGCGGGCATCGTCGCATCGTATGCGCTGAAGTGGGTGCCCGGGGTGGATGCCCGCCTGCACGCCTCGGGCGCGCAGACCGCCTTCCGCTTCAACAGCTACGTGGCGCTGGCACTGGCCGAGCGACTGGCGGGCGCGCCGGGGGTGGCCTGGACGGCGCTGCTGGTGTCGTTCTGCGTGCCGCTGTGCAACGTCGCCGCCGTGTGGCCGCTGGCGCGGCACGGTGGGCACGGCTACCTGCGCGAGATCCTGCGCAACCCGCTGATCCTGGCCACGGCTTCGGGCCTGCTGTGCAGCCTCTTGGGCCTGCGCCTGCCCGCGCTGCTGGACACCACGCTGGCGCGCATCGGTGGCGCCGCGCTGCCGCTGGGTCTGATGGCCGTGGGCGCCGGCCTGCAGCTCGGCGCGCTGAAGGAAGCACCGCGGCTGGCCGCGGCCTTCCTGTCCATCCGCCACGCGCTGCTGCCGGTGGTGGCCCTCGTGCTCCTGGGCTTCGTCGCGCTGCCGCCGGGCCAGCAGGCCGTGCTGGTGGCCTTCGCGGCACTGCCCACGGCGTCCAGCGCCTACGTGCTGGCGGTGCGCATGGGCGGGCACGGCGGCTACACGGCCGGGCTGGTGAGCCTGTCGACGCTCATCGGCATGGTGGCGCTGCCGGCGTGGCTGGCGGTGTGGCGTCACTGGGCGAGCTGAAGCGCCGGGCCGCTGCGCTGGGCCAACGCCCAGTCGACGTGCTCGCGCACCAGCGCGCTGCACTCCGCGCGCCGCGCGACCAAGGCCTCGGCCAGTGCGGCATCGCCGGTCTCGCGCCAGGCGTTGCCCAGGGCCACGGCCAGGTTGCGCTGCCAGCGCTCGTGGCCGATGCGGCGGATGGCGCTGCCTTCGGTTTGCTTCAGGAACTCGGCTTCCGTCCAGGCCCACAGGGCCAGCAGCGAAGCGCTGCCCAGGCCGTGACGTTCATCGAAGTCGGGCAAGGCACTGCGGCCGGCGTACTTGTTCCAGGGACAAGCCAGCTGGCAGTCGTCGCAGCCGTAGATGCGGTTGCCCATCGGCCGCCGCAGCGCTTCGGGGATGGGCCCGGCATGCTCGATGGTCAGGTAGCTGATGCAGCGCCGCGCGTCCAGCCGGTAGGGCGCGACGATGGCGCGGGTGGGGCACAGGTCCATGCAGTCCGTGCACTCGCCGCAGTGGGAAGACACGGGCTCGTCGGCCGGCAGCGCCAGGCTGGTGAAGATCTCGCCCAGGAAGAACATCGAACCGCCCGTGCGCGACAGGGCGAGCGTGTGCTTGCCGCGCCAGCCCAGGCCGGCGCGCGTGGCGAGTTCCACCTCGAGCACGGGCGCCGAATCGGTGAAGACGCGGTGGCCGAAGGGTCCGACGGCGGTGGCCAGGCGTTCGGCCAGGCTCTGGAGCCGGCCGCGCAGCACCTTGTGATAGTCCCGGCCGCGCGCATAGACCGACACCACGGCCTCGCCCGGCGCACGCAGGCGCTGCGCTTCACGCACGGCCCAGTCGGCCGGCACCGCGCGCGGCAGGTAGTCCATGCGCGCGGTGATCACGCTCACCGTGCCCGGCACCAGCTCGGCCGGCCGCGCGCGTTTCATGCCGTGTGTGGCCATGTAGCCCATGCCGCCCTGGAAGCCCGCAGCCAGCCACGCGGCCAGGCCCGGCTCGGCCGTGGCGAGGTCGATGCCGGCGATGCCGATCTGGGAGAATCCCAGCTCGCGCGCCCAGGCGCGCAACGGCTCCAGCAGCGGCCGTCCATCGACCGCCGCGCCCGAGTGCCCAACCGAGGAAAGACCGCCCTGCCCGCCGAGGTTCACGCGCCGATTCTAGGAAGCCGCGTCGTCGACTGGCCCGACGAGGCGGCCTGCACCCGCTTCGCCGCGCATCTGGCGCTGCAGCCCGCCCTGCGCGAGGCCTTCGTCGAACTGCACGGCCCGCTGGGCGCCGGCAAGACCACCTTCGTGCGCTACCTGTTGCGCGCGCTGGGCGTCACGGGCCGCATCAAGAGCCCCACCTACGCCGTCGTGGAGCCCTACGCGCTGCCGGACCTGGCCGTCTCGCACTTCGACTTCTACCGCTTCGACGACCCGCGCGAGTGGGCCGACGCGGGCTTTCGCGACACCTTCGCCGCACCGGGCCTCAAGCTGGCCGAATGGCCCGAGCGTGCCGCCGGCATGCTGCCCGTGGCCGACCTGCGGCTCTTCATCGAGCCCTTCGACGACGGCACGCGCCGCGTGCGCATCGAGGCCGCCACCGCGCGCGGCCTGGCCCTGCTGTGAGGCCGACGACCCGCCGCCACGCTCTCGGCAGCCTGGCGTTGCTGCTGACGGCGCCTCGCCTGGCCTTCGGCGCCACCATCGTGGCCGTGCGCGTGTGGCCCGCGCGCGAGGTGACGCGCGTGACCATCGAGTCCGACGCACCGCTCAACGCCACGCACCAGCTGGCGGAATCGCCACACCGCCTGGTCGTGGACATCGACGGCCTGGAGCTGAGCCCCGCGCTGCGCGAACTGGTGGGCAAGGTGCGACCCGACGACCCCTACATCGCCGGCGTGCGCGTCGGCCAGTACCAGCCGCGCGTGGTGCGCCTGGTGTTCGACCTGAAGCAGGCCGTGCGGCCCCAGCAGTTCACGCTGTCCCCGGTGGCGGCCTACCAGCAGCGCCTGGTGTTCGACCTCTACCCCGTGCAGGAGATCGACCCGCTGCTGGCGCTGGTGCGCGAGCGCGAATCGGCCAGCGACCGTGCCGCACACCAGATGCAGGACGCGCTGGGCGAACTCATCGCACGCATCGAGAACCCGGGCGCGGCGGCGGCGTCGGCACCGGCGCCGCTGCAAACGCCGGTGCCACCGCCCGCCCTGCCCGCCCCAGGCGTCGCGACGCCGGCGCCGCCCTCGGCCGCGGAGCGTGCGCGCGTGGACCGCCTGGTCATCGTCGCGCTGGACCCCGGCCACGGTGGCGAGGACCCCGGCGCCATCGGCCCCAGCGGCCTGCGCGAGAAGGACGTGGTGCTGGCCATCGCGCTGGCGCTGCGCGAGAAGCTCAACGCCGTACCCGGCATGCGCGTGATGATGACGCGCGACGCCGACTTCTTCGTGCCGCTGCAGGAACGCGTGCACAAGGCGCGCCGCGTTCAGGCCGACCTCTTCGTCAGCATCCACGCCGACGCCTTCATGCGGCCCGAAGCGCGCGGCGCCAGCGTCTTCGCACTCTCCACCAAGGGCGCGAGCAGCGCCGCCGCGCGCTGGATGGCGCAGCGCGAGAACGCCGCCGACGCCGTGGGCGGCGTCAACGTCGGCACGCTGCGCGACCCGCAGGTGCTCAGCGCGATGCTGGACATGAGCACCACGGCGCAGATCAAGGACAGCCTCAAGCTCGGCCAGGAGGTGCTCTCCCGCATCGGCCGCGTCGGCGCGCTGCACAAGCGCCAGGTGGAACAGGCCGGCTTCGCCGTGCTGAAGGCGCCCGACATTCCCAGCATCCTGGTGGAGACGGCCTTCATTTCCAACCCGCAGGAAGAAGCGCAGCTGCGTGATGCAGGCTACCGATCGAGGTTGGTGGATGCTCTGGCCGATGGCATCCAGCGCTACTTTGCGCGCAACCCGCCGCTGGCGCGCCAGCGCCAACTCTAGAAGGTGTTCGGGTCAGCGGGCGTTCGAGCCCAGGTAGCGCTTGCGGCGGAAGAAGATCAACAGGCCGATGCCCACCGCGGCCATGAGGCCGAAGGCAACCCAGATGCCGGTGGCCGAGTGGATCAGCGGCAGCGCGTCGAAGTTCATGCCGAAGAAGCCGGTGATCAGGTTCAGCGGCAGGAAGATGGCCGTCAGCACCGTCAGCGTGCGCATGATGTCGTTGGTGCGGTGGCCCAGGGCGCTGAAGTGCATCTGCACGGCGGCCTCGGCGCTCTGCTCCAACCGGCGCACGTGGGTGAGCACGCGTTCGATGTGCTCCAGCACGTCGCGCGAGCGCACGCGCAGCAGCTCGCGCTCGCGCCGCGCCTGGGCCTCGGTTTCGGTCGGCCATTCCTCCAGCGCGTCGATCCACTCCTGCACGGCGCTGCGCTGGTCCTCGCAGGTGTCCTCGAGCAGATGCAGCGCGTTGCGCGACTCCAGCAGCACCTGCCAATCTGCGAAGCGGCTGCGCGGGTCCAACAGTTCGGCCTGCAGCGTGCCCAACTGGCGCGTGAGCAGGCGGCGCAGGTCGAGGTAGCTGTCGACCATGTGGTTGACCATGCGCAGCATCAGGTCGGCCGGGTGGGCCGGCAGCCGCGCCGCGCCACGACTCTCGCCGCCGGCGGCCAGGCCCGTCAGGCGCTGCGCGAAGTGGTCGCGCACGGCACAGTCGGTCGGGTGCACGGTCAGCAGGATGCGGTCGAACACCGCGAAGCCCACGGGGCTGGTGTCGATGCCGGCCAGCGCGCGCCGCGCCGTGGCGGCGGTGCCCTTCTCGTCGCTGATGAAGAGGGCCTCCGTGCCGGCACCGGCGGCCAGGCGCCGAAACACCATCATGTCGTACCAGGAGGTGTAGTCGAAGTGGCTGGGAAGCTGCTGGTTCAGCAGGTCGCTGACATGCAGGTCCACGAGTTGCCCGCCCGTCCAGCGCTGCAGTGCCGCCTGCAGTTCGGCCGTGCGCACCTCGAACTCGCGGCGCGCACTGCCCAGCCACAGGAAGCCCTGCTCGGGCAGCGCCTCGGGCAGGCCGTCGAGTTCGACGAAGTGCTCGGCGCTGAGATGGAAGACGCGCATGCGGCGCTTCCCCGGGCCGTCAGGCCAGCCGCAGCTTGCGCGCCACGTCCAGCGCGAAGTAGGTCAGCACGCCGTCGGCGCCGGCCCGCTTGAAGGCGAGCATCGATTCCATCATCACCGCGTCGTGGTCCAGCCAGCCATTGGCGGCGGCGGCCTTGAGCATGGCGTACTCGCCGCTCACCTGGTAGGCGAAGGTGGGCACGCGGAACTCCTCCTTCACGCGGCGCACGATGTCCAGGTAGGGCATGCCGGGCTTCACCATCACCATGTCGGCGCCTTCGGCGATGTCCAGCGCCACCTCGCGCAGGGCTTCGTCGGTGTTGCCCGGGTCCATCTGGTAGACCTTCTTGTCGGCCTTGCCCAGGTTGGACGCCGAGCCCACGGCGTCGCGGAAGGGGCCGTAGAAGGCGCTGGCGTACTTGGCGCTGTAGGCCATGATGCGCGTGTGGATCTGGCCGCGCGACTCCAGCGCAGAGCGAATGGCCCCGATGCGGCCGTCCATCATGTCGCTGGGCGCCACGATGTCCACGCCCGCTTCGGCCTGCACCAGCGCCTGCTTGGTGAGCACGGCAACCGTGGCGTCGTTGATGATGTAGCCGGTGTCGTCCAGCAGGCCATCCTGGCCGTGGCTGGTGAAAGGGTCCAGCGCCACGTCGGTGAGCACGCCCAGGCCCGGGAAGCGCTTCTTCAGTTCGCGCACGGCACGCGGCACCAGGCCTTCGGGGTTGGTGGCCTCGCGGCCGTCGGGGGTCTTGAGCGAAGGCTCGATGACGGGGAACAGCGCCATCACGGGCACGCCCAGCGCCACGCATTCCTCGGCCACCGAAAACAGCCCGTCGACGCTGCGGCGCTTCACGCCGGGCATGCTTGCCACGTCCTGTTCCAGGCCCTGGCCGTCGAGCACGAACACCGGCAGGATCAGGTCTTCCGGCGCCAGCCGGTGCTCGCGCACCAGCGCACGCGTGAAAGCGTCGCGGCGCAGGCGGCGCGGACGGCTGGACGGGTACGGCGGCGGCTGGATCACGGGCCCTCCTGAGGCACGAAAACCGCGCGGTTCCACGGTGAAGAACCGCGGTGGCGCAGGAAACAATTTCTGCTACATTGGTCGGCGAATGATAGCCGCGAGGCTTTCGTTCCCTGCTTTTCCTCCCTGAGCAGGTGCCTTAGCGTGATGACAGCGATAAG